>JANSXW010000007.1 GCA_024742755.1 bacterium | reverse complement strand
TTTCCCGTTCTGACAGCTACCATGTGCTGTTTCAATCCTAATTATGCTGGATAGTGCGCTCGAAGCCCTTCTACCACTGAGGCAACGCCTGTAGCGGAATAGTTTCAATCCTAATTATGCTGGATAGTGCGCTCGAAGGCAATCCGCACTAATAGTTCTTTTGCACTGTAGTCTGGGTTTCAATCCTAATTATGCTGGATAGTGCGCTCGAAGGGCACGTACCTGCGATTAGGAACGGCCGCGTTAAATGTTTCAATCCTAATTATGCTGGATAGTGCGCTCGAAGGGGGATGAATTCTTTGAGGAGGTCACTATGCCGAGCGGTTTCAATCCTAATTATGCTGGATAGTGCGCTCGAAGTATGACGTTTTTGAAGAGATGCAGCGAATTAAAGGTGTTTCAATCCTAATTATGCTGGATAGTGCGCTCGAAGACCTCAAAACAATAAGCGGCTATTTCTTCGTTAGGGCGTTTCAATCCTAATTATGCTGGATAGTGCGCTCGAAGTAGGCAGTATCAAGCTCGATTTTGAGACTCCGGAAGGGTTTCAATCCTAATTATGCTGGATAGTGCGCTCGAAGAAATGTCTGTACGAGGATTGGATATTGAACTGGCAAGTTTCAATCCTAATTATGCTGGATAGTGCGCTCGAAGCCCGAAAATTGAACAGCATGAATGTTATATCTCGCAAGTTTCAATCCTAATTATGCTGGATAGTGCGCTCGAAGCCTGCAATGCTGAGCCCTGCGCCTATCGTAGGCGCTGGTTTCAATCCTAATTATGCTGGATAGTGCGCTCGAAGCAGCCTGATCAAGCAGGAGATTCAGAAACTACATGAGTTTCAATCCTAATTATGCTGGATAGTGCGCTCGAAGACAACTACAGATGAACCAATACGACAAGCAAGACGCGTTTCAATCCTAATTATGCTGGATAGTGCGCTCGAAGTGACGCAAAAAACGATTTGCTGCTACCAATGCTACAGGTTTCAATCCTAATTATGCTGGATAGTGCGCTCGAAGACAGAAAACACCAATTCCCATGCCACATGCCGATAGTTTCAATCCTAATTATGCTGGATAGTGCGCTCGAAGATAGAAGCCCGGCAAAAAGCACAAGCTAACCAGCGCGGTTTCAATCCTAATTATGCTGGATAGTGCGCTCGAAGCAATCAATGCAAAAAGCCCTGCCATAAGCAAGGGCCGTTTCAATCCTAATTATGCTGGATAGTGCGCTCGAAGTTGCTATTGAAATAGCGCAACAGCAAGGGGTTGATAGTTTCAATCCTAATTATGCTGGATAGTGCGCTCGAAGGCACAGGCATAGGGCTGTTGTCTAGCTTCTTAGCGCGTTTCAATCCTAATTATGCTGGATAGTGCGCTCGAAGGGTCTCCATTAAGGTCTCGACCGATCACTAATTGCTGTTTCAATCCTAATTATGCTGGATAGTGCGCTCGAAGTAGTACGTGAATTAGCTTTGTTTCTTCCACTCGTTAGTTTCAATCCTAATTATGCTGGATAGTGCGCTCGAAGGTCTATAGCCTGCCCGTTTTGGTCTATTCGCTTCCGTTTCAATCCTAATTATGCTGGATAGTGCGCTCGAAGCAGATTCCCAGGAACGCGGATTTATACGGGCGTCGGTGTTTCAATCCTAATTATGCTGGATAGTGCGCTCGAAGCCGTCTCAAGCGCCAAAGTACTCATACTCAACAATAAACCCAAACTTTTCTCGTCCCCGAAAAAATTATTCCAATAGGTCAAAGAACGGTTTGGAGGGCAATTTCCACTGCTTTTCGAAAGTCTAAAAGACTGTAAAACAAACGTTTAAGTACCGGAAAAGCCTGTCTCGAAATAAATTTACGCCCGGAGTTGCCGGCTACTTAATGCAAATATTGCGATAGGTACAATTTACACATCTTCGCTTATATTTTGTAGCCTTCGGATAATAATTCTGAACAACAATTTTGTTGATGTCATACGCTGCTTTTTCTACCTCATTCATGTGAGATGCTCCTATCTGTAATTCCACCAGCTTGTTCCGGCTTCGGGTGTATACCAGATAGCCACGGTCTACATCCTTGCCAAAGTTCTCACGGATAAGCCAGGCATAACAGTATAGCTGCGTCTTGTAAGTTTCATAGACTTTTTCCTCATATCGGGCAAACTTATAGTCCAGCGGGGCCATAGTGCCGTCTTTCAGCCAAAGCACCTCATCCACTTCTCCCCGGAGCAATTCATTCGTCAGGTATTGATTGAGGCGCTTGTCCGTGACTCCGATCCGACGGCGCAGGTACTCCACGTTTTGACGGGCTTTCTCCATATGAAGCTCCCGCCCGCGCATCACTTTGTAGTATTTCTCTTCGTGCTGTGGTATCTGAAGCACATATTCGAAGTAGGTGTACCGCGGACAGTACAAATACTCAATAATCTGGGATGGCGTCAGGCTCAACATGATTCCATAATCTGATTACCTAAAAAAACAATGCCCTGACCTCATCTGTCACCAGCTTCTTGTCCAAAGCCTGGCCGAGGCAGGTCGTCTGCTGCAATGCAGACTGGCTCATCGGAAAAATGTAGACCTTGTCTTTGTCAGGGTCAATTTCCTGCTCAATCTGTAATTCGAGCACATCCTTCTCATTCGCATTAAGCGTGCCCAAAAAGACAGAATACTGTACCCGGTAGAGCCCGGCTTGTTTGCAATACTTTGCCACACGGGTGCGGGCGCGGTCCTGTTCTATATCATACATTACCCAGGCGATCATAACGATTCGGTTTTGATGAGTTCATTAGCTGTTTGGTGCGCTTCAAACTGAATAATATTGCCCCGCGTTTGATTTTTGCCCCGGTACCGGATGCGCTCTTCTTCAAGATGCCGGTTAAGGCGCTCCACCAGCAATACTTTCCCTTCCTGATTCAGCCGGCAGCCATTTGCCAGCTCATCCACATGGTCCTGCCTTACTTTTTTGCCTGAGAACAAGCGGAACACCGGCTCCTCTGCATAAATCCGGAACGGTTCAATGAAGTCATAGACCAGGCTTTTATAATTATAGCCATCCCGGTGCAGGAATCCCAGATAAGGATCCAGCCCTGCCAAAATGAGTGCCTTTTCCACCCGGCCATATAACATTCCATAGGCGTAGTTCAGAAAGGCATTGAAAGGGTCTTCCGCTGGCCGGAAGCTTCGTCCGCTAAACTGATAATGCCTTGGAAGCACGGAGCTCAGCACCTCAAAGTACAACCGCCCAACGGTGCCCTCCAGCCCCCGGATCTGATCTGCCACTTCATCAAGATGTGGCGCTTCAATGGTGGCCAGGCGCTCCCGGATGCGCTCCATGCGTTGCAGCCGCTCCTCAAGATACGCACCATGCTGAGGCCGGTGGCTGCGCAACCGTTTGACAAAATCAATCTGATTGTCCAGCTTTGCGCCCAGCCATTGCTGTGTATAAGCCAAGGCGGCAGGCCCCAGCGTAGCTTTGAGCTGCTCCTTGCGGATGAGTGTTGTACTGCCCAGCTTAGCATGCCATACCCGGCTGTAAGGCTGCCCGTTTTTTTCCAGAAACACAATATCGATATTGTGCTGCATCGCCAGCTTCACCGCATCCGAGGAGAGCGCCACGCCAGCTGATATCCAAATGCTTTTGACCTTATGCGCAGCTAAAGGCGTTTTGTGCACTTTCCCATCCTCCCGCCTGCGCACTTCAAACATCTGATCGCGCACGTGCAGGTAAGTACCGTAAGTATTCAAATGTATCTGCATAATTATCCTTTTTACCCGCCCCCCAACCTGTCAGGTTTCCCTGGCACCCTCCTTGCTCCTGACAGGTATAGGGGGGCACCTGCAATCAAATTCCCAAATTCAAACCCCAAACCCACACAGCTCCGGTGCCAGCCCCATCATTCCATCCAATCCTCCACAAGCGATGCATCAGCCCGCTTTTGCCTCCAGAACTGATGATGATATTCCAAACACGCCTCCTTGCCACCAAAAACAGCCCATTCCGGTCTTATCAAACCATTAAGTCCTTCTTCCCGCTTTTCGTAACACCCAACAGAACTCCATGGATAACTGCCAAAATCATCCCAAATACCATGTGCAGCGGGATTCAAATGCACATAGGCAATAGCATGCCGGAGGTAATCATCATCGTCAATCCGTTTGCGGCGAAAAGGCTTCTGAAATAAGCTCCCAATCCTTCCTTCCTGCCGGTTAATGGCTTTAGAATACCCCATTTTCCAAAGCCGGATGCGTTCCGACACCGACCAGCAAAGCCAGTCATGCACGGCTTCTTCCCCTTCAGGCTTAACTTTGGCCCATTGCTTTTTAAAAGCTGCTGTTGCAACCGGCAATAAAGCTTCCATTGGCCTCACCCGCACCACCAGGTGGAAGTGGTTGGGCAATAAGCAATAGGCTGCCGTCTCCACATAGCCCTCCAAATAATGTGCATATTTACGCAGGAAGTAATCATAGTTGCCTGGCTTATAAAACAGATTTTCCCGGTTATTTCCACGGTTGAAAATGTGATAGTAATGGCCAGGCTCAAGCGGCGTACGGATATTTTTTGTAGTGCTCATATCATTTCCATTTAATTGATGCCCCAACCCTGTCAGGTTTCCCAGGCACCATGGTAGATCCTGACAGGTTTGGGGCAAATTATTAGGATCACCGGCCTTTCCCGGGGAAACCGGGCCCGGGGCCAAACTTGTCAGGGTCACCGGCCTTTCCCGGGGAAACCTGACAAGTTGGCGGCGGCACATACTGTCCCGAAACCCCTCGACACTGATTTGCCCAACCCAATGTACTCCGGCAGCCGGGCATTGGTCACAAACTGTCCCCTGA
This sequence comes from bacterium, assembly GCA_024742755.1. Taxonomy (GTDB): domain Bacteria; phylum Bacteroidota; class Bacteroidia; order Chitinophagales; family Saprospiraceae; genus Phaeodactylibacter. The sequence goes on along the minus strand of JANSXW010000007.1, from coordinate 79,175 downwards.
ACATCAGCATGGGCTGATTTTTGAACTTGGCCATTAATGGATGTACCTCCAACAGGTTAACCAGAATCTTTTCTTCCTCCCAATGCTCCACACCTTTGTAGAATGCAAGGATATGCCCGGTTAGCAAGCGCTCCAGGAAGGGCTGCCGCTCCTGCACCGGTTTGTCCTGATATTCCTGATAGTTATGCTGATTGAAAGCAAACCAGGGGTTCGCAAAGCGGTACCGGTGGAGGCTGCCGTTCACGCCTACTTCTACTTTCCCGCTATTCACCTGCTTGCTGTGCACCGGCAGGCGCAGCCCGTCTATCTCCAGTTCCCGGACTTCCAGAAAATGCTGCACCAGCAATTGTGCGCCCGCTCCCACCCCGGTCAGCATGGGCTGCCGGTCTACGACCTTGTACTGTATAAGCGGATACCGGTAGATGGGCCGCCCGTCGGATTGATGGTTGTGCCATAAATCAGACCCCGCCCCAAACAGCCGGCTGAAATAGCCGCGCAGCTTGTGCCCGTCGCGGGGGGATAGGCGGAGGTCGGGGAAGTGGATGGTGGTTTGGTGCATGGGTTTAAAAAATTGTGTTGGCAAAAGCCGCTGCCGTCTTGCCAGGGAAGGCTTTTGCCAACCTGTCAAAACATGTAAGTTTCGTTTGATTCTGTTTCCCGTTTGAAACCGGTGCTACGATCATAGTAGGTATTCAGCAGCTCAAGGGGAACTAGAAGTATGTTTTCGTCATATTGGTTAATAGCTTCCAGACCGTGCGTGTACTTTTTAGGTACCGAAATAATCCTCTGTTGAAAACTGCGCTTGTATGTTCTGTCGAAATCTTCTTTTGAGATTTGACCTATGATTTTATTCAAATAGGCATCCCTGATGCTACTGCTTTCTTCATCCAGTTCAATGAACACCGAGCGGTAATCTGACGATTGTTCAATGATTCGAAAGGCAGAAACTGGGTGTTCTTCTTTCCAGTTTTCATGATCGTATTTCAAGGTTTTCATCGAAGCAAAGAATGCTCTGGACTTCCTGAAAGAAAGCCTGTCTGAGATGTCGTCAAAGTATTTTGTGATTAGATTGAGATAATCTTTTTCCGGAATCGCTTCTGCTTCCCGAAGTGCTTTTCTGGCCTGAGTGGCTGTCAATTTTCCGTAGATCGTATCGCACTCCGCAAAGTCGACGATGTACAACGGCGCCCCGGAGCGTGTGCGGTCATCATGCCGGTTGATCCGGCCCGCCACTTGGATGATCGAATCTATCGGTCCTAAATCTCTAAAACCCATATCAAAGTCAATGTCCACGCCTGCCTCCACAACTTGAGTAGCAATGAGTATCGGCGCGACTCCTTCGTCAAGAGCTTGCTTGATTTGCTCAATCCGCTCCATGCGCTCTACCGGAGCAATATTGGTAGATAAATAGAATACAGGGGTGTTTAAGCCATGCTCGCCGCAGTAATCTTTAATGCTATCGTGCAGGAATATCGACCGATTAACGGTGTTGCAGACAATAATGCAGGACTTTTCAGAAGACCACAGTGATGGAAATAGACTTTCCATAAAGGATTGGCTTCTTTCCTCAGGCTCGCCTTCCAAATCTGTTAATTTTGGATAAATCGTGGTGCGGTTAAACAAGGCAAAAACTTTATCGTGAGAAGTCAAGAGCTCCAGTGGCCGAACCGTTTCACCTTCATCCGTTAGTATTTCCTTCTCAGCGAGTTCGAATATCTTGGGCTTCGTAGCGGTCATCAATATGATTCGCGCGTTGAGAAACTTCGCCAAATAGTGCAGGGCGGCGCCGATCAGCGGCATGTAGTCTAGCCGAAGGGTTTGCACTTCATCCAAAATGATAATACTGCCAGCGTAGTGGTTGAACTTTTTCAGCAGCTTATTTCGGTTGCAAATTAATGTTTCGAAAAATTGCACAAAAGAGGTGATAACGATATCGCTCTGCCAGGTATCCAACTGCATGAGCTTTTGCTCGTAGCCGCTTTCGTCACCGTCTTGCGGATCACCAAAAATGTCAGCAAACTGATAGTGCCCCAACGTAAGGGGGGCAAAGGAGCTTTTGGCTAACGTTTTCTCATATTCACTAAGAGCCTGCTCGATGATATTGATAAAAGGCAAGGCGTAAATCAGTTGGGGCTCATAGCCTTCAACCTTGCTTATCTTGTCTTTCAACTTAAGTGCGAAGTCTAAGGCGGTCATGGTTTTGCCGATCCCGGTGGGAGCGGTCAGCGTAAAGACCCTTTGCCCCAGCACATCTTCATTCTCTAGATGAGCAACTACTTCAGACCTGCAAAAATTACGTATTTCATTCTGGTTTAAGGAGAAAAGATCAACAGCATCTGATGGTGCAGGCTTGCCAAAACGGCGATCAACCAGATCGGGTTCAATCGGCTTTCTGTGGTATACTTCCGTTTCGGAGGCATCTAACTTGTCTCCTTCGATGAGTAGAGAGAACAGGTAATTGCAGAGGTAATAATCCTGAATATCAGCTTGTTTTTTTACCCAGACTCTTTCAGCTCTTCGAACCCCCCGAACATTGGGATAAACCAAGAGCGACTTCAGGTCAAAGAGCTGACTGTCTTGCTCTATGGTTTTAATGATCTGCTCAATACTGTGTAATTGCTCATTGAACACCTTCTGATTATCTCCGTCCTCGAGCTTTTTCACCAAATCGTTAAGCCGGAACAAATAACTATGATGTCGGTAAATGAGCAATAATGCAACTATTGCCAATTTCTGCTCCCCTTTATCCAGCCAGCGCTGGTAAGCAGCGTATCCGCCAAATCTGGCATGTTGCTTCAGTTTTTGGTCTATGGGTGGGCGCTTGAGTAGATAGTTCTGAAAATACGGCGTATACTTACCTAAGTCATGAAAGCGCACGATGTCTTCTAAAAGCGCTTTGATTTGAGTATTACTGACATCAAAGGAAATCCCGTCATGCCAGTGGTGCAGTGCTTTGTCGAGGACACCTTGGGTATGCACAGCCAGCAGCTTGCTGCCAACAGTCGTGCCGTCTTCACGAGTAGTGCTGTGAGAATAGTAACTCATACGTCCATGAATTGAATATTCAACGATTCGCGCTCAGTGTGTACCTCCCAAAAAGAGGCGTTTAGCCGGACTCTTATGGGATGCTGGGAAATTGAGAATAGCAGCCGGTTCATGCTCTTCAGCTCTCTCATCCGTTTCGGGTCGCTGTAAAACTCGCCGGGGAGCAGTTCTTCTTCCACCGAATTGTATCGGTCGAGCTGATCCTTCTCAAAGGAGAGTTCTTCCACCATCTTTGAAGGCACGGCAGAATGCAGCAACGCAAAGCCTTCTGCTTGCTGCTCCACGATTTGGGCAGCTTTTAATAGCTGAATGTTTGTCAGGTTCGCTTGGAAGTTTGCGGTGCCTAATGACAGATTGTAAACGGGCGGATGATTGGTGAAATGCTGCGCTATTTCATCAAAGGTACCTGTCCCTGATTCACCAGCGGCCAGAAAAACCTGATACGCCACATCGCCTGTACGCAAATCGATTGGCGTAATCACTTCGAATGGCGTTTGGATCGGCTTGCCAGAATGACCACGAAAATCAGAACTCATGCTTTTTGAAAAATCTCCGATGTTATCATCTATTCTTATGAAATTTAGTCGATGAAAACTCTTCTTCATGGGTTCTAATACACGTATAGCAAAACGAATTTTTTTCGTGGAAAGCTTATCGTAATAGTCATCCTTCTGCCAGCCCATAGCCGCAGCCACCATGCCCATAAGTGTTGTCCTTGGTGGGATGGAAAAACTAAAAGCCGTATTGTTGGCGTAGTATTTTCGAAAGTGCGCCATTTTTCCACGCACTTCAAAGGTCAAAATTTCCATAAACTGAGTTTTTAGTGGCTCAGCTTACACTGAGAATTCCAGGTCCGCAGAGGTACGCACAATTACATTTTTGATTGTTTTGCCTTCGTCTCCCTCAACTAAGGCTTTGAGCTTGCTGAGGTCTAGCTCTAGGTCATTAAAACGGCGCACTTTTTTCTCGTCCAAGCCATCTTTGGGTTGGGCAGATACGTAGTTTCTCAGGTCTCCAAATTGTCCGTTGGTAAAACCTTCATTGTAAATCAGCTCGACATACAGTTTAGGGTATTGATTAAGCTTTGACCGCGTAGGCATGGCTGGGATGGCGTTCCAGATCGCATCGCGGAACACTTTAATGTCTTCTTCTTTTAGCCCGGTCGTTTTGGCGGCGAACTTATTGATGGTGCCATTGAATGCCAGCAAGCTGTAGTGTACCCGGTAGTCTTTGCCGAAGGTACTGCTATCATCATTCATGATAGTCACGATAGAATCTGAATCCATCAATTCTACTTTGTTCAGCGAGTAGCCCCAGTTCAACTGCACCGGTCCGGTATACGCCTTGGTGAACCCTTCTACCGCAAAGGCACTGCCGAATAGCCGGATGTCGATGAATTGCTCCTTAATTAGATACCGAAGAAAGGAAATATTCGCTTGTTTCAGCAATTTATGTTTTTTGAGCGCATCTTTGTCTGTCAATAACGTCCATGGGGCTTTTTCGTCGGCTTGAGCTTTCTTCATCACCTCGTCATAAATTTCAAGATACCCGGAGGATTTAGCAAAAGCTTTTCCATAAAAATCAGCTCCTTTCCCTAAAGCACGATTAATAACTGCTTGGAGTTTACCCTCCATGTTTACCTGTCGCTCTCCCTCCATGTCTACGAAGATGATCTCCTCTTCATTGATGGTCTTCAGATAATCCCGGATAAATCGCTTTACGCGTGTATCAGTGACCAGGTTTGTCTTTGTATCGTAATCCATGCGCGGCTTGTTTTCCTGATCGGGGTCACCGTTAGGATTGCATTGGGAGGCCTCGTACAGGAAAAGAAAATCAGAGGAGTTGTTGATGGTATTAGCCATGATTATGGTGGTTTTAAAGGTTATTTGTTGAAATTATGATTCTTTGGATTCGCTTTTGACTAAGCCGTATGAATAGCCAGTCAATAGAAAAAAGACGGCTTCCTGAGGAGGCATGCCCCAGTTTTCGAAGTCAAACAACTCGCCGAAGCGGGCGTCGTGAAAAATGACTTTGCCCACTTCTCCATACTGCTTAGCTTTTTCTACAAGACTGATCCTTAGCCGGACTATGTCGTCTCTGTCCATGCCACTAAAGTTTACTTTTTCAAGCGCAGTTTTCTTCTTGTCGCGTTGAATGTACGTTACTGCATTGAGCATTCTGCCCAGATGAAACATAGACTTTTGGGAATCGCTATAGCCCATTTTTTCAAAGAATTGCTCTACTTCCTCGCTGCTTGATGCCTTATTTGAAGTAGATTCATTTTTTGTCTCCATATTGATCAGGTTTAGTTGTTTAAGAACTTGAATAAATGCTAAGTATTTGAATACGCTGTCCCGGCAAGCCCAAATGAAGTAGTCGTCTCTATTGCGGTTACCGCCATTGGAATAATCATGCACATTTTTGTAAGCGGTATAACGACCATAGTAGTGGCACTGTATAAGCTCGCAAAAGTATTCGAATAAGAGCCTAGGGTCTGGTCCGCGGTTTTCAAGAATGGATTTGAACAGAGCTAAAGCTTTGTTCTTTTTCTCTTTGTCTTTTCTTACCGGAATGAGTTGATACGCTGATCGGAAATTGAATGAAAATATTTGTCTGTATGCTCGGTTTACTGCTTCCCAATCAACCGCTTTGTTCATTTTCCGCATCAACCAGTTAATTTCTACAAACGTCTCAAGTACCCTTTGAAAATAGAAGCGGCTTACATCTTTAATTTGACCAGTGGTTTTAAAAAAGTTGCCATCTGAATCGAAAGCGAAAAAGTTTAGCCAAAAAATGCTGTCGGTTTCTAACTCAATATTTTTCACCAGTTCATCGAGTTCCGCCAAGGGGCTGGAATGGAACAGAAATTCTGAAGATATACCAATCTTTTCGAGTGCAATATCTAAGTCCATAGAGTCTTGGCTTAGAAACTCGGGCATAACTACATGATCGATCCCCGCAATTTTTATTTTATGGTTTTGTAAAATATAATTGGATGCCAAGTCGAGGTGAGCTTGAGCTTTCAAGCCTAGCTGATAGTTTTTTGAAAACGCATTTTTGTCGAAGGAATGCGCGTAGTTCTTGGTTTTCTTAACGAACATTTTGTTGAGACTGTAGCGAGTAGAAAGAGATAGCTCAGTTACTTGCTCTTGGAATTCGCCTGAAGCGTAGCATAGTCTTTCCTCGTTAGAACTGTCCGGATGAGCAGGAGATAAAAATTTAGCGCTAAGGAAGTCATTATATCCTTGCAGTTGCGAAAAAGCCGTGGGTTTGGATATACCGAGTTCTTCACTTTTGACGCTGGCATAAAGTAACACTATGTTATCTTTCCGCCCTAACTCAAGGGAATCCAAAACATGCTTAGCGTCAAACTTCATTTTACCTTTTTCTTCCTTCACCGCTAGCTCCAGAAAGGCTTGCCGAAGAAAAAACACTTGTTCGAGTAGCTGATAAAACTCGGTTCCCGCAAACTGCGGATAATCCTTCTCTATTGCCTCCATCAGTTCCCCACGATCAGCATCTTCATTGTCTAGCTTACCAAAAAAGGTTTTAAAAACTTGTACTAGTTTTTTAGGCTCAGCAGTTGCATAGATGGCCTTGTTGTTGCCACCTTGTATTTTTATAGCGCGCAAATATTCAGGGGAACGCTCTTCATCGTATTCTTTCAAATTATCTTCGTTCAGATATACTTCCCGCTTATCTAAATCGAAAACAATATCGATTACATAATTCGTGATGTTGTTTCCTTTTTTGTCCTGCCAGGTTACTTTTGGAGGCTCTATAAATCTCGCCCATTCGGAAAGACTTTCCGATTGCCATTTTCCAATCTTGAGTAATGTATCAAGCATATCCAATTATTTTACATCCACAAAAGTAAACTACCCCATTCCCAAATAACGGGAATACCACCTCCCCTCTTGATTTTTCTCAAAAATCCGGCCATCTTTATGCCGGAGGCTTTGCGTTTTCACCACGCATTGCCTTTTCTTTTTTACACCCACCGGTACAGACCTGCCAGGATCAGGGGGTATGCCAGGGAAACCTGGCAGGACTGTGGCTTTAAAATTGCCATCCCTTCACCCGCTCCCGCAAATATTCCCTAAACGCCTCCGGCTGCACCACCTCAATCTCCCCCGGCAGGCCCAGCACAAAGCGGCCGATGCCCTTCCAGTTGCGCACCTGCCCTTCGAAGAACACCCCGTCCCGCCGCCGTTTGATGTAGGGGCGGCTGTGGGTGAATTCTTCCACCAGCAAGTGGTGCGCCAGGGTGCTGAGCTTCAGTTTGACATCCATCCATTTGTCGCCGGTCAGCCCGAAGAGGTCGGTGGGGGAGGCTACCCGTTGCGGCTGCACTTTTTGGTCCAGGAAGTGGATATCCGTGATGCGGGCAATTTTAAACTGACTCTGCCGGTCTTTGTCCAGGTCCCAGCCGATGAGGTAGCGGTAGTCCTCGGTGATCTCCAGCGGCTCAATGCGGCGGTCGCTGGAGGTGCCGCTCGACAAGGACTGATAGTTTTTCAGCAGCAGGCAGGAGTGGGTTTCGATGCCGGTGCGTATGAGTTGCAGGATGCGGGTCGTATGCAGTTGCGGAAGTGCATCCGCCAGCGGAATCATGCTGAGGTTGAGGTCAAACTTATGCAGGATCGCTTGCGCTTGCGGGGAATCCCCGGCCGTTTGCTGCAAATGGTCCTGCAGGAAAAACAGCTCGTCCGGCTCCAACACGGATTGGTTGCCTTTCTGAAACTGAAACTGCAAAAACTTGCGGTTGTGCTCGTCCTTGTCTACGATGTAGCCTAGCTTTTCCAGCAGCTCCAGGTCCCGGTAAATAGCTGATTCGGAGGCGCCCACGACAGGGGCTAATTGCTTCACCGTGCGCCGCGGCGTAGAGTTTAGTAGCCGGATGAGCTTGAAAACCCGGTATACAGCTTTTTCTGTTGTTCTATTCATCGGTACAGTTTCTATATTTGACATTACGAAGCCGGCGCATCAGATAAACTTATTAATGCCGCTACGGTAAATATATAACATTGTTTTAAATGAGGGTGAAAATAGCGCAGTGAAAGTGGCGTGCTACAGTTGCGTAGCGGGAAGCAGGAGGACAAGCTGGCTAGAGGACTATTTATCGAACCTGACCCAGCTTTATGCTTTGTGCCCCCTGTCGTCTTTAGGTAATGCCGGGGGGGAGGCGGTGCATAACGCCCCGCTCATTGAGTTCGAATATTTCACTTGCCGTAAATGCGCTGCAAGCGGACCGGTCGAAATAGGATATGATAGGTTGCTTTTGCCGGCAGACAGGCGCAGAATTTCAGCATTGCTCAGCTTCTTGAAGTCGCTGCGCAGCTCTTCGATGTGCAGGTCTATTTCGGGGATGAATTCAGCCATCTCCAGCACCTCGTGGGGCATACGGTAAAAAACCTGGAGATTAGCCCGTAAGGGAGGAGCCATTAAAATTGGGAGTGATTGCAATAGGTGAAGTGGCGGCCTCAATACCTTACGCTTATGGTCTAATCATCCAGGCTTGGACAGAGGATACTCATTCAGGAGCATCACATCATGCATCAATCGTGATCTTTTATAATTGAGCAGGAGGTAACTTGAGGTACATTACGATAACAATTAAACCAATGACTATATAATTTGCCAGAAACAAATTGGAATCTGCTGTTGAATCATACGCTATGGATGGAGATTCGGATAAGCCCTTTACGTTCGATACAAACAAACTGTCCTCACAACATACAGGACAGGGCATAACTCCTTTCATTGGGGCAGGAGCATAAGTGTGTGTGCAATAAGGATGAGTACCAACGGGGGCTGTAGTGGCTTCTGTTTTGAAGTTTAACGCTGCTAAAAAAATGCAAGCCAATAGCAGGCGGCGCTTTAAGCGGGTTGTGATGTGATTTTTCAGGGGGCTCTTCTTTAAATACCTGGGCATAACAGAGGGTTTAAACTTTAAATGTGGTTTAGGTCATCTCGATATGGAGTTTGCCGGGGAAATAGAGGTAATAACGCCATCAGACCGGATCTTTGCGCGGGGTGACACGCTTACTTTTACATAGTTGAACTGCGATAGCTCAGCAAAATGAACTCGGTTGTGGCATTCATTTGGTTTTGTGGCAAAATCGAATCATTCATAATTTTTCTTAAAAATAGCAGTCGCAATCCGTTGTTTGTTGACTTTGTGATGAGACCTGCTTATGCTGTGACGAACATGGGCAGTGTGGTGATATCAGTCCATTTCTTCAGAATAGGATAGTAGCTGTTGTACATATTAATCAATCAGGCTATCAGATAAAATGATTTTCAGGACAAAAAGAGACGGTCATTTGCACGCTGGGATTCCTGCCATTCTCTGAGTACCGGAGTTGTCGCGAAGCGTCTATGGAGGCATAGGGCGTGCGGAGGCTGGAAAACCATTTCTTTTTTAAATAGGGTTAGTGGTTTGATAATCAATGTTATAAGGTATAGTGTCAGGTTTTCATGAGAGGCATTTGCAGGTGTGCAGCTTTAGCGGGGAGCGTTTAAACACTCAGGCGCAAAAACGCTAAATTCTGAATGGGTTTGAACACGCGCGTGTACTTGCTTGTCAATAGCCCAACATCGCCATCAGGCTTCTCCGGTAGCTTTCGCCCAAAGGGATATTGGCTCCTTCCATAGCGATGACCATTTCTCTTAAATCTACAGACTTAAAGTGCCGGATCGAGATAAAGTACTGCTTATGCACCTGTAGGAACTGACTGGAGGGCAATAAGGAAAGGAAATGCTTCAAAGAGGACCGGATGAGGTAAAAATCAGCATTAGCAACGTAAACGCGAAGGTAATTGCCCTCGGATTTGGCGTATACGATGTCATTGAGCTCGACCTTGTTCAAGGTTTGCTCCTGTTTCAGGATGAGCGTGCCAGGCCGGGAGAGATGCCTGGCAGCGCTAAAGCGTTCTTGTTCGACACCTGAAAGGACGAGCTCGATGGCGGAATGGAGGGTGATGGGGTGTACCGGTTTGATCAGATACCCGGCGGTGGAAGGGAGCTGTTGGGCCCGCTCGTAAAGGCTATCTTCGGCCACGGAAATAAAAAGAATCGGAATTTTCAGATGGGCAATAGCCTCCGCCACATCTATGCCCAACAGCTGCCCTTTAAGATGGATGTCCATTAAAATCAGATCGGGGGGATCGGCTTTGATGCTTTCCAGGGCCTTTTCGCCTTCATCGATGAGGGTAAGGTTGGTATACCCCAACGCCTTCAGGAGCATTTGCAGCTCGATGGCAAAGGAAAAGTTATCTTCTACGATGAGGATGTCTAATGCATGATCGGCCATAATCAGGATTTTGGTAGTCGCGGTAATACGAGGCATGGGTCAGGTGGCAAGGGGGATGCGCAGCCTAAATGCCGCACCGCTATGGCCTTCGCCCGCTATCAGCTCAACGGGGGTTTGGTTGATCGTGGAAAGGCTGTAAACCAGTTTGAGCCCCAGCCCAAAGCCTTTTTCGTTCGCAGAGCCTAAAGTGCTGTCGTTTAGGGCAGCCTCAGTGTTGATTTGCTTTAGGACTGATTCGGGTAGGCCTGGCCCGGAGTCCGCTATAGTCAAGTCTGCAAACCCTGGCGTCGTCTGGGCTGTATCAATTCGTATAGTCCCACCCTGGGGGGTGAATTTAAAAGCATTGTCCAGGATATTCCTTAGGATGATGCCGAGCATTTGCTTGTCGCTGTAACAGATGGCATCGGTCAGCCCTTCAGTATTGATGGTGATGTGCTTCTCTTTGGAGCGGATGAGGAAGAAGGCCAGCGTATCCTGCACCAAATGCAGGAGTTGGAAATTGACCGGGGCATGTTTTTGGGCTTTGCGCTGCCCAAGAGACCACTGCAGCAGGTTTTCTGTCATGTGCAGCAGCTGGCTGGCATCCTCCTCTATCTGCTGACCAAACTTTTTCAGCCCCTGATAATCTGCTTCACTGAGCAGGAAGTTCACTTTTTGGGCAATCCCCCGGAAGCTGATCGCTGGTATTCTCAAATCGTGCCCGAGTATGGAAAAGAGCTGATCCTTCGTTTGATTCAAAGCCAGCAAATCGTCACGCTGCTGCTGAATGACCGCTCGCTGCCGCCGGGTGTAAAGGGCAAAAACCAACCCCATCAGCCCGAGCAGCAACGCTGCCAAGCCGATGACCTGATTGCGGCTTGCCGCTGCCTGCAACACCGCTTCCCGTTTGGCCTGCTCGGCTTCCAGCTGTTGCTTTTCCAGCTCGAATTCGAATTCCTGGTTTTGCACCTTCAAGTCCGTAATATTTCGGATCTGATTGACCGTATCGGAAAGCCAGCGGTATGGGCTCAGCAAAGCAACCGCCTGCTCGTATTGCCGGCTGCTTTCGTAGGCTTCCAGCAGCAGCTCCAATGACCCCAGGGCGTCCCCGAAGCGGTTCAGTTCCAAAAAGGCCTGATAAGATTCGCGTGCCAGGCCTGCCGCCGCTTTGTATTGTCCGCTGCGGAAAACCAACAGGGCTTTGGTCTTGCGGAAATAAAGGGTGTGTTCCTGGCCTACGCCATTTTTCAGGTGAACTTCGGCCTCCCGCAGTGCCTCATTGGCGGGCCCGTGTTGTCCCATCTCCGAAAGAATATAGGCCTTCTTGATCTGTGCCTGTACTGCGGCGGCCTGAAGCCCGGTGGCAGCGGCAATGGACAATACTTCATCAAGGACGCTCAGTGCCTGCACTTCGTCCTCCAGATGAAACAACACCGAAGCCTGAACAGATAAGGCATTGAGCAGTCCCTGTGATTGCCCGCTGGACCTGGCTACGCTCACCGCTTCCTGTGTATAGGACAGGGCTTCATCATGATCATACTGATCCATTTTAAGGCTTGCCAGCCCGGTAAGGATGTTCGGCAGCTCAATCTGATAATTGTAATCTTGGCACAGCTGATAGGCTTGCTGATAACTTTGAAAAGCCTTGACCAGCTCATTGTTGTTTTCCTGCAGATCACCAATGGCCTGTAATGCCTTGACCATTTCCGGAACGGCCCCCTGCTTTTCGCGAATGCCGTAAATGCGCAGATAGGTCTGCAGGCTTTCGCCAGGGCGGCTCCTTTTCAGCAGGACGGCTTTGTTGAACAACGGGCGCAGCAGGTTGGCTGTATCAGTCAGCTCAGCGTACATTTGCGCACTGATATCGTAATACCCCACGGCAGAGTCTGATGCCCCTTGATAATGATAGAGGGTACCCAGCTGATTGTAGAGGTAGGCTTGCTGAGGCTTGAGCGCCAGGGCCCTGGCTTTAGCCAATTGGTCCTGATAAATACTTCCCGCTGCAGCCTGCCTGCCCATGAGACTCAGCATAATGCCACTTTTGGTACAAGCCATGATCGCGGGCCCTGCTAAACCGGCCTTTTCATAAGACTGGCATGCCTCCTGAAAGCTTTGGCTTGCCTCCTGAAGATTGCCGGCCATATAAGACAAGCTGGCTTCTTTTTCGAAAACGTAGGCGAGTGCTGCTGTGTCTCTTGTGGCGTTTGCCAGCTGTTGCAGACCCTCAAGATACTGCCGGGCAAGTGCCTGATCTGAGGCCAGAACCTTGTCTATTACAGCTTGATAGATTGTTATCTTTTCGTAAGGAGAGGCTGCCGATTGCAGGACCCTTTGGACACTATCCTGAAAGGAAACCGGCAGTGCCACCTGGGAATACAGTGGGGTTGACAGCAAAATCCAAATAAGGACTAATGTCAGTGTTTGATGCATATTTGCCAGGGTTTATGGCAGAGTTCGGTATCTTCAAAAAAGACCCCTCTTACCTGGTATGATAACAAGGCCTTGTATAAAAAGTTTGAGCGAGCCATTGCCATTTTCATTGCAACTAAAACCTTGCCCTCCGAAGCCGATAGGTGGCCTGTAACCTGGCTCTGCAGGTCTTGTTTCTGCATTTGGCAGAAGTCCTTTCAGCACTCCCCGTTCTCTTGTTTCAAAAAGGCTTGTGTTGATCCTATACCGTAAGTGCCCTTAATTTTCTGGTGATGCTCCCCTGATGCTAAGGCCTGGGTGTCCCAATACCTGAAAAAATGCAGTGTCCCACTTTTTTTTCAGGTATTGGGACACTACCAAATGCTTGCTACTGCTATGTTTAGCCTGTTCAAAAGCATCGCCTTCAAAAGAGGGCAGTCTGTTGCAAAATCCCCCCTCTGCAGGACTGCTTAGCTGACGGGTGTGCCTATGCTGCCATAGACCCGGACTGCGCGTAATGGTTGTTTCCACCGGCGGTTCATCAACGTAATCTTTTTAACCTTACATAAACACACTTAATCATGAAAAAATTGAAACTGTTTTTTGCGCTGAGCTTTGTGGCTGTGATGTCGGCTACGGCTGCTATGGCACAGTCTGCTACGAGCACAATGGACGTCACTGCAGAGTTACTGTCAGGCTTACAAATTACCAACGTAAATGCTTTACAACTAGGTTCGTTTGTTCTAACGGCTGAAGCTCTTGATATAGATAATTCTTTTACCCTTGATCCATATAGCGGCAACAGCATTGGTCTTCCAGAGATAGCTACTGTATCATCACCAGTAAGAGGTTCATTTCAGGTTGCTGGCTCTCCAAATACTAATGTAACTATAACTATAAGTGGGAGTGTAGACCTGACTCATGGTACTAATACCGACGCGAAGTTCAAACTCGCTACTGCTGTAGATGGGTTTGGGCTCAATTCTGACGGAAACCTCTCAAGCGTTGTGACGCTTAGTGCTCTGGGCGATACCGATCCAATTTATGTGGGAGGCACACTCGGTGGAATTGACTCAGATGATCCGGCTGGCGCCTACACAGGAACGATTGATATCACTGTGGCCTATTGATAAGCTCAGGGCAGTGGGGCCAGGGGTGTTTTTATGCCCTTGCCCCAAGCTGCTGTTCCCTTCACTGTGCAAATACAGCAAGCGCCGTAACCGGGACTTTGGCGGGCTTTGTTTTTGGACATAAAAAACACCCTCATGAGCAAACAGACCGTAAATCTACGGAGCATTGGTGTGCTCCTAATCGTATTCATAGCAGTGTCCGGCACTGCAATAGCACAAGGCGGGCTGCTACTGACCCCCAAGCGCATCGTCCTCGAAGGCCGCAAAAACGTGGCGGAGCTTAATCTGCTCAATGTAAGCGATGCGCCTCTGACCTATGTAGCTTCTTTTGTGGAATACGGGGTGAGCCCGGATGGCAGATACATTGAAATAGATACCCTCCGGGCGGAAGACCGGCCCGCGTCCCCTTACCTCCGCCTGTTCCCCCGCCGTTTCACCCTGCAGCCTAAAGAGTCGCAAACGCTACGGGTACAGTTTCGCAGCCGGCCTGATCTTGCACCAGGTGAGTACCGGTCTCATCTTAGTTTCCGGCAGGTGGATGTGGCTCAGGAAGCTGCGGCGCGGAACCCAAATGTGGCTGCCGAAGAAAATGGAGAATTGGGTGTGTCTGTTAGTATGCTGTTTAACATCACCATACCGGTCATCGTACGTCATGGAGAGACCAGCGGCAGTGCTGCCATCGATAGCCTGCAGCTGCTCCCCGGAGAAGAAGGAAGCCCGCCCAGGCTGAGCTTCCGGATCAACCGCAGTGGCAATCAGTCGCTGCACGGTGACCTCCTGGTAGAACTGTTGAGGCCCGATCAAAAAACGCTATCCGTGGTCAAGCGAAAGGGCGTTACGGTCTTTACGCCCAATCTTTTTCGCAACTTCAGCTTGCCGCTTGATTTGCCGGAAGGTGCTGAATTGCTTTCAGAAAGCCAGCTCCGTATCCGTTTTATGGAAAACATGGAAAAGCGCAAGCCTGCTATTTTTGCGGAAGCCCTTTACGATATCCCCAGGTAACGGAAGGCTGATGGCAGGAAAGGCTTTACAAGGTGGCGTAAGAATGCAGGTGGAATGGTCGCCTCTTCTCTTGCTGTTGCTGGCCTGCTTTATGCATTCTTGCTTTGCAGCTACGAGCTATGGCCAGGCGCAGGTGCCTCGCAGCGCTCCCAACCTCCGGGCTGCTTCTGTACATCCTGGCGTGTCCAAGTCTTATTATCAGCGTGAAGGAGCTGCCGCATTGACACTGGAACAAGTGCCTTTTTCTCTTGAAAGCAGCAGCTCCGGTCTATGGGCACCTATCCATTCCACCTCGTCTAATACGGGTGTGAACGCCTCTCTTTGGGTCGCTCAGGAACTCGGTCTTGGGCAGTTGTACGCAGGAGAAGAGGGCGGTGTCTTGCAGCTTAGCCCTGCCGGGGAGGTCTCTGTATCAGGAGGGCTGATTTCGGTTGGTGCTGGTGTACGCCCGGCTATTCTCCATATAAACGGTTGTCTGCCGCCGGGTGGGCGGCTGCCAAATATACAAGTCACCGCAGAAGAATGGCCTGCTACTTATGGTGCCCTCTTTGAACCTGAATGGGAAGTGGACTGCACGGGCGGTACAGGGGCCGGATGCAAGTTGCGTATTGGAGGCCGGCTATTAGTCCCTTCTGGTATCCGTCCGGGTGGAGTTATCCGGATGCTGCTTCGGGTCACAGTCACCAATTAAGCCGCTATGCCTTTTTTCGCTCACGGCATACTTCGCATTGGTTTTGTACTGTTACTTTTGGCAGCCCTGCAGGGGAAGGCCCGGGCACAGGCATCGGAAGAAGAATTTGTGCTGCGCCTGGAGGTCGAGGAAGCTGGCGCATTCAATGTGTCTGCCCTGATTGATCTTGAAACCAACACCGTCAAGCTGCCCGTACGGGCGCTGCTGCAGGCTTTCCATGTTAAGGTAGGCCCTGACACCCTGCCACAGACGCTTAGTGGGTTTTACCTGCGGGAGGACAATCCTTACCAGCTTTCTTTTCCCGAAAAGTCCTTATTTGTTTTCGATACCCTGTTCCAGCTGGAAGCCTCCGCCCTCACTATGCACAGCGATGGAAGCTGCTACATGGAGCTGGAATACTGGGGCCGTGCATTCCGGCTGCCCACCACTTTTGACCTGCGTTCGCTAACGGCAAAAATGAAGCCATCCGTAGAACTGCCGGTTATGCGTAATGCCAGGCTACAGAAGACGAGGGAAAGGCTGGGCAATCAGGAAAGCGCACGGACCGAAATACCTGATACCGTTATTGGCCGGCAGCGCCACTGGTTGAGAGGGGGAGGGGCAGACTATCAGGTCAACTGGCGCAGTAGTGGTAATGGGCAAGGGCTTTTGCAGGCCCGTGTAGATGCAGGGCTGGAGCTTCTGGGGGGGCGTACATTAATCAACCTGCAGCATACAGAGGGGCAAGCCTTTTTGTGGGAACAACAGAACCTGCGGTGGTCATACGCGCCACAACAGCGTACTTACTTTAGCGGTGTGGAAGCAGGTATACTGGGTCAGGGGCAGGGCATGCTGCAGCTGTTTCAGCCCCGGGCGGGAGTACGGTTGCAGAAAGATGCCGTTTCTGATCGAGAGGCTCCCCCCGTGTACACGATCCGTGGGAGCACAGTGCCGGGATGGGTAGTGGAGGTGTACCGCGGGCATCAGCTGCTATCCTGGCAGCAAGTGGGTGAGAAGGGGAGCTACAGGTTTGAGATCCCGCTACGGGCAGGAATGAACCGGTTTGCCATTCGTGAACTGGGGCCTTCCGGAGAGGAACATACTCATCAGGAGTCCTACTATCTGCCCGCTCAAATACCAGAACCCTGGAAACCAGGGTATACGATAGAAAGCAGCCTGCTGTTTCGTGGGGGCAGCGGCAGCTATCATAAGCTCGACCTTGAAATGGGGATAACGCCCCATTTGATGATGCGGGGTGGGCTGGAAAGTTACAGCGGCTTTCGCAGTGGCTTGCCGGTTTATTTCGTGGAAGCTTTATTGCAACCTTCTGATCGGTTATCCATAGAGGCAGGCATCGCACCGGGGTTCCGGCAGTCGGTTCGTTTAGGGCTGCGTTTATTCAAGGGCTGGTCGGCACAGTACAGTGGAGAACGTTACAATGCAAACTGGGAGGGTTTATTTATACCCAATCGGGAACGGCACGAAATCAATTTCAGAACAGGTTTAAAGTTAGGGCAGCGAAAAATCAGCATACAGCTACAGGGCAACTGGATGAAGAATACCGGGCCCTGGAGGCATCAGTACAGGCTTAGGACGGATACCAAACTGCGAAGGGAGGTATCCGTCCGATTGGAAGCCATGGGCAGCTATTCTGCTTTTTCAGGGCTCAGTTTGGCCGCTCAGCTCAATCTGTCGAAGCACTGGAAGAAAGGTTTTACAGTGAGAGGGGATTTTCTGGTGAACCTCTCGGAGTTTGCGGTCAACGGTCTTCGGGCCAGTCTGGCCAGGCAGTTTTCAAAGCGGTCAAGAGCAGGGCTCAATTTTAGCCGTGGTTTTGCTCGGGGGCAAAACACCTTCGGGGTGAATTATAGCCTTACGTTAGGTCCGATGCAGCTCACAGGAAATGCGATGCGGTCTGGAGAACGAATGTCTCTGAACCAATCCGTCTCCGGTAGTGTATTTTACAGTGGTTTCAGGGAAGGGCTTGATTGGCAGGCAGAGTCGTCGAAGAATCGCTCAGGCATTTTGCTGCGCCCGTTCGTAGACAACAATCATAATCATCACTGGGATGAGGGGGAGTATGCTGCTGAAGGACTGGAAGCAGGCATTCGAAGGGGTAAGGTAACCGTACAGACAAAGGACACGGTGCTGCTGATTAGTGGGCTAAGTGCATCGGAAGGGGCTCAAATAAGTCTTTCCGCTGGTTTCTTTGAAGATATTTTCTGGAAACCAGCCTGGGATATGATTAGAGTCGTACCTGATCCGAATCAGTACAAAACAGTAGCGGTGCCGATTTTGCCATTTCATGAGGCTTTCGGGTATTTGCCTTTAGATCGGCAAACGCAAGAACGCAGGTTGCCTGATACCCGTCTTTACCTGTATAATGCCAACGGGGAATTAACCGCACAAACTACTCCGGAGCCAGATGGCTATTTTTCGTTTACTGGGATAGCCCCCGGGCGGTATTGGATATCGGTTAAGGCGATACCACCAAAATTGGAGGAAGCAGAGCATACAGGGTACGTTGAAATCCTGTTTTTGCCCAGCCGGTATGGGCAGGCTTTAGAGGTGATCGTACCCCCTGATGCGTGGTAGTTTCACCCTGGGCTATTAAAGTTGCCACTTCACAGGAACCCCCCAAGAACGATTCAGCAGGCTAAAGATCGGCCTGACCGGGCATTGCTCCCGGCCAGGCCAATCTTTAGTCGGTTCAATCGTTTTCCCAAAAGAAGACTACGGTGTTGCCATTGCCATCTTTGTTAATGATATCCTCAATAGAGAAGGTGTCACTGCCTACCTGAGTATGTACTCCAAAAGCTTTCGCTTTCCAGAACTGTACCGTCAGAGGTGGGTAAGGGTCAACATCGGATAAGTCGATAACATCGCCCCATACCTGGTGGTCATCACCCTGGGTTTGGATAATTTGGGATTTTATGGACCCATCCTTGGTATGGTAAAACACCTGAATACCTTTCCACCAGGTTACACTTTCGTTGGTTTTGAGCGAGAATTGAATGGTTTTGTTAGTTCTGGCTACTTTGCTAACGGAAATCAGGTTGTTATTGTCAACGGTATAACTTTCCTGCAAGTTTTCAACCTGAGGAAGGGGCTGGGTATTGCCTTTATAATAGGTTCCTGCGGGGTAAGTGGGGCCTGCATATTTAGCCCAGTATACATCATGGTTGCCGGTCGTATCTCCGGGAGGGTACCAGATGAGTTCAAACGTGTTGCCGTCCAGGGAAATATGCCCTGCTTTAGCGGTATAAAGTGCACCCTCGCTTTCTACCACATAGGCCCATTCCCGGTTTTTGCTCCAAGTCTGAATGGGTACAGGGAGCCCGAGCCCCATATGGACTAATGAGTAAAGGTGGCTAACCTTCTGGCGGTCTTCTTTATCCAAATCCTTAATCAGTTTGAACCCCTTGTCCGTTAGTTTTTTGGCGTCTTTTGCGATTTTGTTGAGCGCTTTAAGCTCGCAGGCCATATCATCGGTAGGAGGGGCATCAGACTCATAGTCAATAGGGTGGTCGCTTCCTCCGTCATCATCAGAGAGGACTTTGGCATATAGTTTTTCTGCCGGGCCTTTGACAAATTGATACTGACTGCGGAGTTCTTTAAAAGTCTCTTTCATGGGGTCAGGGATTTTCGCTTTGATGTTTTTGTACAGGCTCTTAGCTTTTGATATGGCATTTTTAGCTTTGGTGAGGTTTTGTGTGGCTGAGGAAGCGTTGGAATTGCAGTCATCTTCGTCCTCATCCTCCTCGTCATCGCCCTCATTGTCTGTGTCCTCATCCTGACTATTAGCATCATTATCGTTTTGATCGTCAGCGCTATCATCCCCACTATCGGAGTCGCTGTCTGTATCGCTGCCGGAGTCGCTCTGCTCACCATCGGCAGCGTCATCAGCTGTATCAGCGGCATCCTCAGCAAGGTCTTCTGTTTGCCCCTCTGTTTGAGTGAGTGCTTCGCTGCCCATATCTGCTGCTGTATCTCCGCCTTCCTCCGCTGCACTAAACACTTCCGGGAATTCGGTAGCTACTTCAGACGTGGATTCAATAGACATTTCGGTGGTTTCGGCGGCCGTTTCTATAGCTTCTGCAGCGTCAACGGCGTCAAGGCCAGCTTCAGCACCGGTAGTGGCCGCTACCTCAGCAATAGCACCCGCTTCCACCTCGGCACCGGCCCCTGCAGTGACAACGGTGACGACCAGCCCGGCTACAATCATCAGCGCGTCCCCTACAAATTGAAATACCTCCTTGAAGGTGTCCCAGTTGCGGATAATATCAGGTGGGGTATAACTTACTTCTTGTCCGGCGTCCAGTTGGCTATTATAGCACAGGGCAGGGATAGCGCTTTCAAAACAGCCTTCATGGTAGGCGTAAGCCCACACTTTCTCAGTACCCTTGTTGGTGAAAGATACCGCCTGCTGGCTGGTTTGAGCAATAGTATGGACCGTCAGGATCCAGAAACTGAGACACAGGAGTAAAGCCTTTCTAAAAAGCATATTTGTTGTTTTTAATGAGTAAATGAATGACGGATTTGGGCTAATGTGTAAATGGGGAAATCGAGGTACAACCCGAGGTTGAACCTGAGTATATCGGTTTCGAGGCCACTTGGGTCTGTCCGGCCATTATTGACCATAGCTGCGCTTAGCCCCAGGCTGAGCGGAGTGTTTTGGAGCCCCAGGAAATACCCTGCTCCAGGAGAAAGCACAGCCTCGAGATTGATAGTTTCCGGAAACTGCCCGCTCCGGATTTCCGCTGCATCTCTGATTAGAAACGAAAAAGGAGCCCCGAGGTCAATGAGCTGCAGCAAAAAGGTGTGTGCGAATTTACCCGTGCCGATACTAACTGCCGGGCCTGCGCAAATCCCCATAGCCGTGTGTAAGCCTTTGAGGTTGCGGTCGGGGTGAAGGCTGGTTTCAAGTCCTGAATGAAGCCCGGCATAGCCCATCAGCAGATAGGTTCTTTTGTTTTTGCGCAAACTGGAAAAGCTGGCATGAGGGAGGTAAATTTCCTTTAGGGTTTGTTGGAAGTCATCGAGGTCATCCTGTAGGGCAAGATTGCCCAGTAAAAGTACAAGCGGGTGATTATCGAGTTCGAGTGTTTCGGCTATGCCCATAAGCGCTTTATGCTGCGCAGGTTTGGATTTGCTATTGTACCTGAGGTTTGCGATTGCATTAAGGATCTGTTCTGACTCCAGCGCATCCTTAGGAGAGAGGAAGCAGCCTCTTAGGTCCAGGAAAGTTTTGATGTAGTCCTTTAACAAATCTGCTCTCGGGGATGTACCTGTTTGGATGCGGGCATTGCGGATAAACTGGTGGTAGCTGATCATACCCTGTGCGTATTTGTACGGAAGATCATTAAGTAAGGCAGGGGAGAAGGTAGTGGCTGTAGCATTTAATCCCGCCCACCAATTACAAAGCTGAGTGAGCCGACCACGCTCTCTGAGCTGCCTGACCGCAATTGGGTGCAAGGGCTGATCTGCAGTTATATTGAAGGCACCGTTCAGGAAGGTGAGCCAGTTATTGACAGGGAATGATAGACTGCTGGGGGCATCATCTGCAAATACAGGTGGCTCGATATGTCCCTGCCAGTAGCGGTCCAGCCAATACTCTCCTTCTTCAATAATCTGAACGCTTTGGCTGTCTAATCGCCCCATCTGTTGCAAAGCGAATGGGAAACGGGCGTCCAACTGCTGATAATCCATGATCAGCGCTGCCTTAAAGTGTTGAATGGCCAGCGTAGCGGGCATGCGCGCTGAGTAGTTTTGTATTTGACGGCTGACCTCCGGGAAAAGGATATGAATCAGCGTATCGGTTTCTTTCAGTTTTTGGAGTTCCGTTTTGATCATTTGGACGGCCGTTTCAATAGCTTCTTCCTCAACCGTATTCACGAGCAGGTCGTCTGCCACTTTTAGCCAAAGCGGGGCTGGCGGCTGGGGCCGAGGCAATAAAAGCTTCTTAACCTGGGGAAGCGGGCTGGTTTTAGAGGTGAGCCTGGTTACAGAGTCTGCTGCAAGTGTGGGGGCATAGGTTTTAAGTGTATCGAGTAAGAGCCATTTCTCCAGGTTCAGGTACTGTTCTGCCACACGTGCACTATCGTACAATTGCTTCTGAATACTCGCCTGAAGCATAGCCTGTATTTTGTCAGTAGGTAGGTTGTTACATTCCCCTGCGGAAAGGCATGCCTCCCAGCGATTAATGATTGGGCGATAGGATTCACCAAGCGTTGCCAGTAGTTCTTCTTCCGGAGTATGTTCCCAGATGAGCAATTGCTGAAGAGGAGTGAGTTGTGTTTCCTGTCCAAATGCAGGAGAGGGCCCAAGCAGGAGTAACAGGGTGCTAATGACTTGTACTAAACTTCGCATGATGGACGGTTCATTAGAAAAACAGGATGAAAAATATTGGGCTTTTGTATACTGCCATCAGGCCATAAATATCATTTCGCAACTATTGGAATTTCAAACTTTTCATCGAAAAGCTCGAGGAAGGAAACCGGACAATTGGGTGTAATTAATTGAAAATAAATTTATTATGCTGATTGGAAGGTGCTTTTTCAGACTGGTGATTTTGGTGTACCTTTGAGGCAGTTAAGCAAATACGGAACAACAGTACGCTAAACGTTAATCAATTTACCTTGTGGTAATAACCCTCTTTGGATAAGAATGCGTAGAGTTGTAGTCGTTTTTTGGATGAGTTTCCTGCCTCTGTTACTGGCAGCCGATTGCCAGGAAATCATATATGGATTGCCAGATGGGTTTTCAGCTGAAGAATTAATTTCCCATATCGTACAAATCGATGCTCAGGGCAATTCGGAGGCAGAATGTTTGTTGAGATTTTATGAAAAAACATATGTCTCTCCGGCCCCCTTTTCGCTTCATGCTCAGTATTATTATAACCACCGGGCTAATCAGGCAGTGAGAAGAAGTGTCTTTGATACGGCTTTCCATTATGTCAAATTGGCACTCAGGTGCGATTCTCTGCTCTCGGATACCTTTTACTTATCATCTGATTTGGGAGTGCTGGGCAATATCCACTTGGCCAAAGGAGATTTCGAAAAGGCGATTGAATTTTTAGAACAGTCCATTAATTTACTGGATGCTCAGAAGCATCCGGCTGTTGCCCTTTCCAATTTGTCTAACCTTGGGGTTGCTTATTTGAAAACGCAGTATTTCGAGACTGCCATGCAGTACTTTAAGCAGGCCTTAGAGCATGGCGAATACGCCACAACCCCCTATGCAGCAAGAAGCCGGAGTGTGGTCCGTTTGAATATAGGTATTATCCATAAGAAGCAGGAAAATTACCGGCAGGCAGTACAGGTCTTTCAGGCTCTGCTTGATACTGCTCAATTGCAGGATTATCCTTATCTGAGTTATCTGAGCCATTTTAACGTGGCTCAGGTCTATCGGGAGCTTAAAGATAAAGAGGCGTTTCAGAATCACCTTGATACTGCATGGGTTTTAGCCCAGGGACATCAGTTCGGGCAGCATTACCTGCTTGCTGAAAGCATAGATTATGCCTATGAGCAACAAGACTGGAAAAAACTGCGTAGATACCTGGAAGACTATAGGGCATATTATGAGGAAGAAGGGCTGGAGTGTGATCCGGATTGGGCGATTTGGAACAGCCGCTTGCGTCTGTTTGAGGAGCAACAACCGAAAGCAGCCTTAGCTTTATTGACAGAAGGGATAAACTGCGGAGAATTCTATACAACAGCGACACTTGAAATGTATGAACTTCGCTCGGAGGCTTACCAGCAGCTCGGTAAGTACAAACAGGCGCTTGACGATATGCTTATAAGTAAGAAATTAGCAGACAGCCTCGTCCGAAGGAGCAATCGTCGCATACTTTCGGATATGACCACCAGTTATCGGGTCGGTCAGTATCAGAAAATGCTGCAACAACAGGAAAAGGAAAAAGTATGGTTACTGAAGCGTGCCAGCTACAACAAAAGGATCGCCTTTGGCCTGGGGATTATTATGGTGTTATTTTTCTTCCTTTTTTACTTCTATCGGCAGAAGATGCAATATAAAAAAGAGGCGCTGGAAGCTCGGCAACAACAGCTTGAAGCCTTAAGCAAAATGAGGCACGAAGAGCTGGCGCGGCACAAACACCGGTTGCTTAAGCAGTCGGTACAGTCTAACCAGTTGAGAGCCAGGATTCTGGATATTTGCGGCCGTTACCGGCGCAATACATCTATGCTTGTCCGGAAAGTAGAAATGGCTTTCAGGGAAGAACCGGTATGGGAGGATTTTCTATTGGATTTTAATCAGAATTACCCTGGATTTATTGATAATATGCTGCGCAAATATCCAGATATTTCAAAACGGCAATTGCAGTACATTGTACTCATCGCACTTGGCTTCAACAACCAGGAAATCAGCGAAATGCTGTTTGTAACGCTTAGCGGGGTAGAAAAGGCTAAGATCCGTTTGGCACAACAACTTAGTATAGAAGATAAAAAGAAACTTTCCCGGAAAATCAGAAGCCTGTTCTTTCAATTCACTCAGCGTACAGGTGAGGAGCCACTTTAAAAAATAACCTCCGTAGCCCCATACCCGTACCGGTGGTGGTACTCATTGCGGAAAGAGCGGACCTCCGGCATCTGAATAAGCCGGCTCGCAATCGAATCCCGCAGCTTGCCTTTGCCGATCCCGTGGATGATAAACACCCGCTCCACCCCCAAGCGGATGGCCTTGCGCATATACTGGTCAAAGTGGAATAGCTGTATGCGCAGGATTTCAGCATTGCTCAGCTTCTTAAAGTCGCCGCGCAGCTCTTCGATGTGCAGGTCTATTTCGGGAATGAATTCAGCCATTTCCAGCACCTCGTGGGGCATACGGGTGCGGATGTCCTGCCACTCGGGTTTGGGGCGTGAATTTTTGCGGGTGTAATCCCTGAGGTCTTCTGCTTCCGTCTGTTTTGGCTGCTGGTCCTCGTCGGGGCTGAAAACGAGGAACAGATGGACTTTCCGGTTGAGCAGGGGAGCCGTTTTGGTCCGCTTGAAAAACTGCTTGGGGCGTATGCGCAGCGTCTTCTCTGTTTTTGGGCCGGTGCCGGAGGTGGTCAGGCGCCAGCAGGTGACCACTGCGGTGGGGGCATCGTTGAGCTGGTCGAAATGGAGCTGCCCGACCGGCACATAGGAAGTACGGTCAATCTTGTGGTTTTCCCGGTGTGCCACGCGCCCGTCAAGCTGTAGCTCAAAAGTGAAAAGATAGTCGTTTCGGGTATCGTTGAGCAGGTAAATATTGTATTCGCGCACCTGTCCGTCCGGTTCCGGCAGCGGGTCAAAAGCCAGTTGGATGCCTTTGCTCTTGATGATCAGGTACTGGCTCTCGATGGGCGGGCGCTCCGGGGGCGTTTCCACCTTGTCCTGCTTGCCCGGCACGAATTTGGCTTTTACGGGCGGTTTGCTGGAAGGTGCAGGGTCGGGCCGGGAAAGGTCCTCCAGAAAAACCGGGATTTCGTCTCCGTCATCAAGGCGTACCCTCGCCATGCCCTCCTCCTGGAGGAGCTCCGTGACAACCCCGTTTTCACGCAAGTGGACCAAACGCACCCGCGTACCCACTGATACGAGCATGGCTTTTTATTTTCATTATCTTTGGACGCTCACAAAGTACGACGCTCACCGGTCATGGCAAAAAAACAGCATTCTAATTTAAGGTGGAAAATCGCGCAATGGGCGGAAATCCGTTGGTGGAAGCGCTACTTGTCGGAAAAAACGCCGGCAGTTTACCTGGCGCAGAAAGCCGCTTACTGGCAGCGCGTAATAGAGCAACTGGGCATAGCCGTGCCGCCGGGGAGCAAAGTGCTGGACGCTGGCTGTGGGCCGGCGGGCATTTTTATGGTGCTCGATGGTGCGGCTGTCACCGCTATAGACCCTCTTCTGGAGCGCTATCAGGCGCTGCCGCATTTTCAGCCTGCACAGTATGCCGGGGTCGCCTTTCGGCAAATGGCGTTGGAGGGGCTGGAGGAAGAGGACGCGTACGACTACATTTTTTGCCTCAACGTCATCAATCACGTCGCAGATATGCAACGGGCCCTGTTGCGGTTGCAGCAAGCACTCAAACCCGATGGCACCTGCTGGCTTTCCGTCGATGCCCACCGCTATCCGGTATTGCAACCGGTTTTCGCTGCGGTTCCCGGAGATGTGCTCCACCCCCATCAATATACCCTGGCTCAGTACGAAGCACAGGTGAAAGGAGCGGGCTTCAGCATCTTGCGCAAACAACTGCTGAAGCCCGGCGGCTTGTTCGATTACTGGGTCTTTGAGCTGAAAAAAGCTTAACAATCAGGGCACTTCTTGCACCGCTTCCCTTTCTTGTACTTTTTACAGCACTTTTTCTTCTTCTTGGCTTCCACAATGGGGAGTGGAAATGGCATACGTACTGCAGTTGGATCGGCATCAGTCCGGTTGGTCGATCTTCTGGTCATGGCTTTTGCTTGTTGATAGAATGAATCGTTAGGTTTATTTAGACAAATTTAAAATAAGCTGGTTCTAAAGTGGGATGACGAATGTCACCTTTTTTGTCATAGGAGTGCCATAAAAAAACAGCGCAAGTCAGGGCACCAATTTGGAGAGTAATAAGCCTTATAAAAGAGCGGTTTAGCCTGGTTTTCCGGAAAATTAAGTTTTAAGTCAAGCCCTGATGAATATCAACGGCTCTTGGTATGGAAGCCCCGATTCCTAATTTTGACCATCCGAATTTTAATTGGCATTGGTTTCGTTAGATAGCCTAAAATTTTAGCTATGGCGTAGCTATTGCCTGATTGTTCTAACCGAAAGAGAAAAGACCATGTTTATGAAACGACTGTTTACCCTCGCAGTCCTGGTTTCTCTGTGCCTGTCGGCATGGGCGCAAACCGGGCAAATTTTCGGTGTTGTCACCGATGACCTTACCAATGAGCCGCTAATCGGCGCCAATATCCTGATTGAAGGGTCCTCTGTTGGGACGTCCACGGACGAAGATGGGCGCTACCTTGTCAACGTCAAGCCGGGAACCTACACTATTGTGGTATCCTACGTGAGTTATCAGCCTTCTAAAGCCACAGTGCGTGTAGAGGAAGGCGGGCAGGCGGAGCAGGATTTTGCCATGACTGCCGGTGGGATCATCGGTAGCGAAGTGGTGGTGTCGGGTTCCAAGCGCCCGGAAAAGCTGGTCGAGAGCCCGGCCACTATCGAAACCATCTTCGCCCGGCAAATTCAGGAGTACGCAGGTAACCCTGCGGAACTGATTGCCCGACAGAAAGGGGTGGACTACTTCCGGGCAGGTATTGCCACACCGGCATTCAACATCCGGGGCTTCAACTCCAACTTCAATGCCAAGAACCTGCAGGTGACGGACGGGCGGTACTCCACGCTTATCGCGACTGGCCTGCCTTTTGGCCCGCTGAATACCACCATCAAGGAGGACATAGAGCGGGTGGAAGTCGTGCTTGGCCCGAATGCAACCATGTATGGCCCCAACGCCCATAATGGATTGCTCAATATTGTAACAAAGGACCCACGTACCTCCGAGGGCACGACTATCACGCTGAACGGAGGCGTCAGTGGCGATGGCGACCCACTGTACTCGGTGCGCCTGCGGCACGCCAACAAAGTGAATGACAAATTCGCCTACAAAATCCTTGGCGAGTACTCAGCCGCTACCGAATTTGAATGGGCGGACTCCGTTTTCATCGACCGGCTTGATGCCAAAGGCAACCTGCGCGGCACACCGGAGTACGAAGGCCCCGATGGCATTGCGGAAGGCTATGAAGAACTGGAGCTTGACCGGGGCATTGACTTCACCAAACTGGAAGGCGCATTGTACTACACGCCCACCAACGATCTGGAATTCATTTTCAACACCGGCTACAGCAACAGCAATTACCTTTCCCCAACCAACGTTGGCCGGAATCAGATCATCGACTGGCAGGTCTACTTTGCGCAAGCCCGGGTGAATTATAAAAACTTCTTCGCCCAGTTTTACTACACCGGCAGCAGCACCGACAATACGTATTCTATTGATGACCGTACCAAGCGCTACTATAATGGCATTGACTTGGCAGGCCTGAGTGACGAAGAGGCCCGGGGAGACTACTCCTACGAAACGGGGGCGCTCTTTCAGGATGCCTCAAGCCGCTCCAATGCGGAGATTCAGTACAACGAAAATTTTGGCGGGCTGGAGCTGATTGCCGGTGCGCAGTGGCAGCAGGACCGCGCCAACTCCAACGGCACCTACCTCATTGAGAATGAGTTCAATCCGTTTTGGGATGGCGATAATATCGTCGTCAATCAGTATGGTGCTTATGCGCACCTGACCTACAACTTCGGTGGCGGGTTCAAAGCGATTGGTGCTGCCCGCTACGATTACCACGATGTGTACGAGGCGAACTTCGTACCGAAATTTGGCCTGCTGAAAATCGGCGATTATGGCAGCTGGCGCCTGACTTACGGGCAGGGCATTGCCGCTCCCACCATTCTCAATATGTTTGGTGACCTCTTCAACGGCCTGATTTTGGGCAACGCAGATGGTTTTACCCTGGCAGATGGCACGATGGTACCTAAGCAAACCGTAGAGCGCCTGCAAACGATCGAACTGGGCTACCGGGGACAGGTGATCCCCAATAAGCTGTTTATCGATGCGAATGCTTACTACAATATTTCTGAGGACTTCCTGAGCCCGGTCACGGTAGTGGGGGTAACTACTCAGCGTGGCGATCAGCCTATTGAGGATGTGCAATCCGGTTTTGGGGCATTTGGCGGATTGGTGGCAACGTACATCAACTTTGGCCTGGTCAATACCTATGGCGCTGACCTTTCGGCTACCTACTACTTCACGCCTGAATTCAGCATGACCGCCAACTACTCCTATTTTGACTGGAGCGTAGACGAGGACAATGCGGAGAATGATTTTAACGGTGATGGCGTGGTTAACTTCCTGGATATCCTGGTAAATGCACCGACGAACAAAGGCGGCATCGGGCTGGATTATTCCGATGAAAAATTCTCTGCCGGCCTTTATGCCCGTTGGGTGGAAGAGTTTGACTACTTCTCCAGTTTCCAGATTGCATCCAGGTCTTATCCGGACCTTACCTATCGTGGCCGCCCCATTATTGAAGATGCCCGCAGCGCCGACACCTACAACTACGGTCCGCTGGGCGGATTTGTAACCTTTGACTTAAACCTGGGTTACCGCTTCAACGACCGCTATCAGGTGAATTTATCAGCTGTAAACCTTTTCAATCAGGAGCTGCGGGAATTCACGGCAGCAGCGCCAACCCGCGGTATTTACACGCTTGAGTTCCGGATCAACCTCTAATTGAGTTGAAAGGAAATACCACAGGGGCATGCTCGTAAAAAAGGCCTTGACTTTACGGGCATGCCCTTTCTTTTCTGCCTCCAATGGAAAAAACGGGCGGCAAATACTACATTAGCCTTTTATTCGAAATCAAAACCAATTCAGCGCATGCGCAATGCTTACATCTGCTCTGTGGGAGCCTATGCACCGGAGCAGGTCATACCGAATAGTTATTTCAATGAGACTTTAGGAGAAGACGTGGATACCTGGCTCCGGGAGAATGTCGCCATCTACGAGCGCCGTTGGTGCACCGATGAAGAAAGCACGGCCGACCTCAGTGAGCGGGCTGCCCTTCAGGCGCTGGAACGTGCCGGGCTGCAGCCGGAAGACCTCGACCTGATCATCATTTCCACGGATACACCAGAGTTTATCTCGCCTTCTACCTCTTCTGTGGTGCAGGACCGCCTGGGGGCGAAAAATGCCGGGACCTTCGACATCAATACGGCCTGTGCGGGCTTCGTGACGGCCATGGACATAGGTTCCAAATACATCCGTTCCGATGAGCAGTACAATCATGTGCTCGTGATCGGAGCCTACGCCATGAGCAAATACCTTAACAAAGCAGATAAAAAAACCGTCACCCTCTTTGCCGATGGGGCAGGGGCCGTGGTGCTGAAAGCCGGTGAGGACACCTCAAAAGGCGTGCTGGCAACAGAGCTGATCACCGAAGGCCAGTACAATGAGTGGATGGGTATCTACGGTGGTGCGGCTAAGCAGCCGGTGACGCATGAGCTGATCGATCAGCATGGGCACCAATTGCAATTTGTCCGCAAATTCCCGAAGGAGCTCAACCCGGAAATCTGGTCGAAAATGGCCAATGGGCTGAGCCACCGTATTGGCGTCAGCAATGAAGAGATCGACCATTTCTTTATCACCCAGATCAACATCCACAGCATTTGGGAGACACTGGAGCGCCTGGGGCAGCCCCGGGAGAAGGCGCACACCGTGATGCATTATTATGGCTACACCGGCTCGGCCTGCATTCCGATGGCCTTTAATCAGGCTTATGAGGAAGGCAAGCTCAAAGCCGGGCAACTGGCCTACTTCATTGGCTCGGGCGGCGGGCTGGCATTTGCCAGTGCTGCGGTGCGCCTTGGCGAGGAGCTGGAATAGGGGTTCACGCAAAGAGCGCGGAGAGTGGTTTATACAAAGGGGGCGCAAAGACCGCGAAGGGGTAAAATCTGGAGTCTGGCACTGCTCTGCATTCCCTCTGCAGCAGACATTCAGTCCGTCCTTCCTTTGCGCTCTTTGCGTGCACCCTTTGCCTTCCTTTGCACGAAGACCTGGCAAAGAAGTATTTTGCCGGTATAAAATAGCGTTTCGTATAGTACAAAACCCTAACCACCATGCAATCACAAACGATACCCCAACAAGACTGGACTGCCCGGTGGGCACTCTACAGCCCGGAGAAGGTGGCCGTAAAGGAAGCAGAAACAGGGCGTACGCTGACCTACGGGCAGCTCGGCCGGCTCAGCGATGCCCTCTGTGCCCATTTGCAGCAGCAATATGGTGTGCAGACCGGCGACCGCATCGCACTGTTGGCAGAAAACAACCTGGAATACATAGCCCTGTTTGCCGCGATGCAGCGCATGGGCTTTGTGCTGGTCCCGCTGAATTACCGGTTGGCATCGGCAGAGCTTGATTACCTGCTGAAGGATGCGGCGCCCAAGCTGGTGATCTGCGAAGAAAAATTTGAAGCCACTTTAAAGGCTGGTGCAGCCCTGGCAAAGGGACCACACTACCTGCCCTGGGCAACTCTGCAGGCCTTCTGTGAAGCTCAGAAAGACAAAATGCACCCTGCTTTCCCACTGCAACCGGTAGGGGAGGACCACCCTGCCTTCATCCTGTATACTTCGGGCACCACCGGTTTCCCCAAAGGCGCTATTTACAGCCACAAGATGCTATTCTGGAACAGCGTCAATACGGCCATGAGCCTCATTGTCAATACGGAAAGCCGTACCGTCAACGTCATGCCGCCCTTCCACACAGGCGGGTGGAATGTACTGACTACGCCCTTCCTGCACCATGGCGCCTACACGGTGCTCTTGCGCAAATTTGACCCGGAGCAGGCGCTGCAGCTTTTGCAGGAGGAACGGGCAACCCTTTTTATGGGCGTTCCCACCATTCTGAAAATGATGGCAGATGCACCGGGCTTTGAAGCCGCGCAATTCCCCGGCCTTTACTACCTGATTGTCGGCGGAGAGCCCATGCCGATCCCGCTCATTGAAAAATGGGATGAAAAAGGCGTGCCGGTGCGTCAGGGGTACGGTTTGACAGAAGTCGGCCCTAATTTATTTTCCCTGCATCAGTCCGATGCCATCCGGAAGAAAGGCTCGATCGGGCGGCCTAACTTTTACGTGCAAACCCGCATTGTGGATGCGCAAGGGCAGGATGTTGAGCCCGGTATGGCTGGCGAGCTTTGGCTAAAAGGACCTATGGTCACACCGGGATACTGGCAAAATGAAGCCGCCACGCAAAAATCAATTACCGATGGCTGGTTCCACACCGGTGATATGGTAAGGGCGGACGAGGGGCATTACTTCTTTGTGGTAGACCGCATCAAGAACATGTACATCTCCGGGGGCGAGAACGTCTATCCGGCAGAAGTGGAGCGCGTCCTGCAGGCCCACCCCGCAGTGGCCGAAGCCGCTGTGATCGGTGTGCCGGATGAGAAATGGGGGGAGTCCGGCCGGGCTTTCGTTGTGCTGCATGCTTCAGGCCAAACCGGGGATGCGGAAACCCTTCGTGCCCATTGCAAAGCGCATCTGGCCAAATTCAAAGTGCCACGGGATATCGTATTCCTGGACGAGTTGCCCAAAAACGATACCGGCAAGATCAACCGGGCAGCGCTGAAAAGGTAGGAAGGAGGGCAAGCTATGGGATGTGAGCTTAAGAACGGGCCCTTTGCCGCTGCGCAGTGGTGCAAATCCCCTCCTCAGATGAGAAAAAATCCCTACCTTAACCGCTCTCAAACAGAGCGCATATGAAAAATATCTATGTCGCTGCGACCGGGCAGCATATTGGCAAGACCACGTCTACACTGGGCATTGTAGCTAATTTGCAAAAAATGGGCTACAATACCGGCTATTGCAAGCCGGTCGGGCAGCAGCACCTTACGGTCAACGGGAAAACAGCCGATAAAGATGCGGTCCTCTTTTCCCAGGTTATTGGCTTTGAGCTGATGCCGGAGTACCATAGCCCGGTCATTCTCGGCCGGGGCGCTACCAAGGCTTACCTCGCTAACCCGGAAGATTTCAATTACCCGGAGGCTATCCACGCAGCTGCTAATAAACTGGAGCCTGATTTTGATATCATGGTTTACGAAGGGACCGGCCACCCGGGCGTGGGGGGCGTAGTAGACCTTTCTAACGCGGATGTGGCCAAAATGCTCGATGCTGCCGTGGTCATGGTGGTGGAAGGGGGCATTGGGCGTACCATTGACCGCCTGATTATGAGCATGGCGCTGTTCCGGGAGCAAAACCTCCCGCTGCTCGGGGTGATCGTCAACAAGGTCATCCCGGAAAAGCACGATGAGGTCACGCAGTTCGTCGGCAAAAAGCTGGAAAGGATGGGCATCCCGCTCCTTGGGGTCGTCCCTTTTGACAAAACCCTGCTTTTCCCCATCATGGAAACGGTCAATGAAGTCGTTGGCGGGCGGGTGGTCTTCAACGGGCACCGCCTCAATAACCGGGTAGAGGACATCATGGCAGGCTCCCTGGTGGACCTCAATGAATTCAGTGCTTTCCGCAATATTCTCCTGGTGGTGAGCCACAAGCGACTGAATGAGGCCATCGAAAAGGTCAAGCAAATTGCCAAGGTGAAAAACCTAAAGCGCACGCCTTTGTCTGGCGTGATTGTGACCGGCGATGGCAAACAGGCCAACTGGTATAAGCCCGAAGAAATGGAGCACCCCTACTTCATGAAAAATGAGATTCCAGTCATTACCACACAGCTCGACACCTACGGCTCGGTGGTCAAGGTGAGCCGCATCGAGGTAAAGATCAATACCCGTACGCCCTGGAAAATTAAACGGGCCATTACTTTGATCCGCGAGCACGTGAATTTTGACCTGATGATTGAGGAACTGCAGAAATTGAGCTGATCTTGCCTACCTTTGCGGCATGAAGCAAGTTGTAATTCGGAAAAAGAAAGCGGCTGCCCTGCGCCGCCGCCACCCCTGGGTTTTTAGCGGGGCCATCAAAAGCACACCGGAAGGCGTTCAGGATGGCGACCTTGTACAGGTGGTTGGAGAAGATGGAGAAGTCTTTGGTGCCGGGCATTTCCAGCACGGCAGCATCATGGTGCGCATGATCGTCTTTGGGGGTACTGCGCCCGATCAGGCCTTTTGGAATCAACGCCTGCAAAATGCCTATGATTACCGGGCTGCCCTCGGGCTTACGCAGCGGGATGACCTCAACGCCTACCGGCTCATTCATGCGGAGGGCGACGGGCTGCCCGGGCTTATCATTGACTACTATGCAGGTACGGCAGTGGTGCAATGCCACTCTATTGGCATGCACCGGGCGATGGAGGAGATTGTTAACGCCTTGCGCCATGCGATGGGGCCTCAACTCAACGCCATCTACGATAAAAGTGCCGAAACCCTGCCCCGCAACTACAGCGAACATCTTAAGAATGCCTACGTCTGGGGCGAAGGTGCCCCCACGGAGGTTTTGGAGTACGGCCATACCTTTCAGGTTGACTGGGAAACCGGGCAAAAAACCGGCTTCTTCCTCGATCAGCGGGAAAACCGGCAACTGCTTGCCCGGTATGCGCCCGGCAAAAAAGTGCTTAACACCTTCTGCTACACCGGTGGCTTTTCCATCTACGCATTGCAGGCTGGTGCGCGGCAGGTCGCATCCGTAGACGTTTCTCAAACCGCTATGGCGCTGACCGACCGTAATGTGGAACTGGGTAACTTCGGGGCAGGGCTTCACCAAAGCCACACTCAGGATGTCATGGCTTTCCTGAAAGAAGCGCCCGCAGACTACGATATTGTGATTGTAGACCCGCCGGCTTTCGCCAAGAACATCAAAAAGCGCCATAATGCCGTGCAGGGCTATAAACGCCTGAATGCGCTGGCCCTGCAGAAAGTCAAGCCGGGCGGATTGCTGTTTACCTTTTCTTGCTCACAGGTGGTAGACCGGGCCTTGTTCAACAATACCATCGTTGCTGCCGCCCATGAGGCCGGGCGCAATGCCCGGGTTGTGCATCAGCTTTCGCAGCCTGCCGACCACCCGGTGGGGATTTTCCATCCGGAAGGGGAGTACCTCAAAGGGCTCGTGCTTTATGTGGATTGATTTAGCCCCAGCCGGTGGTCAAAGCTCTCGATGATGCGGTCGCGTAGGTATTGGGCGACCTTAGCCTGTATGCCTGACCGGAATAGGGAAATTTGTGTGGGCGACAGTTCAGGCAGCCCGGTCTTCACGATGACACAATCCTCCGGCACCAGGCTTTGTGGCAATGCCGCCAGCCCCAGCCCCGCCCTTATGGCCAGCAGCTTGCTGTTGTAGCTCTCGCTGACGTAGGCCAGGTCAATCGAAAACTGATCCGCATTCAGTTGGTGGAGCACCTGCCGCCGGTAGACACAAGGCTCCGGGGAGACGATCACAGGCACATTTTTTGAGAACTGCCAGGCGTTGCACTCTTCCTCACTTCTGCCCACCCATACGAGCGGGTCGTACCAGGTCTTCACGATGCGGTCGGGATAAGCTACATTGAGCTGTTCGTGCTTGAGGATCACCAGTTCATACTCGTTGGCCTTGAAGTTTTTGTAGAGGTTTTCCGTCAGGTCGCACTCCACAGAGAGCTGAATGCGCGGGTATTGTTCCCGGAAGCGTGCCAGGATAGGCAGGAGGTAGTGGGTGGCCAGGTCTTCCGGTATGCCCAGGCGCACCCGCCCTTCGATTTCTTCGCTAAAAAGCTTTTCTCTCAGCTGTTGTTCCACCCGTAGCATCTCCATGCCATGCCGGTAGACGATCTCGCCCGCTTCCGTCATTTGGAGCTGCCGGCCCTGCTTCCGGACGAGCTGCTGCCCCGCCAGTTGCTCTAATTTTTTGATTTGCTGACTGATCGCAGACTGTGTGCGCCCCAGTTCGTTGGCGGCCAGGCTATACCCCTGCTGATCGATGACAGTAATAAATGTTCGAATCAGCGGCAGGTCGAGGTATAAAATTTTGTGATCCATGGCAAGGCTTTGTATTTAGCTAAGGGTGGAATTATCCAAGATAAATGTATTAGTTTTTCTAATGATTTAAATCAAGATTTTTAATTTTTTTTATAATTTAACACCTTATAACTTGCAGCCCGAAATCAATTCAAACGAAAATGATTCTAATCGGACTGCTGGTTTTTGGACTCCTTGGATTGCTAAGCCCCCTGCCCAAAGCAGAGCGCCTGAGCACCTTCCTCACCGGGGCAGGTTTTTTGCTCAGCCTGGGCGCACCGGCCCTGCTTTCGGACGGGCTTGGGCTTGCCTTTTCTCCCACACATACTTTGCTGTCAGCAGTCGTTTGTTTCGTGAGCCTGGCCATTCAGGCGTACGGGCTTCGGCACTTCGGTGGCCACCGCAAGCAGCGGGAAGTCTTTCGTTACCTGATGGCGCTTACCCTGTCGCTGGTCTTTTTTAGTGCTGCCAGCCACCTGTTGGTTATGGTTGCGGGGCTGTTGGTGAGCAATGTGCTATTGGCCCGCCTCATCGGTTTTCAACTGGAATGGAAGGCGGCGACAGCTTCGGCCCGTTATGCCCTGCTGCACCTTGCAGGAGGAGCATTGGCCTTACTGGCGGCTGTCGGTTTGATCTACTACACGCAGGGGCACGGGTCGCCGGAGCGCCTTTCCCTTTCTTTAGAAGCAACGCCCTGGCTTCCGGTTATCGGCGGGTTCGTCTTATTGTCCGCTTTGGCCCAGTCCGCCATCTGGCCCTTCCACCGCTGGCTAATCGCTTCCGCTAATGCGCCTACGCCGGTATCTGCCTTCATGCATGCCGGTCTGGTCAACGGAGGAGCGGTCATCTTGTATAAATTGTACCCGGTCTGGAGCATCCTGTCGTGGAGTGCCACACTTTTGGTAGTACTGGGCGGGCTTACCGCAATTGCCGGCACCCTTTGGATGCTGGTGCAAAGCGATGTAAAGCGTACGCTGACCTGCTCCACAATGGGGCAGATGGGTTTTATGATCATGCAGTGTGGCATGGGGCTTTTTCCGGCAGCCATTGCGCACATGATCTGGCACGGATTCTTTAAAGCCTCTTTATTTCTAAGTGCGGGCTCAACGGTAAAAGCCGCCCGCAATAAAAGCCTCAGTCTTTATGGCCCCAAAGCCCTGCCTCTTTTCCTCTTCGGATTGGTCATGGGGGGCTTGGGGGCCTTTATCTTTTGGAGTTTTACAGGCGCTACGGGGGGATTGGGCAGTACCTATGTGCTCCTGCTGCTGTTCTGCGGCATCACCTGTGCCCATGCCGTCATGACGATTGCGGAGCCTTCGCCTACCGCCGGTCGGTTGGTGCTGGCGGCTGTCCTCGGGCTGCTGGGGTCAACGGTGTACGGGATGTCTGTTTGGGCTGTCGAATCACAGCTTGCCCTCTTTACAGCTCCTGCACTGAATGGGCTGCACCTGGGCATTGGCCTTTTCTTCGTACTGGGCTGGCTGCTGATGCTCTTTCGGGACTACCTGCCTGATGCGGTGGGCGATAGCTGGATCGCCCGGATTTATGCATGGGCGTTGCGCTACAGTCAGCCGCTGCGTCAAACGTTGAATGTACGCCGCAGTGCTTACCGTCTTTAAACCTCACGTTCCAAAAAAGCAAGACATGACACTTACCGAGACCTTCACGCCACAACATATCGATCAGGGCTTGCAGACGTTGCAACAGCACCTGGATCAACTCAGCACCCTCATTGCCCCCACCTGGCCTCTGGCGCATGCCGTAGCCTGCAATCCACTTCAGGGGCTGGAGCGCCTGCCTTTTGCGAAAGCTGTCCGCCGCGGTCAGGAGCTGTTTGACGCCAATACTTTGCCTGCGTTCTGGCAAATCCGCAATGCGGTAAAAGATGGGGAAGTACAGGAACAGGCGATGGCGCAGGCGGTCAGCAGCGCCTTAGATGCCTTGCCGGCCACCTTGCCTTTCGGCAAAAGTGCTGTCAACCTGGAAGCGATGCTTACCGCTATGGTGCAGGAGCTGGATGAGCGCAACATGCAGCCATCCCCTGATGCGCTATTGTCGGAGGCCCTCACCGAAATGGGGCTGCAACAACCCTGGCAGCCCACGCTGGAGCCGGTCAGTCAGGAAATGATCACCTGGCTGGGGGCTTTTCTCGATGAAGGGCAGGCAGCCTGGCCGATGCCTTTCCGCGAGCGGGGCTTTTACCGGGCAGTGAAAATGCTGTTGCTGCATCAGGGGGAGCAGACGAACTTTATTAAGCAGCTGCCGGAGGCTACGGGGCCTGCGCTGCTGATGCTGCTGGGGCATTTGGGCATTGAGGCATCGGAGCAACGTGATTTCCTGCGCGGCCATCTGATGGCACTGCCAGGCTGGGCTTCTTACATCCGTTGGCGGAGTGCGCAAGCAGATTATGCGCCTCAGCAGCGCTATCCTATTGATTTGGAAGATTATCTGGCAGTCCGCCTGCTGGTCGCCGCTGTACAAGTGCAGGATGGGCCAACAAAGGCCCCCGCATCTGCCAAAGAATGGGCGATGCTTCATCATTGGGCGGCAGCGCAAGTAGACCCTGCCCTGGGTACCACGGCGGCAGAATGGGCACCCCTGCTCAAAGCATTGCGGGAAGCCTATTACCTGATGCGCCTGTCCCTTTTGGAGTCCTGGGAGGAGTCCTTCCGCAGCACGATGACCGCCGATCTGCAGTCGCAGCTGAAAGCCCCGGCTGTTCAGGGCCGGCCGGAAGCACAACTGGCATTTTGTATTGATGTACGCTCCGAGCCCTTCCGCCGGCAACTGGAAAGTTGCGGGGCGTATGAAACATTCGGTTTTGCGGGCTTCTTCGGGCTTCCGATCGCTTACCAAACGGTGCTGGGCAAGCGCGTGAAGTCGCTGCCGGTGCTGCTGCAGCCCGCGCATGAGCTAAAGGAAGTGGCTGGCAGCTGCTGTAGCCACGATCTGGAAAAGCACCAAAGCGGGCTGAGGCTCCTCAAAGAGCTCAAGCAAGCCTATAAATCACTGAAATACAATATCGCCACCCCCTTTGCGGCGGTGGAAGCCCTGGGCCTGCCCGCCGGGCTGATCACGATTGGGCGTAGCCTTATTCCGGGCCCCTTGTCCCGGTTGCGCCGAATGGGCCGCCGCTGGTTCCGTCCGGAAGTTGACCTGCTGCCCGATGTAGCGCAGGTAGACCAATGGGGCATCCCAATGGAGCAGCAGGTCGCCTACGCAGGCAACGCGCTGCGCATGATGGGCCTGACCCGAAACTTTGCGCCCCTTGTTGTCCTCTGCGGGCACGGTAGCCAAACGGAGAACAACCCCTACGCCGCCGCACTCGATTGTGGTGCCTGCGGCGGCAGCCACGGTGGTCCTAATGCAGCGGCTATGGCCAGTATTCTCAACCAGAAAGCGGTGCGCGAAGCATTGGCGGAAGAAGGGATTGTGATACCGGAAGATACCCTCTTTGTCGGTGCCCAGCACAACACGACTACCGATGGCGTCCGGTTAATCAATTTGCCTGAGCTGAACGCAGAAAAACAAGCGCAGGTTACCGGTTTGCAAGCAGGCCTGGCTAAGGCTCAGCAGCGCAACCTGGAGGTCCGTTCCGTACAGTTTGGCTTAACTAATAGCAAAGGGATGCTGCGCCGGAGCGCCGACTGGTCGGAAGTACGCCCGGAGTGGGGCCTGGCGGGCAATGCGGGCTTTGTGGTGGCCCCCCGTCACATGACGGCCAATCTCGACCTCAAGGGTCGTTGCTTCCTGCATTCCTATGACTGGTTGCAGGATCCGGATAGCAAGAGCCTGGAGGTCATTCTTACGGCTCCGCTCGTGGTGGCGCAATGGATCAACAGTCAGTACTTTTTCTCCACGGTGGATAACACCGCTTTCGGCAGCGGCAGCAAAGTCACGCACAACGTCGTCGGTAAAATCGGCGTCATGCAGGGCAATGGGTCTGATTTGATGCACGGCCTGCCCTGGCAGTCGGTGATGAAAAACGATGAGGAGCTGTACCACAAGCCGCTGCGCCTGACGGCTTTTGTAGTGGCCCCAAAAGCGGCGGTAAAGCAACTGGTGGACAAGCACGAGGTACTGCAGAAGCTGTTTTACAACCAATGGGTATTCCTGAAGGTGCTTGATCCGGAGACGGGCGTAACCTGGGGTTTGGAAGCGGATGGTACCTGGGTGCGGTAAGCTACCTGAATTTTCTGCTGCAATTTGAAATCTATATACTGACGATTAAGTGGTCTCCGATAAAGATCGGAGCAGCAAACTTACTCAATGCCTGCCTTCGTATCGATACTTCGGCAGACAGGTCAGCATTTACGCTGGGAAGTGGCTTGCGCCTGCCCTGACAAGCTATGCTTCGTCATGGGCCGATGTCGCAAATCATAGATCCCGACATTTATCGTCGGTGACCACTTCGTATTGCGTATATCTACGATTAAGCGGTATGGCCAAAAAGTCTAATTTTTAGGTAAAACCCTGAAAAATGAAACATCTTCTACGAGTCTTGGCTTTTGTTTGTTTGTCTCTGCCTGCGACCGGAGCCACCCTTTTGACTCCCCTCAAAATACCTGAAGTTCCCAAAAGTGCAACAGATTGTGATACCCTAATCCTGATGTCTGACCTCAAAATTGTTGGTGAGGTTGTGGAAGAGGACGAGACGACTTATCGTTTTGCTTACTGCGATCAGGAAAGAATTGTCCTTTTGAATAAATCAGACATTAAGGAGATTCGATATGCCTCCGGGGAAGTCCTCAATGTCAAAGAGCAGTGGCTTTCTCAAAGTGGAAAAGAAAGGAGGCGTAGTGATCCGAAGAAAAGGAAAAGGCTTATACGTGTAGGTCTGATATTGATAGGGCTGGGCTTGGTAAGCGCTCTGCCATTAGGTTACCTTGCAGTTATTCTCGGCTTTGGTGGACTTAATACTCTAGGCGGTATCGTTGCATTTATACCCTTGGGTGTCTTTCTGATCGGTGCTATTAAATTAATTAAAGGGTTGTTGATACCCAAAGGCGGGGGATAGTAAAGCGTCGTAAGGGAGCTAACCAAGTGGAAATATATTATCCATATCTTTCAAAAAGTATTGAAAAATATGAATAAAACCGGTATCTTTGGTGTAACCAAAACCACCAAACATGAAAAAGGCATTGTTTGCCATTGATAACGTCGTCCAGGGCTTGCTTCTTGGGTCTTCCGTATTCTTCCCCTTCACTTTGGTTGCAGCCTTCTTTTTAGGTTGCTGGCAACTGGGAAGCAGCTTGATCAAAGCTATTCTGTTACAGAGCAGGCTATACCTCAATTACTTTTTGGCGGCTACAGCGTACTGTCTGGTACTTGTTGCGGGTACTCAGGCAGCAGATATATTTAATTATGAGCCAACAAATTGGGTAGGTTACCTTTGGTTTGTGTTGGCTTTACCGCCCTTGGTAGGTGGCATCTGGTACTTTTGGCAGAGTATTAAGGATCTGAAAGAGATCGAATCTACGCAATCAAGATGGGTTTAGATCAGTCAGATTTGGTAAAATCTATTGAATTTCCAGTACGCTATTGGTTTTGAAAATTCAAGCGTGAGAGGACGGGCTGCTCTATATTTGAGCAGCCCGTATTTCCTTTCCTTAACGGACATTGATCATTTTAAAATCAATGGGTTCGCGAATTGCTCTGCCACCTAATGTACGCCATTCGATGCGTGCGTGCAAGGTGTCCGGGTCAAGACCTTGAAAGCCAGCACGCAGGCTTAGCCTATAATGAGGCGGAGGAGACATGAAGCTAAATGCTCCGTCTGGTGGAGGTAACATATCTATATACAAGCTATCCCCCGTTTCATGCTGGCTATATTCTGCTGTAAATCCAAGTCCGCTGCAAGGTTTATCAATGGTCGTGATGCCACATAAAAAACCTCCTGGGCCATCAACAAAACGCAATGCTGTAGAAAGCGCAAAAGTATCCAGATGATCTGTCTCGGGCAAATAAGCTACAAAGGTGCCCTCATTTGGCCTTAAGCAAAAGTTATTGCCCATGTTCACGGTTCCAGGATTGCAGACGCAAACGCATTCTCCGTCTACTACTCTAGATTCAGTAAGACAGGGTTTCTCACATCGAAGGTTGCAGTTTTCAACTACTTCCTTTTGGCAATTGGTTATTATTATGGCTAGTGCCATTAGCCCTACTATGAACGGTAAATAGTTAAGTTTCATGACAATGAATTTTAGTACGAATGAATGATTTTGATAGGGATAATCTGTTTATCCGACCGCAAGACGCCTAAATAAATCCCATTAGGCCAGGATTCATTTTCAAGGTCGATTAATTCAGCCTCTGTATCATTTCCATCCTTTTCTGTAATCAATCGTCCACTCAGATCATAAACTGAAAAATGCCAAGGTGAGGAATCTGAATTATCCCTGTTCAACCATATTGTATTTCCATTTTGTTTTAATTCAGCGGGTGATTTTAAGATACTTTCTGATGTTTGGGGCTTGCTGTCGTCATTACTGCGTCCACTGACAATTTCCAGTAAGCAGTCTTTTCGAACACCACCCCCACGGTATCCAAACTCACCATTTATATTTGATATATCATCAATCAAGTCGATTCCTTGAGTAAGAAAACTAAATTCGACAAAGTCCTGTAGCTCGCCGATTGGAGGTATAGTAGCTATGTTTTCTTCTGGGTCAGTCGGAACAGTTGCTATTGAGTAAACCCCATGTCCTGTTCGGCAGCAGATTTCTCCAACTTGATCTGGGTCGCTTCTTTGAAGAGAACCTACTAGTCCGTAAGCACTTAAAATCCTTGCATTAGCACTTGACGACCAGAGGTCTACATGGAAGAAAACCGTAGCGAAAGTCTCATATCGAAGCATAGTTAACCTCGTGATGTTAGAATGCCTGATCACTTCTTGTATAGTATCTCCGGCTGAATAATGCCAGCCATAGTCGATGTCATCATCACTGCCATTTTGGCTTAATACCGTGGACCAGGTAAACGTCAGTGATGATAAAAGCGTGAAGTAAAGAATATACTTTTTGCTAAAAGGGTAATAAAAGTAAAAGAGCGTTTTCATATTTACAGTATTTAAGAGAGTTATAAAATACAAAGAGGTGTATCGACCAAAGCTTAGAGACTCATAGTGGTTTAGATAAGCATGTTATCAGTGCA
This sequence comes from bacterium, assembly GCA_024742755.1. Lineage (GTDB taxonomy): Bacteria > Bacteroidota > Bacteroidia > Chitinophagales > Saprospiraceae > Phaeodactylibacter. Next base: position 36,963 of record JANSXW010000007.1, on the reverse strand, counting down.
TAGCTTGTATCTCTGCATCAACTGTGCTTTAAGGGCGATACAGAAAAAACGTAAAATGTCGATTACTATAAAATAGGTATGCAGTATTATATGTTGAGCAGCAGCGTTTTCGAGAGCTAATTTAAAGGTTTTGCTTAATATTGTCAAGTGAAGATTTCGATAATTTTGTAAATATCATAATAATTACACTACGTCATGTTATAAATGCGGCTGATCAACGTAGTAGCCGCCTTGTTGCCATTCTGCCTGGCAGCGGGCCAAAAAACAATAGATTTTAATCAAATTAAAAGGTTTGACGCGCGCGCACCCGCTGCACGCCGCGTGCATACGCGGAGCTCCGAAAGCGGACCCGCAGGTTTTGCAGGCCACAACCAATGACGAAAATTTGGTGCCGTATATCTTGCTTCCAGTACCGCATCGGGCGAGAGGGCAAGGCAGATCTTTTGATGCCGCCGATGGCATGTTCGACCACGCTGCGAATAGAGCTTGCCCAGGCATTATACTCCTTCTCCAGCTCAGTGAGCGGATGATTGCGCCTGGCTTTGAACGGCTCTATCAGGTGGGCTCCTTCCGGGCGGTAGCCTTGGTAGCCTTTGTCCTTGCAGCACCATAAGCCATAGGGCTTAAAGGCTTCCAGGCTGGGCAGCTCTTCAACTGCCATCGTGCTGTCGTGCACAGAGCCGTTCCAGGTCTACCCTGCAAAATGTACGAATTGGTACTCGTCGCACAGCAAGGTGTTCTTCAAGTGGTGCCCGTGGTGCTTGCAGCTGTAGTCATCACGCTGTGCTGCATCGTCCAGGTTGCGCCCTATCGGGCGCTCTGTAGCATCCATGTTGAGCGTATCCGGCGCACCGCCTGAGCCTGGAGGCCCACTGCGCTGACGGAATAGCCGGATAAGCTCGTCCATGTCTTGTGCAGGCTGGCAGTGCAAGTCTTCGATGGCTTGCTGCAATATGGGCCGCAAGGCTTTCAGCCAGTGGCTGAGAGGGCTTTGCCTCAGGCCAAATTCAGCAGCAAGCTGCTGCTGGATGGAGTTGGTCTTAAACCACATTAAGACGAACCATAGCTTCGTGCCTTGCCCGGGCAAGGTCTTAGTCGGCTTCTTGTATTTTATGCGCGGCCTTTTCCGGCGCTTGCCTGGCAGGGTGTAGTGTTTGTGGTAGTGGTGCCAACGATGCCTAAATGGGGACAGCAGGGCGTCAAACTCTTCTGGCTCTAAACTGGTCAGTGCTTTTAGCTGGGCAGGGTTGCTTCGTATTTGGTCTGTATCTATTATGCCATATAACATAGTAGGTTTTTTTCAACCAGCCAAACTCGCGCACATGAGTGCGCGGTCTGGATTTAATTTTATTGAAGTCTAATGAACCTTGAATACCTACAAATAGTCCTCGGTGTTTAGATTTGGCGCGTTTGCCCTAGATATTGAAAGGGCTGAGCTTGGTTAGCGCTCTGCCATTAGATTACCTTGCACTTGTTCTCGGCTTTGGTGGACTAAATACTCTATGCGGCATTGTTGCTTTTGTACCCTTTGGTGTCTTTCTGATAGATGCTATTTAATTAATTAAAGAGTTGTTGATACACAGGCGGGGATAGTAAAGCGTCGTGAGGGAGCTAACCAAGTGGGGAAATATTTTTGTTCACAACTTTCAAAAAGTATTGAAAATAATGAATAGACCCTGTATCTTTGGTGTAACCAAAACCACCAAACATGAAAAGGACCCTAATGACCGTCGATGCGTTAATACAGTTTCTGCTAATGGTTAGTTGTTTGATTTATCCATTTACTCTCTTTGCCGCCTTTTTTCTGGGTATCTGGCAGTTAAGCAGCAGCCTGCTGAAAGGCCTGATTATGCAGAGCTGGATTCATATTCAATATTTTCTTGCCGCTGCTATGTATTGTGTGCTCCTCATTGCCGCTGCAAAATTCGGGGACCAGCTTTGGTTGTCGGAGTGGTCAGGCGAAATGTATCTTTGGATAATCCTTGCCGTACCTCCTCTGATCGGCGCAGTATGGTACTTTCTGCGGAGCATACAGGATCTGGTAAGTCTTAATGAGGCGCCATCGGAATGGGTCTAAGCCTCCCGGAATAACCTGCGCGTAGCTGCAAGCCCCAGTACCGGGCCAAAGACAAGTATCCAAAGGCTATTAGATATGCCCCAGGCTTGGCTCAGATAAGTTAGGCCCTGAATGCTGAAAATGGTAATCGAAAAACCAATACTATTGACAATGGTTAAGGCGGAACCCCGGGATTCGGGCGGTGCATTTTGGGCTACCAGGGTGGAAAACTGTGGGGAATCGCCGACTACGGCAAAGCCCCATAGGCATAGCAGGGCCGTGAATGCCCATCCTGGTAGCTGGAAGAGCAGGGGAGAGGCCAGGCAAAGGAGCCCGGAAATCAGCAGCATGGCGTAAGCTACCTTAGCGCTGCCCGTCCGTAATGACCAATATCCACCTAAAACACAGCCGAGTGCGCCCACACCAATGGCCCCGAAGGCAAAAAGGGCTGTCGAGGCAGGAGAAAGTTCCGGAAACCTGGCCAGCACGATGACGGGGACAAACGCCCAAAAGGCATACAGTTCCCACATGTGCCCAAAGTAGCCCAGGGCAGCTGCCCGGAAATCAGGGATACGAAAGATGGCAACGATGGCAGAGGGCTTGAAGGCGGTGCCGGATTGCCGGTAGGGGCCATCGGGAATCAGCCACCGAATCAGCAGCCCACCCATTACCGCCAGGAAAGAAGTGCCCTGCATAACCCGCTGCCAGGGCACCTCCGCAGCGGAAAAGCGCAACAAATGCGGGAAAGCGGTACCTAAAACCAATGCGCCAACCAGATACCCCAGTGCTTTCCCCAAATCCGCAGCGTACCAGTCAGCAGCTATTTTCATGCCTACCGGATAAATCCCAGCCAGGAAAAGGCCCGTGAGAAAACGGAGCGCCAGAATGCTGGTATAACCTTCTGTCACCACCCCTATGCCCAGGTTGAACAAAGCGCCCAGCACCGCAGAGAGCAGGAAGACCCGTGAGGGGGAGAAGCGGTCTGCAAGCATCAGGATGGCGTACAGTAAAGTGCCTGTTATAAAGCCAAGTTGTACTGCAGAGGTCAGCCCGCCGAGTGCGCCCTCGGGCAGCCCGTATGCTGTTTGGAGGTCGGGCAGCACGGCATTGCCTGCAAACCACAGGGAAGTGCCGGTGAATTGGGCGAGGATGATAACGGGCAGGGTGTATTTGGGTGGGCGTTGACCAGGCATTGAAGCTAAATTGTCGGGTTAAGATAGGCAAATACTGCCAGGCTTGCAGTTTTTTGATCACGCGGGAAGTGTCGCGTGGGGGATGGAGCGGCTCAAAAGTGCCTGGCATTAATGCCTTGCATCAATCTATCAGGCCTTGCAGCAAGGTTTGGAAAGCATCTGAGCGGTACATCCCCGCGCCATCGTGCCCTATACCGGGAACGATGCTCCGCTTGTGGTTATGGTTATCGCCGTATACCAGGTTCATATAGCGGTACATATTTTCACCTCTTTCGTAGCGCGAGGGTCCGAGCAGGGTAGCAGCACAGTCGCTCGTATTGAGTGCGCCATCAGGCCCCGCACCGTTGCCCAGCAGGTAAGTTACGGAACGGTTGACGAATTGATCATTGATTTCCGCGCTTGTCGTACCGCTTAGGTAGGGCGGTGCCACTTCGTATCCGAATGGCCAGATGGTATAGCCATTGCAGTCGTTGGGCAGGTAAAGCTGATTGGTACTTTCATTGATCCGTTGCCCGTCCGGGTAGTAGAAATACTGGCTATTGGCCACGACGTATTCAAAATTAAGATTGGGATGGGTAGCCTCTGAGCGGTTTGCCCCTGCGTAAACATGGGTGAAAAGCCCCCCGGAAGAGTGCCCGGTGATGATTACCTTTTTCAAGTCCGGGAATCGGGCTGCATCTGCAAGCTGACTAATCATTCCATCAATAACAGCAAAGGAGCTGCCGTTGCCAGTGCCGTTAGCCGTCTGCCCTTCCCGCCAGCCATTGCCGCTCCAGTAGAGGGTATGGTCTGCAGTAGGGGCTTCCTGAAACTGTGGTGCGAGGAGCAGGGCCTCGTTTTCCAATTCATTGGCCTGAAGGCTAAACATGAGGTACTCAAAGTAGTCATCGGCATTGCGGTTGGCACCGTGTACAACGATGACGGCAGTGGTGAGCCCCGTCCAGGGCCCTTCCGCTTCAAAAACCGGGAAGCTGTTGTACACCGGCAGGCTGCCTGCTCCTTCAGCCACAAAAGCCGAAAGGCAGTCGGCGTTACCACTGGTACAGGCACTGCCTGCACTGCCCGCAGCTCGTGTGGTAAACGTAAGGACAAAGGGTGGGTCCGGCACCCCCCCGTTTTGACCAATCGCATCGCCCGAAATGCTCAGGGTGTAAGTCGTATTCCCGGCCAGCTCCAGGTCAAGAATCGCTTTTGAGCCCTGATTACTAAAGCTGACAGTCACATTAGCAGCAGGCTCCAGCATCAATGCCTCTTCAAACGCAACCTGGTCCAGGCTACTGGAAAAAACCAGCTCCAACCGGGCTTCCGGGGCCACGCCTTCCATCCCGTCAGACAGGCTTCCTCCATTGATAGTCGAGGACAACAGGTTGAGGGTGGGCGGTGCAGTGGCTTCCGGCTCGCAGGCAAGTCCGAGCGTCCCGAAAACAATAAGCAGCAAGAGGGCAATGCGATTGGTCATAGTCGTGGTATTCGGTTATTCACAGAATGGGTAGGGGCAGCCGGAGGACTGTGTCGTGGCTGAGCCGGCAGCGCAGTCTATACCACCGTAAACGAAAGAACCGCCTACTTTGTAGCCCCAGGAGCCGGTGTATTCCCAAAATTGTCCGGTACCATCCACATCGGCATCCCCAAACGTCTCGATCACGGTCATGCCCTGGAATAGTTCAATGGCATCGTCTCCGTTTTGGTTCATCCCATCGGACTGTACGACGTGGTCAAAGGCATCGAAGCAAGCCCCGAAGTAGGCTGCAATGGTCTGTGGCTCACGGGCCACTAAAATGTGGTCGCCTTCATTGATGGTGAGGCTGGGGAGCATCACTTCCAGCCCGTCGGTGCCGCCACCGTTGTTGGCGACGCCCAAACCATATTGGGTGATGTCCCCGATCGACCGGTTGGCGCGGAGGTGCACCGCTTTGCCGCCGTTGGTGCCCGAACCATCCCAAAGCAGGGCAAGCGCGCCCTGAATTTGTAAGGGGACGCAGAAAGGGTAGGGGCAGTCGGATTCAGCATTGCTGGTGGAACCGGTAGAGCAATCTACTTCAGCGTATTCCCAGATACCGTTGAGTTTGTAGGCCCAGCTGCCGGTCCATTCCCATTCTTCGTTGGTGCCGTCGAGTTCCACATCGCCGTAAGTTTCGATAACGATATCGTTATTGTACAGCTCGAAGGGGTCGTCACCGTTGAAGTTGAGCCCGTCCGAGGTGAAGACTTCATCAAAATCATTGAAACAGTCGCCGAAGTAGGCCGCCAGTCCAGCTTCATCTACATCTCTGACCAGCAGGAGGTCGTCACCCGCGTTCACACTGATTGCCGGGAAGTCAATCTCCCGCCCATCGGAGCCACCGCCGTTATTGGCGATTCCCAGACCGTACTGGCTGAGGTCGGCAATATCTTCGAGGACCCGTAAGTGTACCGCCCGGCCATTATTGTCCGTACCGCCGATGCGGAGAGACATCACACCTTTCAGCTCGATAGCCGGTGGCAGGTCACCCAGGGTAATTTCCAATACCTGCGGAGTCATTTGTACTCCGTTGGTCAGATTGGCGAGCTCCACAATAATGAGTTCCTCACCTTCTAAATCCTGATCGCTGAGCGCGGTTAGCTCCAGCGTGCCGGAAGTCTCCCCGGCCGGAATGGTAATGGAGTTGGAAGTGACCGTATAGTCATCGCCTTCTGTAGCCGAGCCGGATAACAAGATATCCATAGTCACATCGCGCAGTATGGCTTGTGGGATGGTGGCTGTGATCACAGCGGTCTCTGTCTCGAAGAGGCTCAAAGGCTCCACGGAGAGCGTCACCGGCGGTGCGGCAAAGGCGGCTGTAGTGAAGGTGAAGCTGTAGTCATTTTGGCTGGCCTGGCCTGCGTTGCCGTAAGTGCCGGCGGGAAGCGTAAGGGTGTATGTCGTCTCGTAAGCCAGCGGCTCGTCAAAAGAGAGGGTCACAATGGAGTTGTTCCCATCGTAAGCGAAGGTGTAGGCTGCATCAGGCTCAATGCTCAGCGCGCCTTCAAAAGCGGACTGCTCTACCGGATGGGAAAGGATCAGCGTAAGGGTGCTCAGCACAGATGCGCCATCCACACCAGAGGTGACGGCGTCATCATTGATCTGGGTTTGCAAGACCCTGAAATCATTGGTGATAGGCAGGCCGTCATCATCCATATCCTGACAGGAAAAGACGGTCACAAAGACAAGAAGGAGGAGCAAGCTGAGCTTGCCGTACGTATGGTTGGATAAATACATGATTAGTCTTTTTTATGTTTGGTCAACAAGTTTTCGGTGTGGAACGCGTGCTCGTCCACCAGTTGCTGCAGAAAATCAGCGTCCGTTTGGTGCATGAAAAGGAGGTACAGCTTTTCGCCATCTTCGTCCCGGGTCGTCAGCCGTTTGGGAAGGCCCACCGGGCTGTCGCCACTGAAGTATTTGAAAAAAGCCAGCCCCAGCAGATAAGTGCCATTGGAAGAAGGGTGCTTGTCGTCAAAGAACAGCTCGAGGTCGGGGCGCCACTGACGCGCTTCGGCAAACAAAGGGCCAGCGGGGACCACATCGGCTCCGGATGCTTCGCCCAGTTGCTCGTACATTTGCGTGATGGTAGCCTGCATGAGCGGATTGGAATGGTACGCCCAGGTCATCATAAAGACGGGCTTCGCGCCACGGTCTTTGACCAGTTCGGCAAACTTCTTACCGTATTCCATGAAGGCCTCCGGCTGATCAATGGAACTCAGGCTGTGGTTGTTGAAGACCACATAATCCCACTCCTGTTCTTCGATCAGGGCACGGGTTTGGGTACCCCGCTCGCTCTTCCAGTGCTGTTCGAGGTTGCTGCCCCCTACCGTGGACTGCCGGGTTTCCAATGCCCAGCCTTTTTCCTCCGCCATCGCGCTGACGACCTGCGGCAGGTTGTAGAAGTAGGTAAAGCTGTTACCTACAAACAGCACCCGTTTGGGCGCCACCTCCTGGCTGTAAGCAGGAGTGGCCAACAGCAAAAAGGCTATCGCTACTAAAAACAAGCCTCCAAAAGATGGGAACGTATTCATTTTCATGTTATCACGGTTTTGGGCTACTGATTAACAGCGGTCGGCTCGAAGAAGTCGGGAATGGGCGTTGGCACATTCGGATTCCGGTCTATCTCAGTCGTCGGGTAGAGGAACCGCTCCGGCAATTGAGTGCCGGTATTCGGGGCAACAGGTACCCGAACCACTGATTCTCTCATCGTCCGGCGGGTATCATTGAACCCTTCGATCTGGCCAAACAAAGTAATGTAGCGTTCTTCCAGGATTTCGCGGAGCAGCGCATCGTCCGTGCTGATGCCGTCCGGGTTTTCTATGCCGCCATTTTCAAAATCAGCAGTTTCGTATGCTTCGTACTGAATATTGGCCATATCGGCATTAGTGAGGTACCCTCCGGCTGCCATGTAGGCCCGGAATTCATTCAAATGGGTGAGGCCAACCTCAAAACCCTCTGTCCGGAAGCCAGCCTCTGCAAGGATCAGGAGGTTTTCCTGGTAAGTAAGCAGTGGAGTAGGGGCGTCCTGAGCGGCAAATCCATCGACGGTATTGGGCTGTGTGCCGAAGGAGTTGGTTTCGAAAAGGTAGTTGTAGCGGCCTGTTTCATCCGTTTTGGCATTGCCCCGGTAATTGCTGATATCAGGGCTTGTGGCTTCGTCCGGTGCAACCAGGCTCGCCATAAAGTCAGAAGTGACCAGGTCGGCCGCCCGGGAAGCAATCTCAAAGAACTGATAGTTCAGGTTGGCATTCTCAATCGCGTCACCGTGTGGCGTTTGCAGGCTATTGTCCGGGGAGCTAATGCCGAGCAGCGCTTCCTCATAGGCCAGGCGATAGTTTTTGGTATGAAGGAACAATCTGGCTTTGAGGCTGTGCGCTACTTCTGCCCAGGCAGCAGGATCTCCATCAAAGTGGATATCTGCCCCTGTAGCCGGGCGGCCTTCACCAGACTCCAGGTCGGCAATGGCTTCATCCAGCAGTGCCTGTACTTTCTCATAGACCAGTATTTGGTCTTCAAACGCCGGGTTTTCAAAGGCTGGCCGGCCGGCTTCCTCAAAGGGGATGCTACCCCAGAGCGAGGCTGCGGTGCCAAAGCCAAATGCCTGTATGATCTTGGTAATGCCCAGCGTAATACCGCCAACGCCCTCTTCCGCTGCTGCTTCTTGTGTGGCAATAGCATTGGCGATGGTGTTGACGAAGACATCATTCCATTGATTATCAAAATCACTGGTCGTTACGGCATACTGGCTGAAGCCTTCGTGCTGCCGGTCGATACCGGTATAGTAACCGCAGAAGATACCTGCTTTCCGGGCCGCCTCTCCGGACAGGAAGAGGGTGTTGCCAATCTCTGCTCCGGTCAGAATGTACTGATAGGACGAAGAGGTTGGGCTGTTGGGGTTTTCGTTCAGGTCTTCTACCAGGCTGCTGCAAGCGGAGAACAGCAGGGCAAGCAAAAATATGATGGATATACGTTTCATAATTTTCAATTTGAGTTGGACTAAAAGGTCAGGGTCATAGAGAAGACGTAGGACTGAGTACCTGGGTTATTGAAGTAGTCGATACCCCGGGCGTTGCTGACCCCGCTGAGGTTGGTGTCCGGGTCATTGCCCTCGAAGGCCGTCCAAAGCAGCAGGTTTCGGCCCGTGAAGGTAAATGTGGCAGACCCCAGTCCGGTCTTTTGCTTCAGCCATTCCGAACGGGCGGTGTACGCAAGGCTGACTTCCCGCAGACGGGTCCAGGAGCCATCTTCAATGTACAGCTCATCGTTGCCGCCACTGAAGAAACCGCCATCGCCGTTGTACCAGGATTCGGTCAGCGCGACCGGCCCTGCACCAAAGTTGTGGATTTTACCGCGGAAGGTGGTCCCGGCCAGGATTACGTCTCCATCGTAGGTGAGCAGGTTTTGGTCGGCGGTGGACTCCAGGTCGGAGTCGCCCCACGTACCCAGGTCATACATCACTGATTTGGTGCCAGCGAAGATGTCTGCCCCCTGGAAGGTCTCAAAGAGGACGGAGAGGGTGAAGTTCTTATAAGATAGCGTACTGTAGGCAGAGCCCTGCCAGTCGGGGTTGGGGTCGCCAATGACACCTTCCAGCTGGTCTTGAACCGGGAAGCCATTCTCATCAAAGACGATGTTGCCGTCGTCGTCGCGAAGGGTCCTGGAGCCCCAAAGTACGCCGATGGGAAAGCCGAGCAGCGTCCGGGCATTCACAGCAGACAAGCCGCCGAGGATGATAGAGAGGCCTTCGTCCAGGCGGGTTACCTCGTTATTGACTTCGGAGTAGATCGCGCCCACATTCCAGCGCCAGTTTTTTTGCTTGACTACATCGTACTGCAGGTCGACTTCCCAGCCGGTGTTTTGAATCTCTGCGCCGTTGGTGTACAACCGGGTTACCCCGCGGGAGTTCGCGATTGGGAAGTCCAGCAGCACATCCTCGGTGGTGTTGGTGAAGTAGGTGGCGTTAAGGGAGATGCGGTCGTTAAAGAACCGAAGGTCGGCTCCGATTTCCGTCTCTTTCTTGCGCTCGGGCCGCAGTGCTGCGCTGCCACGCTGGGCACTGGGCACAAACGCACCGTTGCCGAAGAGCCCGCCGGCCAGTGCGCCGCCGTATTCATCGCTAAAGGAAGGGGAAACAAAGATATTCGTGGTATTGTAGCGTGCGGGCTGTACCCCCACTTCACCGTAGGAAAAGCGTAGCTTGCCAAAAGACAGAAAACCTTCACTCAAGGCTGGGATTTCTGTGAACTGCCAGGCCAGGGAAGCAGAGGGGAACAGGAAAGTGTTGTCTGCTTCGCTGCCGAAGGTGGAAGCTGATTCCGCCCGCAGGGTACCGTTCAGGAAGAACATGTCGTAAGCGGTCAGCGTACCTGAGGTGTAAACGCCTACCGTCCGTTCCTGCCCGAAGGTGCTGTTGACTTCGCGGTTTTCAGGCAGGGCATTATCGATATCGCGTATGCCGCTTGCCACATCAAAAAACTGAATAAAGTTGGTGATGGAGCTACCGTCCACGATCAGCTCCCGGTGGTTGTAGTTGAAACCGGCAAGCAGTGTGCCGCTAAAGTTGGCCCCGAATTTAGTGCCGGCTTTCGCGATGTAGTCCATGTTGAAGACCGTATTGCGGGCCAGCTCTTTATCAAAACGGCCATTGCGGAAAGCACCGGCTGCTGAGCCTGGCGTGAAAAAATTCTGCTGCAATTCTGCAAACTTGTCAAGGCCTACGCGGCCAATCAGGTCGAGCCAGGGCGCAGGCGAAACGGTTAGTTCCATGGAGGTGATGAAGCGGTCGACATCCACCAGGGCTTCCTGTTCGTTGATGGTCCAGAGCGGGTTGTTGTACGTGGCGGTGGCATCAGCGCCCAGGGGTTCCCGGTAGGAGCGGTGGCGGTTGGATACCGGTGCTGCGTCCGGGCCGGAGAAGTAGTCGCCCCGGTAGCCGCTGTTGTCAAAGTCAGCGGGTGTACGGAGCAGGCCCAGGTAAAGGCCTGAGGAACTTGCTCCTCTCCGGATACGGTTGGAGGTGCTTTTGGCGTAGGTGGCAGAAGCTTTCAGCTTGATGTTTTCTGTGATACGGTGCCCTACATTCACCCGGGCGGTAGTGCGCCGGTAGTCAGAATTGTTGCGGATGATACCCTCCTGATTGATGTCGCTAAGGCTGGCAAAAATGGTGCTGTTGGCATTGCCACCGCTGATGCTCAGGTTGTTTTCCCAAAAATGCCCGTTTTGGAAGATCTGGTCAAAATTGCTTTCATCGTAAAGCTCCCGGGAGTTTTTGGAAACAACAGGATAGTAGGTGTTCCCGTCCTGATCAATATAGAATTCACCAGAGGTGTCAAATTCATCCTGCCCGCCGGGGCGGTCCGAAATTTTGTCGCCCCAGGAATCCCGGGCCCGCTGATTGTAGATACCGTTATCGCCCTGCCCGAAAGTCGTCTGCTGTGGGTAACGGCGGTTGATTTGATCTATGGAAAAGCTGGATTTGTAAGTCACCGAGACTGGTTTGTTGTACTGCCCGCTTTTGGTTTTGATGATGATGACGCCGCCCAGGGCCCGTGTGCCCCAGAGTGCAGCCGCAGAAGCGCCTTTCAGAACGGTGACGCTTTCGATATCGTTCGGGTTGATGTCATTCAGGCGTGACTGTGCAGCCAGGCTTTCCTGAGCACCCCGTGAGGCATTACTGATAGGTACGCCATCCAGCACAATGAGTGGCTGTGCATCCCGGTCGATGGTAGATATCCCCCGTATTTGAATGTAGGCACCTGCACCCGGATCACCGGAATTCCGGGAAATCCGGACGCCCGACGCTTTGCCCTGCAGGGAATTGATTACGGTGGGCTCAGCGGCCTGAGTAACATTTTCTCCGCCCACTGTCGAACTGGCGTAGCCTAATTCGTCCCGGTCTTCCTCGAAGCCCAAAGCGGTAACCACGACTTCCTTGAGGATTTCGGCGTCTTCGGTGAGCGTAACATCAATCACGGTGCGGCCATTGACCGGCTCCCGCCTGGGCTCCAGGCCCACATAACGGTATAAAATGACCGCATCCGGGCTGGAAAGTTCAATAGAATAATTGCCGTCTACATCCGTGACTGTGCCATTGGAAGTCTGAGCCTCCAGTATGGTCGCCCCGATGAGCGGTGTACCGTTTTCATCGCTGACTGTACCCGTTACGGTATGTTGGGCCAGCAATGGGCTGCCAGCCAGCAAAAAGCCAGCCACAAAGATGTACAGTAGTAAGTGTAGTTTCATAACACTAGGTTTAAATAATTGGATAGGGCCCGGAGCCTACTTCAGGTGGTCAGGAAAAACATGCGGGTCAAAGCCCCACAGGCTGGGTAAGAAGAAGTAAACAATCAGGCTGAGTATGATAATGGAGATTAGATTCAACCAAATACCGGTTTTGACCATCTCTGGTATTTTTAAGTAACCGGACCCGAACACAATGGCGTTGGGAGGGGTCGCAACCGGTAGCATAAAGGCACAGGAGGCCGCCAGCGTAGCTCCGACCATAAGCGGGTAAGGGTGTACGCCAATGACCATGGCCAGGGGCGCCAGGATGGGGAGCAGCATAGCCGTAGTGGCGAGGTTGGAAGTGATTTCGGTCAGGAAATTCACTGCTGCCACCAATACCAATAGCAAAAATAGGAGAGACAATCCCTCCAGCAGGGACAGCTGACTGCCAATCCAGGCGGCCAGCCCCGAATCTTTGAAGCCCTCTGCGAGGGCGAGGCCTCCGCCAAAGAGCAGCAAAACGCCCCAGGGGAGCTTCACCGCCTCTTCCCATTGGAGGAGCGGGCGCCGGTTTTCCCTGGCTGCCGGGAGCAGGAAAAGGGCAACTGCTGCCATCATTGCAATAATGGGGTCATCCAGCGCGGGTGCAAAGGTGTTGAGCAGAAATGAACGGGTAATCCACGCCAGTGCGGTAAGGACAAATACAGCTAAGACTAGTTTTTCTTCGTAGGAAATGGGGCCAAGGTTTTTAATTTGGCGTTTGATCTCCTGCTTTCCGCCCGGAAAAGACTGCTGCGTGAAGGTAGCGGCAAAATGAGTCAGGTAATACCAACAGATGAAGAGCATTGTCAGAGAAACCGGCAGGCCAATGAGGATCCATTTGGAGAAAGTGATTTCAATACCGTATAGTTCCTGCACAATACCTGCCAACACCAGATTGGGCGGTGTGCCAATCAGCGTAGCTATGCCCCCGATAGAGGCGCTGTAGGCAATAGCGAGCATCAGTATCTTCCCGAATGTCAGGTTTTCATCCTCTTTAGTTACCGGATTGTCCTTGAGCTGAGTGATAACGGCCAGCCCGATGGGCAGCATCATCACCGTTGTAGCAGTATTGGAAATCCACATAGAGAGAAAAGCCGTAGCCACCATAAACCCCAGAATGATGTTCCGGATGTTCGTGCCAATAAATTGAATGATATGCAGTGCAATCCGGCGGTGCAGATTCCAGCGTTCGATGGCAATCGCGAGTATGAAGCCACCGATGTATAGAAAAATGTACCGGTGCCCAAAGGAGGCGGTGGTGCTTTTCAGGTCCAGGGCACCAGTAAGGGGGAACAGGATGATTGGGAGTAGGGCGGTTACGGCTATCGGGATCACCTCCAGTATCCACCAGGTGGCAATCCAGAGGGTTGAAGCCAGCACTGCATTCGCTTGCCTGCTCAGCCCGTCCGGATGAACAAACAACAAAGTAACTGCGAAGAGTAGCGGGCCGAGTATTAAACCGAAGTGCTCTTTTTTCATACGGAAGCTGTGTTTGCAGTAAAGTCTGGCCCTCCGTATTTAGGAGATACGAATTTATTCATACTTTTAGTTTTATTTTGGCAGATTGCACGGTGTGCTGAAGAACGGGGCATGTTTAATTCCACCCCGTTTTTGTGGTAAGCTACCGGCAATGGCTTTCGCTAAGGTAGGTTAGTGAGCTGGAGATGCGAAATATTTTATGTCGTAAAATGGAATTTTTGCAAAATTTTATACCGTTTTACACCATTTTACACCACGAAGACGCTGTATGTCAGAGAGTTTGCACGAAAGGTTTATTCAGAAGCTGGAGGCACAATACGGGCCTTGGGAGAAGGCAACCTCCCGTTTTGGCAGTGCGACTTTTGGCCGTATTGCGAAGGATTTGTGCATTAGCGCCAGTCAGTTTAGCAAGTTGATTTATGGTACGGCTACCGAGGGGATGTACACCCGGAGTATCCGGAATATTGAGCGCTTGATGCTGGAGCAGCAAGTGGCTCACCAACGGGACGAGGCCCTGAGCCATTGGAAAAAGGCTATGGCGCTACTGCAAAGGCGGCAGAAGGTGTTTCGGTGGTTGGTGATGGCTTTTGCGCTCCTGGTGCTATTGCTTGGCGGGTTGGTGGCTTACCTTTGGTTGAATGGCAGCCTTACGGATAGCGCAAAGCCCGGGGCAACCTGGTCACACCCTTTGGCGCCCTATTTCGACCGGGAGTTTAATGCCGCTTATGACTCCCCCTTCCTGAAAGAGTCTGAAGTGCAGGAGTACTGCCCCTGTAGTGCTTATGAGGGGCGATGGTCGCTGAGCGCGCCTTATAAATTGCCATTGCCTGGAAATAAACGCCCCGGGGTTTACTATTTGGGCAAGAGTGCGGATGTGCGCATGAAATGCTCCAAGAGCGATACAGCTAATGCTGGGAAGGGAAATGTGCTGGTCGCCTACGAATACCTGATCAATGAAATTTGGGTGGATACGGAACAAACGCCGCTTTCGCCCACTTACTTCGATAAATCGGAGAAAATTTTTACGCCCGCCTTCGATAGCTTGTCTTTTGAGCATAACCCACAGTTCAAAAAGGTAGCGACGATTCATTCCTTTTTTATCGACAAATTTGAGATTTATCCGGACTCTATCACACGCAAGGGAGAACCCTGTGGCCGCTTTGCCACCGATATCGACCAGGAACTGGTGCGTACCTACGAGATTGATCTCAAGAATGTGCTCCGGGATGTTTTGGGCGACCTGAACAAGACCGATTGCAACTCCAGCCCCAACCCCTACTGCGACCCTAATGACCTGCAGGAAGGGGAGAGTACCATTAGCTTCGATTGCCAGTACACCATTAAATCGGAGAATTTAGGGTTTGGTGGAGGCTATCCTTACCGTAAGGGCTTTCGTTTGGAGCAACAGAGCTATTCGGATAACCTTACTTGTTCCTGTGAGTAACCTGTCATGAAGTCATTCTGCCCTAATCAGTATGTTCTGCTTTCAAATAAAAATACCGTAACCTTCCTGAGGAAGATTACGGTGCCATTGATTTCAAAACCTGTTGGGCCTGTTACCCCAGATAAGCCGAGTACATCCAAACCAGTTTTTCCTGTTCACGGATATAGTCGCTCATGAGGGCATTGGTGCCTTCGTCTCCGGATTCGCCGGCCAGCTCGAGCAGCTCCCGTTCCAGTGGCAGGAGGACTTCGTAGCCTTTGAGAATCTCTTTTACTGCTTCCACGCCGTCAGAAATGTTTTTGGCCTGCCGGATGGTCGAAATTTCCGTGTAGTCATCATAGGTGTGCAGTGGGGTGAACCCCAGCGTAAGGATACGTTCCGCGATCTCATCGATTTTGATGAGGGAGTCGTTATACAGCTCTTCAAACTTCAGGTGGAGCTCGAAGAATTTATTGCCTTTGATGTTCCAGTGAAAGCCCCGGGCATTCATGTAAAAAAGCTGATAGTTGGCTAGAAGGGTGTTGAGTTTGGTAGCCAGTATTTGTGATTGATCCTGATCAAGGCCGATACGGCTTAAGGTATTGGTCATTTTGATTATGTTTTTTGTGATAATAATTGATTCTGAGCAAGGTAATTGGTGGATTCACTTTGCTGCTGTTTATGACTGTAAATTGCCATTTTTTTAATGGGAATGCAGTGAGCTAAGTCACTGATTGGTGAAGGTGAGGCCATATGATTTTTGGGAACGTGTCAATTGGTTTTTTATGCCTAAATTGCTACTGAATCAACGACCATTACTGCGCTATGGATCAAAAGGGCCTGTCGGCAGAACTCAGGGAGATGTTGCTGAATGATCAGCTAAAAGAAGTGATCGACCGGCTTCGGGCGCACCTGCCGGAACTCAGGGGGCAGGTGACAGAGGAGGAACTGCTGCAATATGCCGCCCGCCTGAATGCCGTGGAGCGGGAGTGGAAACTGGGCATCATCACGGCGGAGCGCTACGGGATCGAGAAAAACCAGCTGCGGCAGATTCTCATTCAGACTATTACTCAGCTAAGGAAAGCAGCGGAGGTGCCGGTACCGGAACCCGCTCCGTCACCGGATGGGCCGGAGCAGTTGCTCGAAAAAGGCCGCCAACAGCATCAGGATGGGGACTACCAACAGGCGATAGCCACGCTTCAGCGAGCGATAGCCCACCCGGGGATTCAAAAAGGGGATTTGGCGCAAGCCTACGCTGTCCTGGGCAATACCTACAATCAGCTCGGCTACTATCAGGAAGCCATTGATGCGCATCAGCAGGCGCTGGAAATCCGTCCGGATACCGCTTCTTACTGGACGAACCTGGGCATCTGCTACCGGCTGACCGGTCAATACGATAAGGCTGCTTCCTGCTACGAAAAAGCCATCAGCCTGGATCCTGGCTATGCAGAAACCTACACCAGCCTCGGGGCGCTTCATCTGACCCACACCATGCAGTTTGAAAAAGCCGTTCACTATCTCGAAAAGGCTATAGCACTTGATCCAGGTCAGGCCATCGCTTATGCCAATATGGCGATAGCTAAAGCTTCCCTGGGGTTCTTCGATGAAGCGGATGCGCTACTGCGGCAAGCGGTGATGAAGGGCTACCGTAATGCGAAGAATGCCCGGCAGATGATTGATAATTTGCGGGCGTTGTAAGGTGCCTTGCATTCCAGGCCTGATTTCTGTATTTTGCAAGAAAGAATTATCCATGACTACCCGGATCATAGAAATAACCAATACCCACCGTTTCTCAGCAGAGGCTTACCACCGCATGGGGGAAGCCGGCGTTTTCGGGGAGCAGCGCGTGGAATTGCTTTATGGACAAATTGTGGATATGAGCCCAATAAAAAGTAATCATGCGGGTACGGTTAAGCGCCTGATCAGGCTTTTTAGTGAACTGCTGCCATCATCTGTCATTCTTGGTGTACAAGACCCTATCCAACTCGATGACTATTCTGAGCCTGAACCGGATTTAAGCTTGCTGAGCTATCGGTCAGACTTTTACGTTAATGCACATCCTGTTGCAGAGGACATTCATTTACTAATTGAAGTCGCTGACAGCAGCCTCGAAAAAGACCGGGACATCAAGCTCCCCCTCTACGCCAGCCACGGTATCCCGGAGGTTTGGATCGTCAACCTGCAGGATAAGCAGATAGAGCGTTACCGCAGCCCGGGCCCCAAGGGGTATACCGATATCCATATCTTCCTGCCAGGTGATAAAATAGCTACTGAATTTATGAAGGCGGTGGAGGTTTCGGCGGTGCTGGGCGTATAGGCTACAGGCTTTTTGGCAAGATTCTGCCCTTTTTCCATGAAAACCGTATTTTAACATTCAAAGAAAAAACAACCAATGGCAGAGGCAACAACTATACTATCCCCATCCGCCTATCTGGAGTGGGAAGCAGCGCAGGAGGAGCGCCATGAATACGAAAATGGAAAACTAATTATTATGGGTGGAAGTAGCAGAGCGCATAATAAAATAACATCTAATCTGCATGGGCTGATTTGGTTATTCTTAAGGGAGACGGAAGGGACAATGAATATTTATCAAGCAGATATGCGGGTGCACTCGCCTCTTTCCGATAAATACTTTTACCCTGATTTAGTACTTACGAAAAGGGAAGAACATTACCTGGAAAATGCCCCCGACACTCTACTGAACCCTCTGCTATTAATCGAAGTGCTCTCAGAATCAACGGCAGTCCGTGACCGTGGCTCCAAATTCGAAGCCTACCGGTCTATCGGCAGCCTGCGGGAGTACGTGCTGGTGGCACAGGATCAATCCCAAATCGAGGGCTTTTTCCGGAACGATGCGGGCGAGTGGATCATCCGCGAGCCTGTGGCAGGGCAGGATAATGCCTTTTCCTTCATCACACTGGATTTAGAGCTGAAGCTGGGGGAGGTGTATCAGGGGGTGGGGGTGTAGGGCGGACTATGCATCAAATTAGATTTGTAAAAATAGCTAGGTAATAAACCCCTATCCCAACGAAAACCACGCCCGCCACATAGCGCATGCCCAGCTCTACCTTCCGTATGATATTGAATGTTTTGCCAATAGCCGAAGCACTGTAGGCCAGCAGGTAGGCAAACAGCAGGACCGGCAACCCGGTGCCCATTGCAAACACAACAGGCAGATAAAGCCCGGAAGCCTGACTGATGCTCATAGGCACAAGCATGCCAAAGTATAACGCCCCACTGTAAGGGCAGAATGCCAGCGCAAACAGAATGCCGAGCACCAACGCGCCAAGCGCGCCCTTGTCTTTAAACCGCTCGGTGAACCGCTCGGTAAAATTGGTTTTGCCAAGGAAGTCCAGTTTGATGACCCCGAGCATGACCAAGCCGACAATAATCAGGATAGGCGCAAGGTACAGTTCTCCGTTGGACTGAAAGAAGCGGGCCAGGTGAAACTTGCTTGCGCCCCAAAACAGCGCCAGGCCGATAGCCGTATAGCTGATGCCACGCCCCAAGGTATATAACACACCGCTCCAGAGTACGGCTCGTTTGCTTTCGAGGTTTTTGGAAATATAGGCGGTAGCCGTGATGTTTGTGGCCAGTGGGCAGGGGCTTACCGCCGTCAGCAGCCCCAGCGCGAAGGCCGCCCAAAGGGGGGCCTCGCTATGCTGTGCCAGCTCATTGAGCCATTCCATAAAGTCGTTGTTTGGGTTTGTTTACAGTTGTTGCAGGGCTTTTTCTACTTCTTCGATCAGGCCAGACTCGAATTTGCCGTTATTGCTTGTGGCATTCATAAAAGCGAAGCTGGTCAGGTCTGTTTTTTCGCTTTTCCCGTTTTTGCGGGTGTGCACAAACAGCGCGGTGCCGGCGGCTTCAAATTCAGCCGCGATGTCATAGTTTTCCTCCAGGTCGACGTTTACAGTTCTGAAAACCAGCTTACCTTCTGCTATAGCGGTAGCGAATTTTTTCTGCAAAGCTGCTTTGGTTTTGTCTTCAATGGTCTGACAAGTCATACAGCGGTGGGTGTTATGAAAGTCGATGACTTCCACGATAGCCGCCTTAGCGGTAGCCGCCTCCGTATTGGTTTGCGCGTTGCCGCTGCAGGCAGAGAGGCTCAGGATCAATGTGATCGCGAATAGATTCGATAAGTACTTCATGTCGGATTTTACTTTTGTTGGTTTACAGTATGAGATTGAATAAGAGTCCGGATAAGATGATGAAGGTGGCCACGACCCCGAAGAAGATCAGGATCAGCTTCATGGTCATCACTTTTTTAAGCAATGTAGCTTCCGGTAGGGAAAGCCCGATCGTGCCCATCATGAAGGCGATAGCTGTACCCAGGGGGATGCCCTTGGCGACAAAGACCTGAATGACCGGCACAATACCGGCTGCATTTGCATACATGGGTACGGCAAGGATAACTGCCAGGGGGACGGTCCACCATTGCCCCCCGCCGAGGTATTGTTCGAAGAAACCTTCAGGCACATAACCGTGCATGGCTGCTCCAATACCGATACCGATGATAACATAGAGCAAAACGCCCCGCACAATACTCCGGGCCTCCTGAAGGATGGCGGGCAAACGGCTAAGGAAGTTTTGTCCACCTTCCGTATAATCCCCGGTAATCGCTGGCTGTGTAGCCATTTTTTGCACCCAGTCGCTTAGGTAGCGCTCCACGCGCAGCCTGCCGAGTACCCATCCGCCGATTGCACCCAGCAATATGCCGGAGCCTGCGTAAATCAGCGTCGTTTCGAGCCCAAACATGCCCAGGAATAAGGCCAGGGCGACCTCGTTGACCAGAGGCGAGGTGATGAGAAAGGCAAAGGTCACGCCTATGGGTATGCCTCCGCGGACAAAGCCAATAAAGAGCGGGACAGATGAGCAGGAGCAAAACGGTGTAACTGCTCCAAATATAGAAGCCAGCAAGTATTCCAGCCCAAACAACCGGTTGCGTTGCAGGAAGCTGCGCAGCCGCTCTACCGGGAAATAGGCATTCACAATGCCCATGATGAAGGTGATGAGGAACAGCAGCAGCAATATTTTCACGGTGTCGTAAATGAAAAAATGCAGGGCCTCCCCCAGGTGAGTCTCCGGCGTAATGCCCAGTATGCCGAAGACGAGCTTATCTGCTAACCATTCTATCCAGGTGAACATAGGCTCAGGGTTTTAGCGACGAGCAATCAATAACTATCGGTTTTCCAGGAGCGCTTTTCCCTTTATCCGGCGTTAAAGAACCGCCGATCTTAGCGCCACTAAGGCCGGGAACCTTCGCCTTGGCTAAAGAGAAAATCACTTGCCTATTTAAACTCGACACTTATTAACCGCTCGTCGCTTAGCAGTGCCTCCAATTCAGTGGCAGTCGGCACGTGCCCTTTGATGCGGACTTCTTCATCGATGACTACTGCCGGGGTGCTCAGCACGTTGTACAGCATAATGTCTTGTATGTCTTCTACTTTTTGAATATCCGCAGTGACGCCAAGGTCAGCTACGGCTTTGCGGACGGCGGCTTCGGTTTGTTTGCACTTCGGGCAGCCGGTACCCAAAATTTTGATGGTTCTCATATTTTTTTGTTTATAGTTTATCGTCGATTAACGATTATTTGAGGTAAAAAAAGGTATTATTCTTCAAAGAAAGCAGTGAAAAGCAGTTTTGCTTTCCGCCAGTTCTCCTTATTGATGCAGTACTTTACCCGTGGCGGATTAATTTCCCCCTGTATCAGCCCGGCGTTCTTCAGCTCTTTAAGGTGCTGAGAAATGGTAGACTGCGCAGCCGGGATGACCTCCACCAAGTCGCCGGTGAAGCAGCAGGCCTGTGAATCGAGCAGTTGCAGAATTTGCAGCCGGGTTGGATGCCCCAAAGCCTTGGCAAACCGGGCCAGCTCCTGGTCGGCGTTTTCAGAAATGGGCTGCTCTGCAAGTACTTTCATGCTTTGTTGCTTGATTCATCGCAAATCTACGATAAACGATGGAAGTATACAAGTTTTGAAGCGTTAAACTGGTAGAGCAAAACCTGTTTCTACTCAATGATTCTCCTGAATTGGTCAATCCCCTCCTGCGAGCCGGTAACGTAAAGAATATCCCGCTGCAGGATCACCTCGTCCGGCCCGGTATTGGTGAGGAGTTCGCCCTTTCGGGAAAGGCCGAGAATATTGATCCCAAACCGGTTCCTGACATCCAGCTCGCTTAGTGTTTTTCCCACAATGCGGTGACTGTCCGTTTTGACCTTCAGGCTGGTAATGTCAAATTCCGGATACTTGCCGGGGCGGAAGGTACGGGGGATGCTCTTTTTGTTTTGGAACAGGCTGTAGTTGTCCGAGCGGGTGATCTCTGCAAAGTGTTCGATGTCGTTCTCAGGGATCAGGAAGTAGTGCAGGGCCCGGGAGAAAATCTCGATGGAGGTCTCGAATTCTTCGGGGATGACATCATCGGCACCGTGGGCAATAAGCTCCGGGATTTCGTTAACGAATCTCGTCCTGACGATAAGGTGGACCGACTGGCTGATGGTGCGGATATTCTGGATGACTACCTTGGTGCCCTCCGGGTCTGAAATCGCGATAACGACTACTCTGGCTTTGGAAATATTGACCGCTTCGAGGACGGGGTCTTTTGCAGCATCTCCAAAAATGATGGGTACGCCTTTTTTCTGTTCCGCTTTGACAGTTTCTGCATCCAACTCTACAGCTACATAGGGGATATTACTGAAAGCGGCAGCCCTGGCCAGGTTCCTGCCATTGATGCCATAACCGATGATGACCAGATGGTTGTTGAGCTGATCTGTAGCGATGGTCTGTTCTGCTTCCTGTGAAGCGAGCAATTGCTCATTCCATGCCTTAAAGGGGCGAAACTTAAGCACGCCAAAGGCGATACGCTCCGACAGAATAATGACGAAGGGCGTCAGCAGCATGGATACGATAGAGACCGCCAGGAAATACTGATTGGTCGACTCGCTGAGCAGGTTGTACTGAATACCAACCTTTGAAAGGATAAAGGCAAATTCACCAACCTGGAACAAGGCAAGGCCTGTGAGCAGGAAGGTGCGCGGCGGGTATTTCAATACGGCAATTGCTAGTGAGGCAATGAACGACTTGACCACGAAAACGGCTAGCACGATCAGCAGCACAATGCTTACGTTGGCCCAAAAGAACTGCAGATTCAGCAGCATGCCCACCGAAATAAAGAAGAAGCTCGTAAACAGTTCCCGGAAGGGCAAAATGACGCTCGTTGCCTGATGGCTGTATTCGGATTCTGAAATGATCAGCCCGGCAAGGAATGCGCCCAGTGCCAGTGACAGGCCCGCTTCCGCAGTCAGGAAAGCGACCGCAAAGCAGATGGTGATTGTGGTGATCAGGAAGAGTTCTTTGCTATCGGTCTTGGCAATGCTGTGCATCAGCCTCGGCACCAGGTAGCGGGCACTGACTATGGTGATCGCCACTACTACAGCCGTCTTAAGCAGCAGGATCAGAATGCTGCTCGTGATATCCCCGGCCTGACCGGCAATAATAGGTGTAAACAGCATCATCGGCACGACAATGATGTCCTGAAAAATGAGAATCGCCAGCGCGTTGCGGCCCTGGGGCGCGGATATTTCGTTGCGGTCCTGCAGTACCTTCAGCACAATAGCCGTACTCGACAGCGAAAAAAGAAAACCCACGAAAAGGGATTCTTCCCAGCTATTGCCCAGCAGGTAGTACACCAGCCCTGCTACTAAGACCGTCAGGCCCACCTGCAGGGTCCCGCCTATGAAGACCGAGTTCTTGATAGAGACGAGATGTTTGATAGACAGCTCCATGCCAATGACGAATAGGAGCAGAATCACCCCAATTTCCGAGATGAGCTCAATCTGTTCAGATTCGCTCACCAGCCCCAGCCCATGCGGCCCGATCAGGATGCCGGTCACCAGAAAACCCAGGATAGAAGGCAGCCGAATGCGTTGCAGTGCATACACGACAATTGCGGAGAAGCCCATGAAGATGAGCAGGTCTTGCAACAAGGGAAAATGCATGGCCTTTGGATTTTTGGGTGAGGGTTAGGATCGTTATTCATGCAACTAAGCGAATGAATCGGGATTTGGTTTGCCAGCAGCGCTTGCTTCTTTTGAAAAGTTGGAGGCTTTACGCCTCAGCATCCCCCCCTTCTCATCGCTCAGCCGCGGGGCCCAGCAGCTCATCGACGGCTACCTGCAAGCCAAAA
Source organism: bacterium (assembly GCA_024742755.1). Lineage (GTDB taxonomy): Bacteria > Bacteroidota > Bacteroidia > Chitinophagales > Saprospiraceae > Phaeodactylibacter. The sequence continues at coordinate 13,862 of JANSXW010000007.1, read as the reverse complement.
CCCGGTACTTCCAGCTCCTCACCGGGCAGGAAGATTTGGCGGGTTCGGTATTGCCCGTCTTTGGGTTGTGTGTAGACCTCAAAATTCCGCCCGCTCTTCGGGCGCCAAAATGCCCGCGTCCGCCATCGCGTAATATTCGTCTGCCGTGAAGCGCCGGAGGTAGCCTGATTCAACCATAGCTTTTCATTCAAATACCTCAGACAGCGGCAGTTCAATATTCAGCACCCCGTCGCTGAGCGTTTCTTCCGGGCGGTAGATATCGTAGGTATCTTTACCGGAAAATACGTAAACGTTGCCCAGTTCCAAAAATAGGACCCATACCGATCGCACTCCGTGATCAAAGTAGTGGCCTGCTTTGATGATCAATTCGCCCATCGGCTGCGTAGGTGAGCTGATTTCGATGGCACAGAGCGGCGGCTCTTGCGTCTTGGTTTGATCATTGCGCAGGTCAAGCGGCTGTTTGGGGTAGATGCAGAGGTCGGGGACGGAGAGCCAGTCGCCGAGTTGTAGGCTCAGTTCGGAGAGTATATGATATTTACTTTTGTACTTAACGCCCAGCTCGCGGGCAAGGCTTGCTTGTAACAGTCCGTGGTTAAAAGAGGGCAGAGGCTTCTGGCGTTCGACTTCGTATTCATGTTGGCTCACCTCTGGCATAGAAAGTGCTTTTTTGTAAAAATACGGAAATACGGGGGGATTGTCAATCTTTGATATTTTCGCTGCTCACCATTTTGGAAGGGCTCTAATCTGTGTGTTTGCTTTGCATTTCATCATTTGACTGCGGGCTTATAATACCGCCGCCGCAGCCAGAACGCCACATTCACCAGCGCAATCAAAGCGGGCACTTCCACCAGTGGGCCAATCACCCCGGCAAAAGCCTGTCCGGAGTTCAGCCCAAATACGGCAATCGCTACAGCAATTGCCAATTCAAAGTTATTGCCCGCCGCCGTGAAGGAAATGGCCGCATTGCGCGGGTAGTCCGCGCCCAGCCATTTTCCCACAAAAAAACTGATCAGGAAAATCAGGGCGAAGTAAATGAGCAGTGGTATCGCAATACGAACAACGTCCATTGGGATTTCCACAATCAACTCTCCCTTGAGGCTGAACATTACCACGATGGTAAACAGCAGCGCGATAAGCGTGATGGGCGAAATCACGGGCACGAACTTGCTTTGGTACCAATCCTCCCCCTTGGCCCCTACCAGCAGCACCCGGCTCAACAGCCCCGCCAGAAAGGGGATGCCCAGGTAAATCGCTACGCTTTCCGCCACCGTCGCGATAGAGATATCCACAATCGCTCCTTCAAACCCAAATACCGGCGGCAGCACCGTGATGAACAGCCAGGCGTAAAAGCTGTAGAAGAAGACCTGGAAAATGCTGTTCAGCGCCACCAGCCCGGCACCGTACTCCCGGCTGCCCTCCGCCAGGTCATTCCAGACAATCACCATCGCGATGCAGCGCGCCAGCCCGATTAGGATAAGCCCGGTCATGTACTCCGGGTAGTCGCGCAGGAAGACAATAGCCAGCACAAACATGAGGATGGGCCCCACGATCCAGTTGAGGAACAAGGACAAGCCCAGGATCTTCACATTCCGGAAAACCTGCGGCAGCATTCGGTAATTGACCTTCGCCAGGGGCGGGTACATCATCAGGATGAGGCCAATGGCAATCGGGATATTGGTGCTGCCACTGGAAAAGGAATTCACAAAACCGGCCGTTCCGGGCAGGAAGTAGCCCAGCCCAACGCCCACTGCCATCGCCAGGAAAATCCAAAGCGTCAGGTAGCGGTCGAGAAAAGACAAGCTTTTGCGAGTCTTGGTGGTACTTTTTGAATTCATACGGATTTCATTTTTTGAGCTGCCAATTGCATGGCGTAGAGGATTTCCTGCCCAATCTGCCGGACACGCTCGTCGTAGCGGGCTGTTTCCTCCGGTGTGCCATCTGCAGCCTTAGGGTCGTCGTAGGTTAGTGGCAGGCGGAAATCTGCCCCCGGGATAAACGGGCAGTTCTCGTCGGCATCCGAGCAGGTCATAATGGCTGCGAATCCAGACTCGGGGTTGGCGGGGTCATCAAAAGTTTTAGAGTAACAAATCAGTGGTTCGGAAGCTTTTGCGAAAGTAACCTGATAATGCGGGTTCTCTCCGCCCGGGCTGTCAATTTGGAAGCCTGCCCGTTGCAGTGCCTTCACCGCCCGGGGGTTGAAAGCTGTGGCCTCCGTGCCGCCCGAGTACGTTTCCACAGCCGGGAGACCGAAGTACGCTGCCCCGGCTGCTGCCCAAACCTGAGCAATATGACTGCGGCGGGAGTTATGGGTGCAGATGAAATTTAGCCGGGCCGGACTGTTTTGTTGTTGCACCAGATAGTCTGCCAGTTTATGCAGCAACGCTTTTCGTTCGGCCGGTATCTGATGGAATTCCTGTAGCAGCGCCGTGGCTAAGGCATTCAGTTGTGGTAATAAGTGCATGATCGTCTTGAATTTCGAATTTCTAGCAGCAGCCGCTGCCCGGTGCACAATCCGATGTACTGACGGCTAGCGGCAGGGCTTCCATGCTTATCCCGCACTTTTCCTTGGCCAGGCAATCCGTCTGCTTCGGCACTAGCATAAATTTCCCCTGTTGGAAGCTCAGCCCGTAGCGGCCGATGGTGTCGGTTTGGTATTCCATTTCCACCTCCGGGTTTTGGCCCTTGAGCAGGGGAGCTGTCATGTTAATAATGCCAATTAGTTTCTCCGGGCTCAGCCGGTGCTCATAGTCTTCTGCTACCCAAATCTGAAGGCTCGCATGTGCCTCTGTGCGGGCAGTGCCGCCGCAGTCTAAGAAGTGTTTGGTGGTCAGCCCCATTTCGGTGATATGGAAATGCAGCGGTACGACCTGCCCGTTGGGCTGCTGGAAAATCAGTTGGTCGACGGATTCGAGGTGTGCTTTAAATTCAGAAACAGTCATAGGGACAAAAGATTTAGTTAGCGATTCAAAAATAACTTTATTGCAATATTGCAATATTTCTAAATTAGTGGTTTTACATTCAAGCTGTCAAGATCAAAACCCTTCTCAACAGCACTGCGCTCCCGGTTCCATGCCCAGCAGCCCGCCCAGCATCTGCCGGATTTCGCGCCAGCGGTGAGCGTTGATGCAGTAATTCATGCTCGAGCCTTCGATGGTGCCCTGAATAATCCCAACTTTCTTTAGCTCTGCCAAATGGCGGGAGATAGTAGGCTGGGAGAGGGGCAAAACGTCCATCAGGTCATTGCCGATGCAGGCGTTAATTTCCAGCAGGTGCTGCACGATGGCGATGCGCGCCGGGTGCCCCAGCACCTTTGCGACGGTGGCCAGCTCGATTTGCGCCTGAGTGTAGCCTTCTGTTTTGGTTAGCCCCATGGATTAAAACTTTTAATATTGCAATATTGCTATATAAAGATCATTTTTCAAAATATCCGCTCACTTTTCTTTGGCAGGAAGGGATTGATTTAGGCGTTTTTCAAAACAAAAGGCGCGGTATTCCATTAAACCCTGGATTATTTATAGTCACCATTGGTGTTGTAACTGACTGTAAATCAGTAGTAATTTCAGCCTTCTTGAAAGAAAAGCAAAAAAAGTGCGGGTCCGGTTGCAACGTTTTCATCGCCTCATCACAATAGATAAGCAAAAACAATGATCATGCAACGAATTACAATCTGTTTTTGCTTAGTCGCATTCTTCGCACTGACCAACTGCGACCGGGAGAATTTCAATGAAATCACTGAAATACCCGAAGAGGTCACGCCTGCCGAGGTAGAGTTCCAACAGGGCTTTGCCCTGAAAGCGCAGGAAGAGGATGTTTTTGTTTCCGAGGGGGACGCCCGGCGATTTATAGGGGCAAATAACTTCACGTCTTATGCATTAACCTCTGGCACGATAATATGTAATGGAGGGGCTTCCTATACTGCAAGTACCGGTGGCAATGGTGCCAATTTCTTTATTTTAGATTTTTACGTTTTCGAGGGTGAGGAATACGTCACTCAGGTGGGTATTACTGCGGAGGTCGATGGGCAACCTATGGTGTTATTCAGTCTGGTCTCTCCTGGTACTGGTTGTGAGTACCAAAATTCAGAGTTATCGATTACGGAAATTACCGAGACGGAAATCACAGGAACCTTTACTGGCGACTTCTTCAGAATAGACGGGCCTTTAGGCAATGATTTGCCATGCAGTGGGTATGTGTATGTCGGGGAGTATACGGCTTCCTTCAGCATGCCCTACGAAGACTGCGAATAAGCAGCGCCCATGAATACCGCTACCCTCATCAAAAAATGCCGGAAGGGCAATGCCCGGGCACAGCAGCAGCTCTACGAGCAGTACCTGCCGTACGTACTGTCTATCGTGCGCAGGTTTGGCGTGAGGCAGGCTGAAGAAAGTGATCTTATTCAGGATATTTTCATCGCGGTATTTCAAGGCCTGGACCGATTTGACCCCACGAAAGGGGATTTACACCACTGGATTCGAGGATTAGCGATTCATAAAACTATAGCTTTCCAACGCAAACAACAGCGGCTTCGGGCGGAAGAACTTATGATTTCGGAACGAACAGACCGCACGACGACCATCGACCTGTCGCACTTTGATGCGGAGTACTTACTTGACCTGATTGCCCAATTGCCGGCAGGCGCCCGCACCGTGTTCAACCTGTATGTGGTGGACGGGTACAGCCACGAGGAAATCGGGAAGATGCTGGACATTAGCCCGGTAGGGTCGCGGTCGCAATTGTCACGCGCCAAAAAACTATTAAGAGAAGCGCTGGAAGCACAAAAAATAAAGGATCATTATGGAAACATTTGATCAAAAAGGCGGGCTCAACGACAAGCTGGGCCGGCACAAAGCAACCGATATCCCTGCCACCCTGAGCTGGGAAAAAATGGGGCCAAACATCAGGGCAGGTCTGGAGCAGAAGAAACGCCGGCGACTGCTTTTCTGGTGGTGGCTGCCGGTTGGCACCTTAGTGATGTTGACTATCGGCTACTTTAGCCTGTTCGGTGGTACAACGGAGCTGGGCCATTTCCCGGTGCCCGGTCAGCCCGTAGGCACAACTCCAGCTATAGCTAAAACCGAAACGGAGATGCCTGTAAAAATAAAGGGAGCTAATAAGGCGGGCATTGCCATCTCACCGGATGGCCCGAAAGCAAAAGGCGGCCCGAATGGACTGGTTGCTTCGTCCAGCCCTGCGGAGAGAAAAGCTTCAGTGCCATCAACCTCAAAGGCGGACTCAACACCAACAAATCCTTTAAACGAAATTAAAGGAAGTCAGGCCCTATCAGCTGATGAGGCACAGGATAAAAGGGTCGGGTTGGAGCTGTTAACTCAAATAGAGGTGTTGTCTCCCCACACGGTGGCCAGCCTTAATCCAACTACTCCATATCCCAGGATTCCGGAAATCCAAAATATTTCCCGCCCCTGGATTGTGGAAGTCGGACTGGGTTCTGCCTTCAATCTTAATCCGGATATTTATAGTACGAAGTTCCCCGGCACTACCATTGACCCGCTGACCGGGCTGGCAGCGAGCCTGCGGGTCGGGTATGCGCTTCCGCAACGCCCTTACACCCTTTGGGCCGGTATCGAAATGGAAGAACTGGTGCAGCGCGAGCGATTGCAGGAAGCTTTCCCCATTCAGCTGTACCAGCCCAATACCGTAGACACCATTTTCCGGAATACCATCACCGGAGAAGTCTTCACGACCACCACGGATTCTATACCCGGCATCCGGAGGGTGAATTTTCAGCAGCATAGTACCCTCCGCTCCTGGTCGGTGCCAATACTACTCGGCAGGTCCTGGTCAGCAGCCGGCTGGCAACTGGAAGGCCGAGCGGGAATGGACGTCAACTTATCTTCCTGGCACTCGGGCGGTTATCTGACGGAAGGCTATCAACTGGTAAATGCCAGCACCCGGTACCAGGCCGGATGGGCCGTACGCCTTGAAGGGCAGCTGCTTTTGCCGCCTGTACGATTTGGGCGGTTGTTTGTCAGAGGGGGCTATCGCCGTTCCCTAAATCAGCAGGAAGGATTGGTGCCGGGCGGATTGTTCCGTCCGGAAGCGCTAGGGTTGACGATGGGGTGGAGGGTGAAGTGGTAAAGCTTGACGGGCTGGATCACTTTGAGTTTACGGCTTAAACAACGCCTCCGCTGCCCCCTTCAGCACCAAAATACTATCCAAACTCTCCCGCTGAATATTCAGCATGTGCTCCGGCGTTGCTTCCGGCATCTTTTTACCGTGGGTGTGCCCATGTCCGTGATCGTGATCATGATGGTGGGCGTGCTCGTGGCCCGGAACCTCAATCCGCTCCTCTTTCCACTGCGCAAAGCGCTGTTGGAGCTGGCTCACAGATTGCAGGAAGGACTGCTCTTCCGCGGTCAGTGCCCGGCCCTGAACCCTGATTTGATTGTGCCGGTGTTCCAGGCGTTCGAGCATCGGGCGGAGTGCCTCTTCGGCCTGCAGGGCTTCTTCGTGCAATACGGCAGCCTCTTCGAGCTTAGGATCGGCAGGCTCGCCGGATGCGCAAGCGGTTAAAGTCAGGAGTAGGAAGAGGAATAAGATATTTCTCATGGCTCGTAAGGTTCTGCGTTTTTCAATATATAGTTGCAATGGTCTAAGTCATTTACGTTCAGTGACAGTATGCCTTTAAAAGCAAGCTGCTGGTCCATGCGGAATCGCCTTACCGCTTCAGGTTTGAGCTGCAGCTCCACGACCGACTCCGGCCCGGCTGCCCCGCAAAAGTAGCAGGAAGATAACGGATAGCGTGACAATATGAAAAACATCTTTTGCTCATTGAACGGGATGAAATAGCCCGAAAGTATGACCTCCTTTCCTTCGTATTCCTCCACCTCTTTGCTGAATTTCGGCTTCATGTAGTAAGCCCCCAAATCCTCGATGTAGTCGGTCTTGAACTTCACCTTTGACAGTAGCTTCCAGTCAATATTTTCCTGTGCATTCGCAAAAAAAGTGGTTAAGCAAATCAGTAGTGTAAAGCAGTAGCGGTTTAGCATGCCCTTGTTCTTTTATGCAACATCGTTGCAAATATGAGAATCAATTTCTACTTTTGCAACAACGTTGCATTAATTAAACCTATTGTTCATGCTTAACGAAACCTTGCCCATCACAGGCTGCCTGCAAAGCGAAGACCGCTCCGGACTGCAGTCTATCCATCAACCAGAATACCAGGCAGGCCTCTGGCGCAGGGTGCTTCCGGCAACCCTGAGGGAAGCAGCACTTGATTTGCTGAACAGTGATTGGGAAAGCTTTCGGTTTTCCGGGCCAGTGGAAGAGCTTCCGGCACAGTTAGAACAGGCTGGTATCCATCCCTTGCTCAAGGCGGAGGTGCTGAGCCAGGCGAAATGGTTTGCAGCTTTAATGGAACATCAACCTCTGCGGCTCTTCTTCGGGAAAGTACAGAAAGACATGTGCCGGCGCTTTCACACCGATATCAATACGTTGCGGTTGCTGTGTACCTACCACGGTCCCGGCACGCTGTGGGTGCGCCCCGATGCAATTGACCATCAGAAAGTGGCGAAGGGCACGAATGAAGAAATGGTCAAAGACCCGGATGGGGTGTTGCAGGCGGGTACCGGCGAAGTTTTACTGATCAAAGGGGCGCTGCATGAGCATAGCCAATACGGAGCAGCCCTCCACCGCAGCCCGGCTGTGCAGCAATCCGGGCAGTCGCGCCTATTACTGCGTATCGACACCGGAGGGGCATTTAACTTTTCTTAAAAAAACTAATTATGGGAAAATTACCAGTTACGGTCCTCAGTGGCTTTCTGGGCGCGGGCAAAACGACCCTGCTCAATCACGTCCTTCACAATAAGGAAGGGCTCAAAGTCGCGGTGATCGTCAACGATATGAGCGAAGTAAACGTGGATGCCCGCCTGGTAGAGGAGGGCAACACCCTCTCCCGTACGGAGGAGAAGCTGGTGGAGATGAGCAATGGGTGCATCTGCTGCACACTTCGGGAAGACCTGATTGAAGAGGTGGCCCAACTGGCGCAGGAAGGGCGTTTTGACTATCTGTTGATTGAAAGCACAGGGATTTCTGAACCATTGCCCGTTGCACAGACCTTCTTTTTTGATAGCGAAGCGCTTAAAGTCAATCTGTCGGAGGTTAGTGAGTTGGACACTTTAGTTACAGTGGTGGACGCCTTCAACTTTCACCGGGACTTCGGCAGCGTAGATACCATCTACTCCCGTGAGCTCAATGATGACCCGGCTGATCAGCGTACCATCGTCAATCTTTTGGTAGATCAGCTCGAATTTGCCAACGTCATACTGCTCAACAAAACGGATTTGGTAACAGAAGAGCAGGCGCAGGAACTTGAGGCGCTCATCCGCAAGTTTAATGCGGATGCCAAAATTATCCGCACGGAGCACAGTAAAGTCTCCCCCTCAGAGATACTGAATACCAGGCTTTTTGACTACGAGCGCACCAGCCAATCCGCAGGCTGGATAAAGGAGCTTTACGAAGAGCATACACCTGAAACCGAGGAGTACGGCATCTCCTCTTTTGTCTTCCGGGCGCGACGCCCATTTCACCCTGAGCGCTTTTGGCAATACCTCAACAGGGACTGGCCCGCTACAGTAGTCCGCAGCAAAGGCTTGTTTTGGATTGCCTCTCGTCCGGATGATGCTATGAACTGGAGTCAGGCCGGGGGCTCACTACGCGCTGAAAAGGCAGGGGTCTGGTGGTCGAGCATGCCCTACAGCCAACGGATCAACCATCCCGCTTTTGTTGAAAACAAGGCGTTCATTGAGGGTCGATGGGATGCAGACTGGGGCGACCGCAAAACGGAGCTGGTACTCATTGGGCAGGATATGGAAGAACAACAAATCCGCTCGGCGCTTTCCGCATGCCTGCTAACCGATGAGGAGGTAAAGGATTGGGAGCGGGGCAGCGCATTTGAAGACAACTGGCCGGTCTGGTAGTTGTAGCTGGAGGAACCCACTGGCACGAAGCCTGCACGCACAGCCTGTCCAATACCGGTGAAACCACAGCGGAATTTTTAGTCATTGCTTTTAAAAACTAGCATCAACATGGCGTTATCGCTTCATAAAATAAATGCAGACATCATTGGCGTATGGGCAAGCAGCTTATGCGCAATACATTGCGCGGTAACGCCATTGCTTTTTGCCGCTCAGGCCTCTGTCCATTTTGGGCAGCATGCCGTTGGCGAGCCGGTATTGCCCTGGTACTGGGGTGTTCTGGATTGGGCGTTTTTGGTATTGGCTTTTATTGCCATCCTCTTCACCTCAAGGCAGGTGGCTGCGGCTTGGGTGAAGTGGGGCATGTGGGCCGCATGGTCCCTTATCGCAGCAGTAATCATTTCAGAAACTTTTCACCTGCACCTACTGGGCCACGCCTTCATGTACGTGGGGGCTTTTATTTTGATTGGGCTGCACTGGTACAACCACCGGCAGTGCCGCCTTTGTGAAGTGGAAAGCGCAACGGATGAATTGTGAAAATTTAACCGTCAACTCCTTAGCCTGTGGCGATGGGAAGTGGGTTGCCTTACTTCAACATGAGTAATCTGGTATTTTCTCATGATTAAGCACTTTTCCGTATCTTTACAGGTATGAAAAAGTACCCGATCGGCATTCAAGATTTCCGCAAGCTGAGGGAAGGTGGCCACCTCTACGTGGACAAAACAGAATCGATATTTCACTTGATTACGGAAGGTCAGTACTACTTCCTCTCCCGTCCCCGGCGGTTCGGGAAGTCCCTGCTGGTCTCCACCCTAAAGTATCTGTTTCAGGGAGAGCACGAGTTATTTGACGGGCTATGGATAGCAGACCGGTACGACTTTGAGCCGCACCCGGTACTGCATTTTTCTTTTAGCGCTTTAGGGTATAAGGATATCGGGCTGGAAAGAGGCCTGCATCAGGCGCTCAACAATAAAGCGGAGGAAGCCGGGTTTTCCCTGACTCAGGAAGGCATCGGCCCGCGCTTTCAGGAATTGATCAAGCGCCTGGCGGAAAATGGGCAGAAAGTAGTACTGCTCATCGACGAATACGATAAACCGCTGGTGGATTATATTGACCAGCAAGAGCAGGCAGAGGTCAACCGTGATATCTTGAAGAACTTCTTTTCGGTGATTAAAGATGCCGACCCGTTCTTACGCTTTTTTTTGATCACCGGGGTTTCTAAATTTAGCAAGGTTTCGCTCTTTTCCGACCTGAACCACCTGCAAGATATCACATTGGTGGAGCGGTTCGAGTCCATTGCGGGCTACACCCAAAAAGAGTTGGAAACTTCTTTTGAATCAGACATCGGGGAACTGGCCCAGAAAATAGGGAAGTCAACCACCGCACTGCGGGAAGACATCTGAGTTTGGTACAACGGATACAGTTGGGGTACGGAGACGCGCTTGTACAATCCGTTTTCCATCCTCAACCTCTTTTCTGCTCAGCGCTTCGCCAACTACTGGTGGGAAACCGGCACGCCCACTTTCCTTATCAAAAAACTGAGGACGGAATTTCAATACAACCTAAACGATTTGGTAGCCGGCCAGGTCATGTTCGAAAGCTTCACCATCAACGACTTAAATTGGCTGGCATTGCTTTTTCAAACGGGTTACCTGACCATTCGGGATTATGATCCGGAGACCGGATTGTACACCCTCGGTTACCCCAACCGGGAAGTCAGAGATACCATGCAACAACACCTGCTGGCTGCCTTTCGGGAAACGACCAAAACGGATAGCCTGCCCTTACTGGTCAAAATTAAAACCGCTTTGGAACAAGGCGACCTGGAGCGCCTGATCGAACTTATCAATATCCTTTTTTCCACCATCCCTCATCAGATATTTCAGGAAAAACAGGAAGCCTTCTTTCACGCCATTTTGCACCTGAGCTTTTCGGGCATCGGCCTTTTCGTACAGTCGGAAGTTAGCACAGCCAAAGGGCGGGTGGACACAACAGTGCACACCAGGGACTGTATTTACGTCATGGAGTTCAAGCTGGACGGTTCCGTACAGTCTGCCCCGCAGCAGATCCGGGAAAAGCGATACGGCAGCCCCTTCCTGGATCAGGGCAAAGAAGTCATTGCCCTGGGTGTCAACTTCAGTTCGGTGGAGCGGGCTGTAGCTGAATGGGAGGTAGTGCCGTATTTATCTTTGTTAGGGTTGCCCGAATAATGAAATTTCAAGAGGGATTGATATTGCCTAACCAATATTATTCCTCATTCAAGCTCCGTTTCTCTTGTTCCCTATGTATTCCAAACCACACCCCATCATCCCGCCTATTGCATAACTGACCAAATCACTCCACAAAAACCCAAAGCCCAGGATTAATCCTCCCATCCTGGCCTGTCTGATTGCATCGATCCATTCCGCATGGTACAGCTGGCTGAATTCAATCAAAAAACAGGTGAGTATACTGATCAACGTGACCTTCTTCGAACTCATTTGCGGAAACAGGAAGCCGATAGTCCAGAAAACCATCAAGGCATAAAGAACGTCCCCTAAGTAGGGATAGATTAGCTCCGGGATAAAACGAGCCCTTGATGCGAGCCCAAGACCGATCGTGCAGATGACGAATAAAAGGTAAAGTATCCGATTTCGCTTAATCGGCAGGGAGTATACCATCGGTTTTAATTGCAATAGGAGCAAGCTCCAAACATAGTCTAAAGGTTAATTCTTTCTCTAAGTGCTTTCATTCATACCGTTTGGCTCCAATCGCCTCCCAAGCCCACTCTTCTCCAAATACTCCTGCAAAATATACTCCAATGGCAGGGGCACATCTGCATCCGGAGCAAGCAAAGGCACAGGGATAGCAGGGAGGGCTTTCCCGAGAGCTGCGGCCCATACATTGGCATGCCTGCTCCCACTGCGTTGCACCGTCATCACATAATCGGCCTGATCGACCCGCTCATCCCGGCAACGGCGCTTGCCTTGCTTTAGCAAATCAATCTCTACCAGGTGAATGCCCTTTTTGGCAAGCTGCTCCTGCTTCCGGCGGAAGTCCTCGTAGCCTTCTCCCGTTTTATTGGCAGGAGAAAGGATTTCGATGGTCGTGACCAAGCTTTCAGCTTCATCCCGTATGGCTACATGCCGTTGGGGTTGGCCCAAGACCTCCACAGAAAAGGAGGGTGGCTGCACCACTATGGCATCCGCATAAGGCGCTTCAGGCGATTTGACTTGGTCGATACTGGCATCCGGCCGGTACTGCTTAGCGGCTCCGGATTCATTTGTCATGGACAGCCCGCGTTCCACCGAAATAGAGTAGCGCTCGGGAAGGCGGGGTGCTAGCCAATCACGGATGTACACACTAAGAGAGGCGTGCAGGTCAGGGAAGTACCTGGGCTGCTCTAAGGCAGGGTGCATGCCTGTATGTTGTCCTTTGCGCTTTGTCATCATCTAAATATACTCAGTACAGGGCAAATTGTCAAATAGGCAGGTGGACTTAGACTATGTTTGGAGCTTACTCCTATTGCAAACCAAGGACTTATGAACCCCGCTGAAATGCGGGGCAGGCTCTGGCGTCATCTTTTTTAGCTTACTTGGCCCGCCAAACGCGCTAAAAAAGATTTAGCCAGAACCACAATTCCTTGATTTTCATGACGAACCCGCTCCAAACATAGTCTTAATGCCCGGTAATTGGCCCTTTCCGGAAATCGAGTATTACGAATCCGGGTAAAGGACATGGTATACATTGAGGTCGGTACAATCAAAGGGGCAAAGGTTTCTCGATCCTGTACGCTTATGCCATCCCAAAAAGCAACAGCCCCCGCTGTGTAACGGAGGCTGTTGATGAAATTCTACTTAATCACGACTACATTTTTATAATGCGGCGTACCATGCCACGGGTACCATCGGAATGGTAAACGATAAGAGTATATCCACCCGGCGTCATCTGACGCATATCAATCACCTCCAGGGCATTGGCCTCTTCAATCTTAATCTCACGCACAAGTTTGCCATTGGCATCATTGAGGTGAATGGTCAAATCCGAACCAATCATCCAGTCGGCTACTGGTACGTACAACTGATCGGAAACCGGATTAGGGTAGGGGGCGTTCTCCAGCAGGGCAGGGCATGGCTCTACCTGGAATGCAGCTCCGGCTACGTCCAGCGCGGCACAAATATCACCTCCTCCCTGTACCAATAAACCGTTCACGTCCACACCGGTGGTCACGCCAAACTCTACGATGCTGAGGTCTAGGGTCAGCGGGTTGTACACGAGGGTGTGGATGGTGAAGAGCCCGGTCTCGGTCACGGTAAACTGTGGTGTATCGCTAACGTCCTGAATAACGAGGTCGTTGCCGGAAGTGAGCACGTAGAGCACTTCGTACCCGGCCGGTACAGTTGGTGCGGTGTCCTCTACCGCAATCAGCTCAGCATCCCCGTCGAGGCAATTGTCGCTGTCGGCAGTCAGGTTTCCTGCCTCCGCTGTACAGGGGCATTCTTCCACCTGGAATTGTGCGCCCGCCACAAGCAGGGAAGCGCAAATGTCGCCCCCGCCCTGAATGAGCAGGTTGTTGACGTCCACGCCAGTGGTCACCCCAAACTCTACGATGCTGAGGTCGAGGGTTGCCGGGTCATACACGAGGGTGTGGATGGTGAAGAGCCCGGTCTCGGTCACGGTAAACTGTGGTGTATCGCTGACGTCCTGAATAACGAGGTCGTTGCCGGAAGTGAGCACATAGATCACTTCGTACCCGGCCGGTACAGTTGGCGCGGTGTCCTCTACCGCAATCAGCTCGGCATCCCCGTCGAGGCAGTTGTCGCTGTCGGCAGTCAGGTTTCCTGCCTCCGCTGTACAGGGGCATTCTTCCACCTGGAATTGTGCGCCCGCCACAAGCAGGGAAGCGCAAATGTCGCCCCCGCCCTGAATGAGCAGGTTGTTGACGTCCAC
>JANSXW010000074.1 GCA_024742755.1 bacterium | reverse complement strand
GACGTATTCGAGTATGGCACAGAAGCCAATACAGCAAGCATCAACACCGTAAGCTGGACTCTTTCCGGCGGCGGCAACATCCTCGCCGGGCAGAACGCCCGCAACATACAGATTGAGTGGACAACGCCAGGCACGCATACCCTGTCTTTTCTGGTAACGAATATTGCGACTGGCTGCACTGCTACCAACTCCCTTGAGGTAACCGTAAAAGTAAAGCCTGAAATTGGATTCAGCTTTTCTAATCCTGCCAACTTCGGCGGTGAAATTTGCAATGAATCCACTGTAGACGTTTTGCTTGAGCTCGACCCGGCGTACGGCAGCCTGGCAGAGGGCGTGGATTACGAGTTTGTATTGGACAATATTTCATTTAGTACCGATGGAGGAGCCACCTTCAATCCTGGCTACGGACCGGTAAATGGCACTTACAGCGTTGGAGGTTTTGGCGGTGTGAATGCAGTAATCAACGGTGCGACTGGCGTAAACGATATGCTGGTAAACACTAGCGAAAGCCCGGTTATTATCCGGTACAATTTCTTTACACGCAGTTTGTCAAATGAAACTTGCAACGGTCCATTCAGAGGCTTCACAACTGTGGTACGCCCGGAGCTGAAACTGGCTTTCGATTTCAAAAATCCTCCCGGCTTCGCCAATAACGAGATTTGCAACGGAGGCACCGTTGAGATCGATCTTGATGTGCTTCCCGGACAGGAAGCATTCTACAACGAAGGCAGCGACTACGAAATCCGTAATGTGATCGTCCGCCACCGTACAGGCAGTGGCAGCACCTTTGTTGCTGGCTACGGTCCGGTAAGTGGTGGTACACTGAACAACGGAGATGTGATTTCGGGTGTAAACGAAACCCTGTCTCACAATGAAGCTGAGCCGGTATTTATTCAGTACAACTTTGTGCTGGAAGACCTGGTATGTGGCACGCAGGACTTCCGTTCTGTGGTCGTCGAGGTTCGCCCTCAGCTGAAGCTGGCGTTTGACTTTACGGCTCCTCCTGGTTTCGCCAATAACGCACTGTGCAATGGCAGCACCGTTGATATTGGTGTTGACGCACTGCCTGCTCAGGCAGCGCTGTACGGATTGGGCAGTGATTATCAGGTTGAAGTTGTGGTAGTACGCCACAAGGTAGGTAGCGCTGGCAGCTTCACCAGCGGCTATGGCCCGATCACGGGTGGTACATTGAGCAATGGGGACGTGATCACCCAAATCAATGAGCCCCTGTCGCATGACGAAACGGCTTCCGTATTCGTACAGTACAATCTGGTGTTGAAAGACCTGAAATGTGGCAGTAATGACTTCCGTTCCGTGGTAGTGGAAATTAAGCCACAGCCAAAAATCGGTTTTGTCTTCAATAATCCGCCAAGTGCTTTCTGCCCGAATTCAAACGAAATCTGCAACGGAGATGAGGTCAGCTTCGACCTGGTATCTGAAGCGGAAGGCCTTGTGGAAGGAACGGACTTTGAGTTCCGCCTGCTCGGCGCGGCTTACAAAATTGGTGGTACCTGCCAGGGTGGCGGCTACACCAATGGCTACGGCCCGGTAAGCGGTGGTATCTCCGGCGGCACTACGCTGTCTGATTATGTAGCAACGCTCAGCCATAGCGAAGCCGACATCGTTTGGGTCCGCCTGAGCTTTGTGGCAGAGGATCTTTCCGGCTGTGGCAATGATGATTTCCGCAGTGTTTGGGTAGGCGTTTGGCCTTCACCAGCCGGTACAATCAGCAACTCCGGTCCGGTGTGTGCCAATGCAGATGCATTCCTGACTTTTGAAGGGACGATTGGCCAGCCACCTTTCGAGGTTGCGATTGCTGAACTCAATGGTGGCAATTACACCTCAGCTGGTACTGGCAACGGGAACCCGTTCTGGACCCTGCAAGGGCTGGAGCCAGGTTTTTACACCTACACCCTGACGGCTATCCGGGATGCCAATGGCTGTGAAACCACAGGGCTGAACCAGTCCACTACCGTAGAAGTGCTGCCTGAGCCTGTAATCAGCTGTCCTGCGCCTGTCACCGTGCAAACCAGCAACAACGGTACCGGCGATTGCACCGCTTCAGCAAGCTGGACAAACCCAACAGAGAGTGCTGGCGCATGCACTCCGATCACCTTGACCGTCAGTATTGATAATGGTACACCACAAACAGTTGCGCAGGGCGAAACTTTCATGACTACCCTCAGCGGAGGTGAGCATACCGTGACTTATGTGGTTACAGATGGCAACAATAATCAGGACGATTGCAGCTTCACCGTAACGGTTGAGGATGACGAACGCCCATCGAGCATAGCACTGCCGGATGTTGTTCTGACAACAGATGTGGATGGTGCTGCATGCCCCGGTGCTGCCAACACCAGCCTGGTTGTTGATCAGGTCAATCCGATTGCCACTGCAGCAGATAGCTGGAGCTACTTCGTGCACGGCGTGGAAATCGATGGCTTTAATGACATCACGGACAATTGCAGCGATCCTTCGGAGATTGAAATCTTCGTTTGGGAAATCAATGAGATTTCTACCGATGAATGCGAGAGCAGCTTTAAGGTGTTCTTCCGTTATTACGATGAGGCCGGTAACTGGCGTCAGCGTGGTAAAGAATTTACCATTGTTGATGACACCCGGCCAAGTAGCATCGCTTTGCAGGACATGACCTTCACCACCGAAGATGGCGCAACCTGCCCTGGGGCAGCAGATACAGATTTGGTGGTCGATCAAAGCAACCCAATTGCTACCGCAGCTGATACCTGGAGCTTTACGGTGCATGGCCAAACAGTGCAAGGGTTCAATAACATCACCGACAATTGCAGTGACCCATCCGAGATTGAAATTTTCGTTTGGGAAATCAATGAAATCACTACGGGCGATTGCGAGAGCAGCTTCAAGGTGTTCTTCCGCTACTTCGATGCCTGCGGTAACTTCCGTCAGCGCGGACAGACCTTTACCATTCAGGATAACACCAAGCCTGACTTCAACAAAGGCGGGTTCTCCGAGGAATTCACGCTGACTACCGAAGAAGGTGCGGACTGCCCCGCCAACGCAACAGTAGAAGGCCTGGAGACAGGTGATGTACTGACGCCAGGTGTGGCAGCGCCTTTCACCGTAGCAGGTGTTGCTTACACTACGCCAACAGACATGGTAAGCGACAACTGCGTAGCGCAGAGCGACCTGTTGCTGACCGTAGATGTGGTGAACGAGGATGTGATGAGCGAGGGAGACGATTGCAGCAAGGTGCTGCGCGTACGCTACAAGCTGGAAGATGGCTGTGGCAATCAGCGTTTCTTCACGCAGGAGTTCACAGTAATTGACAACACCAAGCCTGACTTCAACAAAGGCGGTTTCTCCGAGGCGTTCACGCTGACCACCGAAGATGGCGCGGACTGCCCCGCCAATGCAACAGTAGAGGGCCTGGAGACAGGTGATGTACTGACGCCAGGTGTGGCAGCGCCTTTCACCGTGGCAGGTGTTGCTTACACTACGCCAACAGACATGGTAAGCGACAACTGCGTAGCGCAGAGCGACCTGTTGCTGACCGTAGATGTGGTGAACGAGGATGTGATGAGCGAAGGAGACGACTGCAGCAAGGTGCTGCGCGTGCGCTACAAGCTGGAAGACGGCTGTGGCAATCAGCGGTTCTTTACGCAGGAGTTCACGGTAATCGACAACACCAAGCCGGACTTCAACAAAGGCGGGTTCCTTGAGGCGTTCACGCTGACTACAGAAGACGGCGCAGACTGCCCCGCCAATGCAACAGTAGACGGCCTGGAGACAGGTGATGTGCTGACGCCAGGTGTGGCAGCGCCTTTCACCGTAGCGGGTGTGTCTTTCACTACGCCAACAGACATGGTAAGCGACAACTGCGTAGCGCAGAGCGACCTGCTGCTGACCGTAGATGTGGTGAACGAGAACGTGATGAGCGAAGGGGACGACTGCAGCAAGGTGCTGCGCGTGCGCTACAAGCTGGAAGACGGCTGTGGCAATCAGCGGTTCTTTACGCAGGAGTTCACAGTCACCGACAATACCAAGCCGGACTTCACCGTGCCTGCCGATATGACCATCTATACAGATGAAGATTGCGAATTTGATGCCGATCCTTCGGAAACCGGGGATGTGGATGACGAGTCTGACAATTGCACTTCTGACCTTGAAGCTACTTACACTGATGAAGTAGAAGCAGGCAGTTGCGAAGGCGAGCAGATCATTACCCGTACCTGGTCTTTGGATGATGGATGTGGCAATGTAACCACCAAGGTGCAAACCATCACGGTGGAGGACAATATTGATCCTGAGTTTACCGTGCCTGCCGATATGACCATCTATACAGATGAAGATTGCGGATTTGATGCCGATCCTTCGGAAACAGGTGATGTGGAAGACGAGTCTGACAATTGCACTTCTGACCTTGAAGCTACTTACACGGATGAAGTAGAAGCAGGCGATTGTGCAGGGGCGCAGATCATTACCCGTACCTGGAGCCTGAGAGACAATTGTGGCAATACCACTACCAAAGTGCAAATCATCACGGTAGAGGATAAGACCGATCCGACCTTTACGGTGCCGGAAAACACGACCATCTATGCCGATGCGGATTGTGAATACGATGCTGATCCTTCCATTACCGGTACGGTAGATGATGAGGCAGATAACTGCTCTACAGATTTGACAGCTAAGTACGCGGATGTGATTGCAGCAGGCAGTTGTGCCGGTGAAGTGATCATTACCCGTACGTGGACGCTTACAGATGATTGTGGCAACAAAACAGAGCAGCAGCAGATCATTACCGTAGAGGACAACACGGCCCCGACGCCGGCCTGTCTCGATGGCGTGCTCATCCCGCTTGACCCGGATGGAGAACGGACGCTCGTTGCAGAAGATGTGTTTGATTTTGGCGCATCCTTCGATAACTGCAGCACCGTTTCCGTTACCGATATCAGCCCGGCGCTTATCGATTGTGACGATGTGGGCGGACTGACAAGTATTGAGGTGACCGCTTCTGATGATTGCGGCAATGAGGCAACCTGCACCGCTACCATTGAAGTTTCTGATATCACAGACCTCCCATCACCTTGGGAAGGCGTAGATATTGGCAACCCTGGAAGTGGCAGCACTTACAACTACAACCCTTGTGTTGATGAGTTCATCATTGAAAGCGGAGCATACAACACACCGGCGCCTACCGACAATCTGGCCACTATTTCACAGACGCTGTGCAGCAATGCCAATGGTCTGGTAGGCATTCAGCTGAAGGTTGAGTCCGTTTCCGGCGGATTTGGTGGCGTGTTCATTCGCGAAAGCAATGCGCCTGATGCGAAGTACGTAGCAGTGCTCAAACAGAATAACACCAATCTGTTGTCATGGGAGCGCCGTACCTCTACTGGCGGAAGCTTGAACCGAGGCACAAACGGAGCCACCTTCCCATTCTGGTTAAGAATTTTCCGTGATGGGAATCTTATTCGGGCACAGTACAGCAATACCGGCAACAGCTGGATTCCATACCGTCAGATCCATCTGGAAATGGGCTCTTGCGTTGAGGTAGGCATGGTGGCTTATACCACTCATCCCAATGGAACTGTGGATGCGGTATTCAGTAACGTACAGGTTGCAGGCAGCAGCACTGCAGGTACCAGCAGCCTGGCTATTGATCAGGGCAGCAATGGCGTTCTGCCTGGTTTGGATCAGGGTGCACTTCCAGTTACGGAAGGCATGGACTTGTCTGTGTTCCCGAATCCGGCTACCGATCAGCTCACGCTGAAGTTTGGAACCGAACTGCCTGAGCTTTCTACGATCACACTCCGCAATCAGCTGGGGCAGATCATGAAGCAGGAGCAGTTGCGCACACCAGACACGCAAATGGATTGGGATATCTCCAACCTAAGCACAGGCACTTATTTCCTTGAGGTTCGTACCTCAGAGGGTGCCCCACAGGTGGTGAAATTCCTGAAAACACGATAAGGTTCTAAACCTTAACCGATAGACTTACTGGCTGGCGCCTGGTGCAAAGTGATTGTGCCAGGCGCTTTTTTTATCTGCAATGGTAAGGGATGGCCAGTTCGGGGCAGCAGAGCTTTTTGTCTAAGGCAAGCAGCTTAACCCAATGAAACCGGCAGGAGGGATACTTTTGATAACCAATTGATTAAGGTTGGAGGCATCAAAAAAGCCAGCGGAACAATTTCCACTGGCTTTTCGGAATCGAAGCCATCCAAAGAAGGGGGCTCGGCAAAAGGCAGGCCACTAAAGCCTTTATCAATTCCCCGGGTCTGCGCTATTGTTCACGTCTCCGGATTTAATGCCGATAAAGTCGAAATCCGGAATGTTCCCGGTAATGTTGCTGATCATGAAAACGCCGGGCAGGGGAGCGGTCATTGGATCATTGGGGCCGCTCAATGGCCAGGCAGCGGGCACGAAACGCCAAATATCCACGGCATCATAGTCTATGTTGATGCCAAGAATGGCCTTTCGGATGGCAATTTGGTCCAGGACAGAAATGGACTGTGAGTTGTTGACATCAGCAGCAATCTGTTTATACGGGCTGTCCAGGCTGATCAGCCCAAGATTGTGCTGCCCAATACGGATGAGGTCGAGATTGGAAATCCCTTCCTGAATATCATCGTCCTTGAAGGCATGCAGGCCCACTACGCTGCCGGTAGGCACATCAAAAAAAGTATACAACCCGTCAGCTCCTGTGGTAACGGTATCATTGACCGGGCCCGAAAGATAAACCGTGGTGTTGGCAACCGGTATTCCATCCTCATTTGTGACGATCCCACCGATGCTCACCATAGCGGGGGGCGCGGCATCAAGGCCACCAAGGGTATCGGCATTGGTCCCGGCAGGGTCCAGCCAGTCCATCAGGCGTGAATCAGGCGTATTGCCTTCATCCCAGGATAGGGTGAGCCTGCCGTAGTAGGCATTCGTATCATCACAGCCATTGAAACCGCCGTGGAGCTGCCCTCGGATTTTGCCGGTACTGTCAAACAAGGCACTGCCCGAAGACCCCAGCTCAAAAGTGCCCAGGCTGAAGTGGACATCAAAGTGGTGGTTGGGCGGCGTAGCCCCTGCCTGCCAGTTGATGCTGCCAGGGTGTATCTGTGCCTGTTCGTAGGCAGACACCTTTTTGATGTCTCCGCTTGGATGATGAAACATGACACCTGCATCCGGCGCATTTGTCCGCCGGTCCCAGCCTGCGAAGTAAGCCTCAAAACCCGGAGGAATGGCATTATTGAGCTCGAACAAAACAAAGTCGCTCTCCCTGCGGCTGGCCCGCCGCTGACAACCCATCAGCGATTGGAAGGCCGGCTCGGTAGCAGGATTGCCGCAGTTTTCACCTTCGTAGTTGAAATCGAACCGCCACAGGTCATAGAGGGGCGTATAGCCTTCATCACAGTGGTAAGCACTTAGAACGTATGGCGTTTCGTCTTCTGCGGTATTGTTGATCAGGGTGCCGCTGCAGTATCCCGTGCCTTCTTCCAGTACCATCACAATCCGGCAAACGCTGCGCTGAATATCCCGGAAGCCATCTCCGGCATCGCAATTGGCATTGGGGTGGCAGGCCAGGCTTGTCCCGAAGCCGAAATTGAGCACCCCACGGTTGGGGCTTTCGCGGTAGCCGTAGTCTACACGGCGGATGTGAATGCGCCCTTGCTGACGGGCATGAGCAGGCTCCCGGTAGATGAATTGCGCTGTGGCCCCTTTGGTGAAGCCGGAAAAAAACTGCCCGCCAGGCTGATTGTCCTGAAAAGTGTAAACGGCTTTTTGCGTCTCTTCCGGGCCGGACAGCTCAAGGGAACTGCCCGGAGGCAGGTAAAAATCATCGTAGAGGAACCCCAGGCCAAGGGCTCCGGGTATTTGGACCGTGCAGGTCCAGGTAGCACTGCCGTCGGCATGAGTTGTCCATGCCCCGGCATTGTCTAGTCCAATGTCGGCTGAAAGTGGAGCCGCAACCCGGCTGTGCAGCCCATTGGACTCATCTTCCCGGAGCAATCGCTCAACGTTAGGTGGCGAGAGCTGAACCGTGGCGTTGGGTGTAGGGCCGGACTGCGCATCCATGCTTAGCCATTGCAACAGGCATAAACTCAGGGCGGGGAGTAAAAGCTTAAGTTTCATAGGATTATGTTCTTTGTCATATTCGTTCACCATCAGGTTGTTGCCCCAACGGTAAGCTTCAAAAGTACAAAGAACTTATGGGAAGACCATACGATATTTCAGGATTGCAGTTGGAGCGGGCTACAGGCTGTTGATGTATTCGATGATGGTCCGTACCTGTGCTTCGGCAAAACGGTCTACAATTTCGGGGTCCATGAGGAGTCGTGCATCCTGATAATTATCAAAAAACAAGTGCTCAATCAGGACTGCGGGCATCACCGTACGGGTAAGCACATAGAACCGGGCTTCCTTGTCGTAATCCCCATCAGACCGGTCCGTGCGCATCGTAATACGGTCGCCCAGCAGATCGCGGACGTGCCCCCAGTGCGCATCGGCAATACGGTCTGAAGCGGTAATGCCGGGGGAGGTGTAAATTTCATACCCCCGTGCGCCAACCCCGGAAGCATTGGCATGGGTAGACAGGAAAATGCCACGCCGGTAATTGCGGAAATACCAGTTGGCCTGGTCAACGCGGTACTGCAGGGGGAAGTCGACATATTCGTGGTAAACAGGCAGGTAACGAATGCCCAGGATATCTAGTTTCTGAATGACCCGGGCAACCAAAGTCCGGTTCCATACTCCTTCATAAAACCAGGAGCCATTATGAAACTGGCCCTGCTGATGCTGAAATTGCTTGCTGGGTGCTGTGGTGTATTGCCCTGAAGGTGCCACACCCCCGTGCCCCGCATCAAGGAATACACAAAAATTGTCATTCATGGTTGCGTCTGTTTGGCGTAATATAAGAACTTACCGTATATGAAGGCGCGAAAATGAACACAAAGACGTTATACCTTCAAGGTTAAGGTAACGTTACGGACCTTGTTTTTAGCTTATCCAGGCGCAGAGTTCGTGTTTTTTTCCTTTTTTTGCGCTTGGAAATATTGCAAATTTCGAATAATTCAAATATACAAGCTATGAAAAAGCTTTTCTTTCTGTTGTTAACGGGTACGGTGCTTTTAGGATTGGGCTGTGAGCGGCAGCAGTTCGGACGGGTGCCGGAGGAAGACCGTTCAGATGAGGACGAAATTACGATTGTTGATTACCTGCAGGCCAATAATCTCATAGACGATGCTGTCCGGCACGAGTCTGGCGTTTACTACATTATTGAAGAGGAAGGAGAGGGAGCTTCGTTCCCAACCCCAGGTTCGCAGATACTGGTCCGATACAAAGGCAGTTTACTTGATGGGACAGTATTCGATGAAACAGAAGAGGGGGATGCCGTGTTGCTTAACCTGTCCAGAACCATTACTGGCTGGCGATATGCTATCCCTCTGATAAAGCGGGGAGGAAAAATTAAGTTCTTTGTGCCATCCAATTTAGCCTACGGCATCAACGATGGCAGAAACGGGCCAATAGCACAGGGCATACCCGAATACGCGGTCCTTTACTTTGAGGTAGAGCTGGTTAACTTTCTGTAAGCAGATAATTTTGAAGCCATAAAGTGTAGCGTTTTGAAGTTTTGAGCTATCTCTGCATACTTTATGGCTTCAAAATTTTCAATCCAAAAACGCCTTATGCACGGCTAGTGGCCGGTCAGTAGCCAAAATATCAGCGCCTGCTTTGAAGAGTTGGTGATAAATCCGGTCCCCCTTTGCGGTAGCGCTTTGGTCAAGGTTGCCGATCGTTCCAATAATTACGGTGATACCAGCATCTTTAAGCTGTCGGTAAAACGAGGCGGGCCGCTCCGTAAGGCCGGTAAAAGCCATAAGGTTTTTAAGGTTAAACGGGCCATCCATATAACGCTTTAGCTCTTCCTCATTGCGAATATTGACAGATATCCTGATTCGAGGGTCTTCCAGATAAGCCTTCAGTGCATCCTCATAGTTGTAGGTAATGACGGAGGCATAATCAATCGCGCCCATATTCCGCACCGTTTCAACCACCTTTTCAATAGGCACGCCCCGTTTGACATCAAGCGTAAGCTGATGCCCTCTGCCTGCCCAATGCAGGACCTCGTCCAGGCTTGGCGGGTGGTAACGGGTAACGGTGCCATAGTCATCCTTGAGGAAAAGATCGTGTATGTCGGCCCAAGAGGTTTCCTGCGCTGCCCCGCCACCGGTGGTGGTCCGGTTCAGGGTGTTGTCATGGAGCAGGAAAAGGACGCTGTCGACTGACATATTCACATCGCACTCCACAATCACCGGTGCTTGTTTAGCAACAAACTGAAAAGTCTCCAAAGCATTTTCCGGGTAGCCTGCAATAAAGCGCCCGCCTCTGTGTGCGCTGATCAACGGTCTGCTAACCGGATGTTTGACTGAAGCAAGAGGAGTGGAAGGAGTGCGCTGCTCGTAAGCAACAGGGACTTGGTCGAACGAAGGGTTCGACATTTTTTGCCCTCCAAGGGCGGGTGCGAGCAATAGCAAGCCCACACAGATTAAAAGTGTTCGCATGAGTTTAGGTTAGGTTTTTGTGCATTTGTTAGGCTATTAACGGGCTAAAAATGGTTTTTGTTTCTTAATCCCATGGAAAAATGTGCATCTAATACCGAATTAGGTTTCGGGATAAAATTTGGAGATCCTGCTTTTTTTTAGAAATGTTTTGGCTTGGTTCCTAAACTATAAGTATAAGGTTTCGATAGGTAGATGAGTGAGTTGGGGCAAGAGATTTTTCTACACAAAATAAAACCCTGTTTACATTAACTTAACATACCGTATTTACCTTTGCACAAGTTATAGGGGAGGCCCTATGATGATTTGAATTTCAGAACTCACTATTTTTTACACTCCGAACTTTAAATTTCAACTCTTATGAGGACCAAACTCCTTAGTTTGTGTGCATTTTTACTGCTAAGCATGGCAGTTAATGCTCAGATCACGACTAGTAGTATCAGCGGTCGTGTCGTTGACAACAACGGCGAAGAACTAGTTGGTGCTACCATCCGTGCCGTACACACGCCTTCCGGTTCAGCTTACGGGACTTTTACAAACGCCTCTGGTTACTACACGATCCAGGGGATGCGTGTTGGCGGCCCGTACGAAATTGAAGTCACCTACGTTGGGTACGAAAGCCAAAAGCAGGAAGGTATATTCCTTACACTTGGCAACTCATCGATCATTGACTTTGAGCTGAGTGATGGCGCAGTCGCTATTGACGAGGTACTTGTCTTAGCGGATCGCGACAGCCGCTTCACAGATGGCAAAACAGGCTCTGCAGTGAACATTTCTTCTGAAAAGATCACTGCGCTGCCAACCATCAGCCGTAGCATCAATGACTTTACGCGTTTGACGCCACAGTCTAACGGAACGTCTTTTGCGGGTACAAACTCCCGTTTTAACAATTACACCATAGATGGCAACATCTATAACAACAACTTCGGCCTTGGCTCTGCACAGTTTGCAGGCGGCAATCCGATCTCTTTGGATGCAATTGAGGCGGTTAGTGTAAACCTTGCACCTTATGATGTGCGTTACTCTGGCTTTACCGGTGCTTCTGTAAATGCAGTGACCAAGTCTGGTACCAATAAGTTAAGTGGTTCTGCCTACTACCTCATTCGTAACGATCAGATGCAGGGTAACAGAGTTGGCGAATTGTCGATAGACATTCCTGACTCCCGCAACGAGATTTACGGTGCTACCCTGGGCGGCCCCATTATCAAGAACAAATTGTTCTTCTTCGCGGCTTACGAAAGAGAAGTGGAAACCTCTCCTCCTCCTTTTATTAAGCGTGCTGCCCGCCCGGGTGAAGAACCTGACGGATTGGTGATCTCACGCGTGCCAATTGAGGAAGCCAACTTCGTGCGTGACCAGATTCAGAGCCTCTACGGTTATGATGTTGGTGCACCTGACGGATATGGCTTTGCTTCTGAGCAGCAGCGGATTAACGTTCGCCTTGACTACAACATCAGCGAAAATCACAAAGCGAGTTTCCGCTTCAATGATTACTCTTCTTTCAGCGATGTACCTACCAACAACAACTCTATTCGCTTCATTCAGACCCGCTACCGGAACACTACCCGTCAGGGCGTGGAGAACATCAACTTCCGCAACAACAACTACACCAATGACCGCAATGTGCGCTCATACGTAGCGGAATTGAACTCTATCTTTGGCAACAAAGTGTCCAATCAATTGAACGTGGGTTACACCCAGATTGCTGACCCCCGCCGTGGTATTCCTGGTGATCAGGCCTTCCCCTTCATCGAAGTACTGGAGCCGGATGCATCTGGCAACCTCCTTTACTACATGAGTATGGGCAACGAGCTGTTCAGTGTGGGTAACCTGCTCGAAAACAACGTGCTCAACGTTACCAACAATACTACATTCTTCCTCGATCGTCACACGGTTACGGCCGGTGTGAATTTCGAATACATGACCTTTGACAACGCTTTCAACCCGGTATTCAACGGTTTCTACCGTTTTATCGGTTATCAAAACTTTGTTGATGCGGTCATCAATCAGGATCAGTCCGTTTTCCCTGATGCTTTCGCAAAAAGCTATGCACTTGACGGCTCTACAACGCCTCCAACTGATGAGACCCGTTTCGGTCAGATTGGGGTGTACATTCAGGATGAATACCAGGTCAATGAAAACTTCAAGCTTACCGGTGGTTTGCGTGTAGACCTTCCGTTCTACCCAATTGATCTGCCTCAGAACGAACTGCTCGCTGCAGCGGATAAAACATTCACGGACAAAGATGGCGATACCTTTATGCCTGACGTAAGTGTATTCCCTGATGTCAACCCACTGTTTTCTCCACGTGTAGGTTTCAACTATGATGTGAATGGTGACCGCAGCACGGTTATCCGTGGTGGTACAGGCCTGTTCTCTGGCCGTATTCCTTTCGTATGGCTTTCCAACCAGGTTAACGGCTCAGGTGTAGTCCGTGGTGGACTTGGCTTCGAAGGTCAGGAAGTAATCGATGAGGGTATCGTCTTTAACCCTGACGTAACCGCTTACAATCCTGAAGATCCGGCTGCTACACTTTCTAACGAACTGAATCTGACCGACACTGACTTCCGCCTGCCACAGGTTTGGAGATCAAACATTGGTCTTGACCAGAAACTGCCAGGCGGTGTTGATCTGACGCTGGAGTTCATGTACAACCGTGACGTACACACGCCTATTGCTTACAACGCAGTGCTGCGTGATGCTGATGAAACCTTCAATGGCCCTGATCAGCGTGGCTACTGGACCAATCAGGACAATTTGCCTGGTTATAGCAATGACGAGGACTTCCGCAATGTTTTCCTTCTGACCAACGCTAGCGAGAAAGCAGACTACTTCGCAGCAACTATTCAGCTTTCCAAGCAGTTTGATAATGGTTTCTTTGCCATGGCTGCTTACACGCGTTCACGTGCACGTGACCTTGATGCAGCGGGTGGTTCTCAGGCGGTGTCACTGTGGACAGCTACTGTTCAGGAAAATCGTAACAACCCGGAACTTGGTTTCGCTGGATTCGATCAGCCTAACCGTGTGATCGGTAACCTGGGCTATCAGAAAGGAGGAACTACGCTGAGCCTGTTCTACGAAGGTGGTGACTTTGGTCGCTACTCTTATACTTACTCTGGCAACTTTGGTGATGCTTCCAACCGTTTGATTTACGTTCCTAATTCTGCAAGCGAGCTGAACTTTGAGGCGTTCGAGCTTAACGGTGAGACCATCTCTGAGTCTCGTCAGCAGGCATTGCTTGACGCCTACATCGACCAGGATCCTTACTTGAGCGAAATTCGCGGTGAAGTAGCAGAGCGTAACGGTGGTGTTTTGCCTTGGGTAAACCGCTTTGACCTGCGTGTCCTTCAGGATGTGAACTTCTTTGGAAAAGAGGGTATGCCGAAGCTGCAACTTTCCTTTGACTTCATTAATATTGGTAACATGTTTAAGAGCGATTGGGGTGTGCCTCAAGAGCCCTGGCAGCGTAACCTCCTGAACTACCGTGGCGTAAACGATGCGGGCGAGCCGGTATACCGTCTGAATACCATTAGCGGTACCTCTGAGTTCCCAACTGAAACATTCCGGACTACAGACAACGTTCTTGCGAACACCTGGCGCCTGCAGGTAGGTGCGAAAGTGATTTTCTAAGCGTTGAGCACGTTCCGTTTGTTTGCGCAGTTCCAATAGAGGTGCATAAGTCACCTCTGGCTACTTGCGCTTAGTTTACGAAACACTGACGACGAAGCGTCTGCCTGATAAATCTGGCAGGCGCTTCGTGCTTTTGGGCCGTCTAAAAAACCAGTGGCTTATTCTCTTCTGGTAATACTTAACGCAAAGTTTTTTATCACCTTTCGGCCATTTGCTTCCTTTTCTCCTATTTTTGCACTGCACTCAGTCAAAACAAAAATTCCGATTTATGAAAAGAATAATGACACTTTCCCTGCTGCTCGCCGCGCTTTCGTGGTGTGTGCAGGCCCAGCAGAACTTTGCCGTCGATGTGCAAAGCAATTTTTACAGCCCCGAAAACCTGACCATCAGCGCAGGGGATACCGTTACCTGGACCAACCTCAACGGATTCCATAATGTGAACGGTGACCAATCGGTCTATCCGGACAATCCGGAAAGCTTTGGCAACGGCAATGCCAGCTCCAGCGCCTGGACTTATCAATATGTCTTCACCATCCCCGGTACTTACACGTACCAGTGTGACCCGCACGCAGGGCTGGGCATGGTGGGTACAGTCACGGTACAAAACGCGCCCGCCGGCAACCCCGCCCTTATCCTGACTGCCGTGTACGATGGCCCGCTACCCGGCGGCCTTCCCAAAGGTATTGAGGTTTACGCGGCTGCTGATATTGCCGACCTGAGTGCCTATGGTGTAGGCTCTGCCACCAATGGCGGTGGCTCGGATGGGGAAGAGTACACCTTCCCGGCCGTCAGCGCTTCCGAAGGGCAATACCTGTACCTCACAAGCGGGGACGGCATGGCCTTCCAGGAATTCTTCGGCTTTGCCCCGGATTTCACAGATGAAACGGGCGCTGCTGTAAGCATCAACGGCGACGATGCTATCGAACTTTTCTTTGAAGGCAACGTCATTGATGTCTTTGGCGAAATCAACGTGGATGGCACTGGCACAGCCTGGGAATACCAGGATGGCTGGGCTTACCGGGTCAATGGTACAGGGCCTGACGGCAGTACCTTCGTGCTCGGCAACTGGTCTTTCAGCGGGCCGGATGTCCTGGACAACGAGGCAACCAATACCGGCGCGGCAGTGCCTGTGCCCGTGGGTACCTACAACCCCGGTGGGACAGCTATGATTTCCGCCAATAATGATGTTGTGTCCACCGATTTTGAAACCGGTATCACCATCGATATCCTGGCCAATGACCAAACCCCCAACCCGCTGACTTCGGTGGAACTGACGACCGGCGCTAATACCAATGGCACCGCTGTGCTCAACGCAGACAATCAGGTGGACTACGCTCCTGATGCCGGTTTCTGTGGCGAGGCGACTTTTGACTATGAGATTTGCGATGCGGAAGGCTGTTCTTCGGCAACTGTTACGGTGAATGTGCTCTGCCCTGTGGATTACCCCGAGTACCCCATTGGTACGGTGACCACCACTGATGCGGATGGCGCCGTGGATTCCCTTGGTGTGACCTGCGCGCTGCGTGGCGTGGTGCACGGCGTGAACCTCCGCCCGGATGGTTTGCAGTTTACCATCATCGATGAGGCTGGAGACGGCATCGGTGTATTCAGTGGCAACCAAAACTTTGGCTACACCGTCACCGAAGGCGATCAAGTGCTGGTAGAAGGTGCGGTCGATCAGTTCAATGGCTTGATACAGATTGAAGTGGAGAATGTCACTTTCATTTCGGCTGGGAACCCCCTGCAAACCCCCGATATCATCACCGCACTCGGCGAAGCGACCGAATCTCAGCTCGTCACGATTGAGAATGTCACCCTGGTAGACCCTGCTGCATGGGGAGACGGCTTCTCCGGCTTCAACGTAGAAGTCACCGATGGTACCAACACCATCACTGTGCGTATCGATAATGATGTGGACCTCTTCGACTTGCCAGCGCCAACCGGTACCTTTAATGTTACCGGTATTGGCGGGCAGTTTGACAGCAGTTCACCCTTTGATGAAGGCTACCAGCTGCTGCCCCGATATATGGAGGATATTGACCCTTATGATTCGGGCAGTGGCGGAACTGACTTCCCGCCCTACAGCATTGGCACCGTGACTACTGTGGATAGTGATGGTGTGACAGACTCCCTGGGCGTTGCCTGCGAATTGCAGGGCATCGTATATGGTGTCAACCTGCGCGGCAGCGGGCTGCAGTTCACCCTCATTGATGCATCCGGCGAAGGCATTGGCGTTTTCAGTGCCAGTGAGGACTTTGGCTATACGGTCGCTGAGGGCGATGAGTTGGTTGTCCGGGGCACCATAGATCAATTCAACGGCTTAACGCAAATTGCATTGGAGGAACTGGAGGTAGTGAGTGCAGGCAACAGTTTGATAGATCCGGAATTAGTCACCGTACTTGATGAGTCAACCGAGTCTGGGCTGATCAATTTATTTGGTGTGACGCTCGTAGAGCCATCACTATGGGATGACTCTGGTGCTTCTTTCAATGTGGATGTGACAGATGGTGTCAATACTTTCACTGTCCGAATTGACAATAACACCACACTGGCAGGCACGGCTTCTCCGGGTAATTCCCCGCTTTCCATTACCGGCATCGGTGGTCAGTTTGACCCCGACAGCCCGTTTGATGAGGGCTATCAGATCATTCCCCGCTACCTGGAAGACGTGCAGTTCATCGACAATACGATTGATCAGGAACTTGGGCAGCAGGTGAAGGTCTTCCCGAACCCTGCAAAAGGCATGGTAGTGATAGAGACAACGGTAGATGTTGAACAAGTTACCCTTTTCAATGCCCTTGGTCAGCCGGTGAAGCAACTGCGCAACCTCAGCGGCACGCATACGCTCAACCTCAGCCAACTGCCATCGGGCCTCTACAACGTGGTGTTCCGCAACGGGCAGCACATCTGGACCGCACCACTGGTGATTAAGTAAAAAGCAAAAAACTACAAGGCGGGCACTGGCAACAGGCCCGCCTTGTTAATCTTCCAACATGGAAAAACCATATCAACTGGGGATTGCCCTTTCCGGCGGAGGCGCACGCGGTATTGCGCATATCGGTGTGCTTCAGGCTTTAGAAGACCACGGTATCAAACCGGATGTCCTCTCGGGTACCAGTGCCGGTGCCATCGTAGCCGCGCTGTACGCATCCGGCAAGTCGCCGGTTGAAATACTGGCACTGGTAAAGGAAGCCAGCTTGTTCAAGTTTTTCAAAGTCGGGCTGCCCTACGCCGGGCTCACCAAGCACACCTACCTGCAAGAGCGCCTGAAGGAAACCATTGCCGAGGATAGCTTCGAGGCGCTCAAACTGCCTTGCTACATCGCTATGGCCAACTTGAATACCGGTGCTTGCGAAATTCGGAGCAGCGGGCCGCTTTTTGACGTGGTTGCCGCTTCCTCTGCCATTCCACTTATCTTCCAGCCAGTGGAAATCGATGGGCAGCAGTATGTGGATGGGGGGCTATTGGAAAATATGCCAGTCGCCGCTATCCGCGATCAGTCTGAATTCGTGTTGGGCGTTAATGTCATGCCCACGCTTCTTGCCGAAAAGAATGAGGTGAAAAATGTGTTCGGAATCGCTCAGCGCTGCTTCGACCTGTCAATTTTGGCCAACACCCAGCCCAGTATCGACCTCTGCGACTTGCTCGTGGAGCCGGAAGGCATCCGGAGGTACACCATCCTGCACCTGAATAAATACCAGGAAATACACGACATCGGCTATGCGGCGATGAAAGCTAAAATGCCCGAACTGCAGGCCGCGCTATCTGCGAAGAGCACTAATTGAGAAATACCGACTGCTCGTTCACATCCCGGATTTGAACATCAATGTCTTCCATGAGCGTAGTGGCAAGGGAAAGGCCCACGTAGTCCACCCGTATCGGAAAAGTCTTGTGCGTCCGGTCAATCAGGACGGCGACCTCCACCTTCTTGGGCAGGACAGTCATGAGCGGCTGCGTGGCGTAGAAAATGGTACGCCCGGTATTGGCCACATCGTCTACAATAATGATGGTTTTGCCCTCCAGTTCCGAGGCCGGCATTTCCAGGTTAATACCGTCCTGAAGCGGGGCGGCAGGGTTGAGCCGGATGCGCGTCAGGGTGATGTGCTGATCGGTAATGTCAAGCAGGGCCTGCATCAGCATCTGTGCGAACTCCATGCCATTATTATTGATGCCTGCCAGAATAAGTTCCGGTTCTTCGTAATTGTCTTCCAGAATTTCTATGGCCAGGCGCTTGATCTTCTGTTGAATCTGACTGTGGTTGAGTATCTTCATTGTGGTCGGCATTTTGT
Organism: bacterium; assembly: GCA_024742755.1. Lineage (GTDB taxonomy): Bacteria > Bacteroidota > Bacteroidia > Chitinophagales > Saprospiraceae > Phaeodactylibacter. The sequence goes on along the minus strand of JANSXW010000074.1, from coordinate 11,197 downwards.
ACGCTGTGCGTCCCTCAAAATTAGTGAAATACGCCACAATCTGCCCGGCTGCATCTCACTTTTTAGTAAAGAACGGGAAATATGGCTTATATTTCCGCAGGGATATCTTATTTTAGCGAAAATTCGCTGAGCAAAAAAATAGCTTATGGTACAACAGATCGCCTTTATTCTGATTAGCGCAGTAGCCATCGGTGTTGCTGTAAAGGCTTTTGGCAAAGTCCGGCGCAACATTCTGCTGGGTCAGGACGAAGCCGTAACGGGTGATACCGGGCAGCGCTGGCGCAATGTACTGCTGGTGGCCTTTGGGCAGCGGAAGATGTTCAAGCGCTGGATTCCGGCGGTCTTGCACTTTATCATTTACGCCGCATTTGTCATCACTCAGATTGAGCTGATCGAAATCTTCATTGACGGCATCATTGGCGAGCACCGCTTTTTTGCGGACAAGTTGGGTGGCTTTTACACTTTTGTCATCAGCTTTATTGAAGTACTGTCCCTGCTGACTTTCTTCGCCACCTTTATCTTTCTGGCCCGCCGCAACCTGATTAAGCTGCCCCGCTTCAAGAAGCCGGAAATGAAGGGCTGGCCGAGCCTGGATGGTAACCTCATCCTCATCTTCGAGATCATCCTGCTCATTGGCATTTTCACCATGAATGGCACGGATGTTGTGCTGCAGCAATTGGACCCGGAGCACTACAAAGACACCGGCACGCTGGCGGTCAGCAGCTGGCTCGGCCCAGCTTTGTTCGGCAGCATGAGCGAAGGCACGCTGATCATCCTGGAAAGGGTGGGGTGGTGGCTCCACTTTGCGATGGTGCTGACCTTCCTCAACTACCTGCCGTACTCCAAGCACCTGCACATTCTGCTGGCCTTCCCCAATACCTACTACGCCCGTCTGAAGCCCCGTGGCGAGATGGACAATATGGACGAAATTACCAAAGAGGTCCGCAGCATGATGGACCCCGAGGCTGCATTCGATGAGGCGGATATGGGCGAAGAGCTGCCCGAGTTTGGCGCAAGTGATGTGTTTGGATTGAGCTGGAAAAACGTCATGGATGCCTACAGCTGCACCGAATGCGGCCGCTGCACGGCGGTTTGCCCGGCAAACATCACCGGCAAAAAGCTGTCTCCGCGCAAAGTTATGATGGACATCCGCGACCGGGCAGAGGAAATTGGCCGCAATCTGGATACAGGTTCCGATGAGTTTGCCAAAGACAAGAGCCAACCGCTCAGCAAAGACAACTACGACGACGGCAAGACGCTGTTCGATTATACCACACCGGAAGAGCTGCATGCCTGCACGACCTGCAATGCTTGCGTGGAGGCCTGCCCGGTCCTTATCAATCCGCTCGACCCTATCCTGAAGATGCGCCGCTACGAAATCCTGACCCTGTCGCAGGGGCCGCAGGACTGGCTGCCGATGTTCAACAGTTTGGAAAATAGTGGTTCTGCCTGGGCTATTCCCGACGACCGGGACAAGTGGGCGAAGGAAGCTATGAAAGAAGGGTAATTCAGCAAGAAAGAAAAGCAAATAAGACATGAGTAATCTCCGCATACCAACGATGGCAGAAGTGGCCGCAGAAGGCCGGGAGCCGGAAATTTTGTTTTGGGTAGGCTGTGCCGGCAGCTTTGACAGCCGCGCGCAGAAAGTCACGGTGGCCTTTTGCAAAATCCTCAATGCCGTTGGCGTTGATTTCGCCATTCTGGGCAACGAAGAAAGTTGCACCGGTGACCCTGCCCGCCGCGCCGGCAATGAGTTCCTCTTTCAGATGCAGGCGTTGCAGAATATTGAGGTACTCAATATGTACAACGTAAAGAAAATGGTGACGGCATGCCCCCACTGTTTCAATACCATCAAAAATGAGTACCCGGCTTTAGGCGGCAACTACGAGGTGGTCCACCACACGCAATTGCTGCAGGAACTCATCAATGAAGGCCGCATCAAAATGAAAGAAGGCGGTGAATTCAAAGGCAAGCGCATCACCTACCACGATTCCTGCTACATGGGCCGCGTGAACGGGGTGTACGAAGCTCCGCGCGAAGTGCTGCAAACCCTCGATGCCGATCTGGTGGAAATGAAGCGCTGCAAGTCCAACGGCCTATGCTGTGGTGCCGGCGGTGCCCAAATGTGGAAGGAAGACGAGCCCGGCAACAAGCGCATCAACATTGAGCGCGCCGAGGAAGCCCTGGAAACCGGTGCCAAAGTCGTAGCCGCCAACTGCCCCTTCTGCCTGACGATGATGGGCGATGGCATCAAAGCCAAAGACAAGCAGGAAGAGGTGATGGTCTATGATTTGGCGGAGTTGATTTTGAATAATATGGAAGCTTAAGTTAAAAAACGCATCGCCTCCTCCACCATCCGCTCCGAGCCAATGATTAGCGGAACACGTTGATGCATATCTACCGGAGCGATCTCCATAATGCGCTGGCCGTTACCGTAAGCGAGCCCGCCGGCCTGTTCAGCAATAAACGCAAGCGGATTGCATTCATAAAGCAGCCGAAGCTTGCCTTCCGGATACACACCGGGCGTGGCAGGGTAGAGGTAGATGCCTCCTTTGATCAGGCTTCGGTGGAAGTCGGCAACCAAAGAGCCAATATACCGGGCGGTATAACCTTCGCGTTTGCAGTGGTTGAGGTAGTGCTGTACTGCTTCCCCGTATTTGAAGTAGTGGCTCTCGTTGATGGAGTAGATATTGCCTTCGGTCGGGAAGCGCATCTTGGGGTGAGACAGGTAGAATTCACCCAGAGAGGGATCGTAAGTGAAGCCATTGACCCCGTAGCCGGTGGTGTACACCAGCATCGTGCTCGAGCCGAACAGCACATAGCCCCCGGCAATCTGCTCTGCACCCTTTTGCAGGGCATCTTTAGCCACGTTCGGTGGGGTGCCTGTCTCCGTTTTCCGGCGGTAAATACCAAAGACGGTTCCAATTGGGACATTTACCTCTATGTTGGAAGAACCATCCAGCGGGTCCATTGCGATGACGTATTTGGCCTCGTCCTTACCCGTCAGTACCAATTCTTCCTTTTCCTCAGAGACGATACAGCAAACCTGCCCGCCCATCTTCAGCGCCCGGACAAAGCGGATATGCCCGACGATATCCAGCATTTTCTGGTCTTCGCCTTGCACATTCTCCGAGCCTGCCATTCCGGTGATGTCGCCCAGGCCCGCCCGGTTGATTTCCCGGCCCAGGATTTTTGCTGCAAGGCCAATATCCCGAAGCAGCCTGGACAGCTCACCGGTAGCGTAGGGGAACTGATCCTGATTGAGGTCAATCCAGCGGTCGAGGGTGGTGCCAACCGGAGCGCTGAGCGCTTTTATTTTATCGTTCATGCTTTTCTCTAAAGGTACAAAAATGAACCAACTGCCCCACCTCAGTTGTATACCTAAATATTGACGCACATTAATTATGTTTGAGGTAAAATTGAAGCAAGATGACACTTCCCGATACCCTTTCCAATACCACCCGCCTCTGGGTATACCAGGCCAATAAGCCATTCCCATCGGATGCCGTGCCGGAGATCAGGTCGAACCTGCAAGCCTTCGCCCGACAATGGGTGAGCCACAACCGGCAGCTGAAAGCGGATGCCGATGTGCTGCACGACCGGTTTGTGATCCTGATGGTGGATGAAAGCCAGGCCGATGCCAGTGGCTGCTCCATTGATTCCTCTGTACACTTTCTAAAGAAACTGCAGGCGGAATACGGGGTGGATTTATTCGACCGCATGTATTTCAGTTACCAAGATGGCGATGGCGTACATACCGTCAGCCGCGAAGAGTTTGCCAGACGGTATGCCGAAGGGCAAATCAACGACCACACTATGGTATTTGATACCCTTGTGGAGTCCAAGGCTGCCTTTGATGAGGGGTGGCTAAAACCGCTTAGTGAAAGCTGGCATGCGCGATTGGTATAATTTCCACCTGCCTTAATAGAAAAAGCATGGCGCTTTAACCAGGGTAGTCTACTTTGGCTGATGCGAAACAACAGATTTGCAATACACCATGATCGGACGAGTCAAAAAGTGGTTGGGTATTGAAGGCGTTAAGCTGGAGCTGGTCCTTCCTGAAACAATGGAAGGGACCGACCGTGTGCTGCAGGGCCGCGTTCGCCTGCAATCCCTGAACCCTCAGATCGTCCGCCGTATCCGGATCATCCTCATTGAGCGGTACAGCCGCGGGCGGGGCAAGGAAAAGCTGGTGGATGAATACGAGTTGGGGCAGGTACAGCTGGACCACCGGTTGGAAGTGCTGCCCGGTGAAGTCCGGGAACTCCCCTTTGAGCTGCCCTTCGAACTCGTCCGCTCCGGTATCGATGATTTTGGCAAGCGCAATTTGTTGTTCAGTGGGTTAGCGAAAGCCGCCAAAGCCATTAATGCTGTCGGGTCTGAATTCCGCGTGGAAGCCGAAGCAGAGGTGGAAGGCGTTGCGCTGAACCCCTTCGACAAAAAAGCCATTGCAATAAAAGGATAAGCCACTACCATGATCGTACTGCGCATCATCTACGAAGCTGTCGGCCAGGCCTGGCAACAGCTCTACTCCAACCGCCTGCGGAGCCTCCTCTCCCTGCTGGGCATTTCCATCGGCATCTTTTGCATTATCGGCGTGCTGTCGGCAGTGGATTCGCTCGAAGACAACATCCGGGGCAGCCTCGATAAACTGGGCAGCGATGTAGTGTACGTGAAAAAATGGCCCTGGGCGGATGTCAGCGGTGCCTGGTGGCATTACATCAAGCGCCCCAACCCTGACCACGCTGATTACGAGGTGATCAACGAAAAAGCCAAAACCGTTGACCTGGCTTCCTTCCATGTGGTGATTGGCTACAAAAGCGTTCGGTTTAAGTCCAATACAGTTGAAAATGCTGTCCTGATTGGCTCTTCCCTGGAGTTTGTGGAAATGTTCCAGATTGATTTCGAAAAGGGGCGCTATTTCTCTCCGGCCGAATACCATTACGGCAGCAATAAAATGGTTATCGGGGCCGTAGTGGCGGAGGAGCTCTTTGGCGAGATTGACCCCATCGGGCGTACCATCAAAATGATGGGGCGCAAATATGAGGTCATTGGCGTGATTGAAAAATCAGGAGATGCCCTGCTGAATCCACTCGATTTCGATGACTGCCTCCTTGTTTCCTACAACAACGCCCGGGGGCTGGCCAACCTGAAAGCCCGGCAGATCTTCGACACTTCCGTAAATGCGAAAGCAGCAGAAGGCGTCAGCATGCAGCAAATGAAGGATGAGATCAGAGGCATTCTCAGAGCCCACCACCGGCTGCCTCCCCGGGCGGATGATGACTTTGCGCTCAACGAGTTGTCCATGATTTCCAGTGTCTTCGATAGCTTCTTCGGCATTCTCAACCTGGTGGGCATCGTGATCGGGTTGTTTGCCATGCTTGTGGGTATCGTCAGTGTAGCCAATATCATGTTCGTTTCCGTCAAAGAGCGCACCAACCTGATAGGGGTCAAAAAAGCCCTGGGCGCCAAACGCATTGTCATCCTGCTGGAATTTCTGATCGAGTCTGTTGTCCTTTGCTTTATCGGCGGCCTGGCGGGGCTGGGCCTGATTTACGCCATCATCACAATGCTCTCCAATATCATCGACTTTGATATGTACCTGTCCTTTGGGAATATGGTGCTGGGCGTAGTGGTTTCAGTGCTGGTCGGGGTAGCCTCCGGGCTGATTCCAGCTATACAGGCTTCCCGTATGGACCCGGTGGAAGCGATGCGGCAGTAGGGCTTTCGTACGAGAGCCGTTTACCCTTTGCCCCATCTCATCTCCGTTCGGGCATGGTTGCTGGACGTGCCCTGCAACACTTATTCCATCGCTTGCTGGTAGGCTGCTTCCAGCCTCGAAAGCGGCACATAGCCACGGGCAAGAACCACCATCCGGCCATTTTGCTGAAGCAGGACTGTTGGAAAGCCCGTGACTCCGAAACCCGAGGCACGTTGGAACTCTTCCCGGGCACGCTGCAGGTTTTCATTGCTTTTCATCTCCGCGACAAACGAGCTGGGGTCAAGCCCAAATTCAGCAGCCAATTGCCCGTAGGCCTCATAATCGGTAGGTGCTATGCCATCGTAGTAGATGGCTTTCTGCAGGCGGGCGGCAAAGGCAACCGCCTGCCGGGGCTGATGCTGCTTGAAGACGGTAAGCGCTACCGCCGGTGGGATGGAAGTGAAAATGGCTGATCCTTCTTCCAGGATATCTTTCAGAAAGCTTTGACCGAAAATCACACCGGTTGCGCGCTCCACATCTTTGTATGCCTGGCTAATATACCCGGCCACCTCGCCGATAGGGCCAATCCTGCCACCGGTAATCATTCCTCCGGAGAGAACTTCAAAATCCAGCTCCTCCCGATGATTTTTGTGGAATGCTGTAATCACCGGAGAAAAGCCGTAGCACCAGCCGCAGAGGGCATCGTATACATAAATCAGTTTCATGTCGTCTTGGGTTGTTTGTTGTCCATAAGCGTAGCTGCTGCCAGACAGCAACAGCATAAATAGAAAAAGCCGCATGTTGTTTTTTGGAAATAATAAGGTTTTGGAGCGCATTTTGGTTTTGGAGCGCAGCGCTTACAATTTTGTTAGGAAGCTACCGGGCAAACAAGAAGCCCCCGCTCCTGCATTATCGCAACTGAGCGGGGGCTCCCGGAAAAGTACGGATTCAGGAGTCCGTTTGCAGCAAATCTTTTAAGGCTTCACCTCCCGGTTCTTCACATACTTCTCCAACCAGGCATCCTGCTCGTAGAGCATATGCATAATAGACTCGCGGGCGCGGTAGCCATGGCTTTCATGCGGCAGCATAACCAACCGTGCCTTGCCGCCCAGGCCGTTGATGGCCTGATACATCCGTTCGCTCTGCAGCGGGAAGGTCCCACTGTTGTTGTCCGCCTCCCCGTGAATCATCAAAAGCGGCTCATTGACCTTATCGGCGTGCATGAAGGGCGACATGGTGTAGTAAACTTCCGGCGCATCCCAGTAGGTCCGCTCTTCGCTCTGAAAGCCAAATGGAGTCAGGGTCCGGTTGTAAGCTCCACTCCGGGCAATGCCCGCTGCGAAGAGGTCAGAATGAGCCAGCAGATTAGCCGTCATAAAGGCGCCGTAGGAATGCCCGCCCACTGCGATGCGGTTGCGGTCAGCAATGCCCCGTTCTGCCAGCGCATCAATTGCGGCTTCGGCATTGCCCACCAGCTGCTCCCGGAAGTAGTCGTTAGGCTCTTCATCTTCCTCTCCGACGATAGGCATGGCTACCTGATCAAAAACCGCGTAGCCCTGCGTAAGCCAATAGAGAGGCGAACCCCAGTATAAGCGCACAAATTCATAAGGTGAGCCTTGTACCTGCCCGGCATCTCCTTTGCTTTTGAATTCCCGGGGGTAAGCCCACATGATCACCGGCAGCGGACCGTCCGTTTCCGGGTTATAGCCTTTCGGCAAATACAAATCGCCCTGCAGGTCAAGCCCATCCTCGCGCTGATACTGTACCACTTCCTTTTCAATCCCAGCCAGAGCCGGGTAGGGGTGGGGGAAGTCTGTTATCGCATCAAGGCCACCGGTCTTCCAGTTGCGAATGTAGTAGTTGGGCGGATCGTCCGGTGATTCGCGGCGGGTCACCACCAGTCCCTTTTCCGCATCCAGGATAAAGGCAGGAGATTCATAATAAGGAGCCTCAGAGCGCCAAAGTTCCTCCGTTTCACTGGTCTTGAGATCAAAAGTGCGGACAAAAGGCCGGTTGCCCTCCGGTGAGGCCCCCTGTCCGGTGAGAAAGAGGGTGCGGCCGCCATCTGCCATAAGCAGCACCTGCTCACCAAATTCATTGTAAGTCGTCTCAAAGCTGCCGGGGTCGCTGTAGCGGTCCTGGTAGGAACGGTCGAACAGCACCTTTTTGCTCTCCGGTTTGCCCGGCGCAAACAGACTGGTTTTAATATTTCGGGTGGCCCACCAGTATTCGTATGCAATAGCAGTGGAGGCATTGCCCCAAACGATGCCGCTAAAGCGGAGCTCAAAATCCAGGCCTGCCTTCACTTCCCCATCTTTAAAGGGGGCTGACCAGTAAAACAGCTTGTCCCGGACATCCACTTCCCGCTGCGGGTCGCCACCATCCTGAGCTTCCACCCAATACAGCGTCGCCGGTTGGTCGTCCCGCCAGCTGATGCGGCGCTTGCCTTCCGGTACGGCCCCAAAACCTTTGGGCAGCTGCTCGATCAGCGGTTGCTCATCAATTAGCTTTACCAGGTTGCCTTTCTGATCATAAACTTCAATAGTGGTTGGGAAACGATAGTAGGGCACCAGGTAGGAAAAGGGACGGTGGATGGTCTCCACCAAAATATACTGGTCATCGGGGGAGGGGCTGGCACCGGCTATCAGGCCTGATTTTGCAAAGGGCTTTGAGGTGCCTTTCTCCAGATTATGCATCACCAGTTCTGAAGTGGTGTAATACTCGAAGAGGTCTTCATCATAAGGGTTTTCCAGCAGATCCTGATACGTCCGCAGGGTGGTCTTTTGTCCGGCAGACTCCTGAATAACCGGCCCGGCGGGCACCAGCGTTTCCTCCGGGCGGCTGCCCCGGTCCTTGGGCACCATTTTGACCAGGATTTGATCACTGCCAATCCAGTCGTAAGGCGTGCCGCCCATAGCGTCGTTTACCCGGTCATCGGTAAGAGCGCTGGCAGACTTCCCGGCTACGGTGCCTGTCCAAAGTGCAATGCCTTTCTGCGTAGTAATGGTGAAGGCAAAGCGTTTGCCATCAGGCGACCAGCTCAGGTTTTCGATCTGCGCAGCATCCGGTAATCCGGAAACGCTGAAGGTCCGCCCGCTGTCCATATGTTTCAGCGTAAGGCTCGAATAGCTGTAGCTGCGGCTGCTCCCGTTGGTCCTGGGGTTCATGCGCAGGCCTGCCAGGCGCAGTTCCGGCTGTGCCAGTTCCTCAATAGAAGGGTAGCCGGGGCGCTCCATCAGCATCATCCACTCCCGGCTGCTGTTGATGCGCAGAGCGGGAGGCAGAGGGGCGTCGGCAAGATCGGCGATGGCTTTGGGCGGCATTTGGTAGCCCGAGGGGGCTTGCGCCAAAAGACTGTCAGAGAGCAGCAAAAGGGTAAAAACCCACAAAAGATGTTTCATAAAGTCAGGTTTGTTATGGTGATTTGGAAAGTTTACCAAGGCGAATACACCTTAAATATCGTAAAAAGGCTTGAAAAACCACTTTATAGATGTAGCATTGTTGAGCCTTTGACGCCTGAGTGATAAAGGTCACACAGGGTTTTGACGAATGTCACCAATCCCCACCCGTTAAGTAGGATATCTTTGAACTATCAATAAAAACAGAGAGATATGAAAAACCTGCTATTGAACTTACTCGCACTACTGATTGCGGCTTCACTTTCCGGGCAGGCCTATGAGGTAGCACATTTTGACATGACCGTATCCGGGACTTCCACCTTGCACGATTGGACATCGGATATCACCAAGATTAATGCAGAGGCCTACATCGACTGGGAAAACGGCAAGGTTGGCAACATCAGAAACTTGTCGGTGACCGTCCCGGTTGGGGGTATTGTAAGTACCAAAGGCCGGATTATGGACGGCAAAACCTGGGACGCCCTCAAAATGGACAAATATCCCAACATCACCTTTAAAGTAGGCACCGCTGATGTGAAATGGGTAGATGGCAAATACCTGATCACGGCAAACGGCAAGCTTACAGTGGCAGGGCAAACCAAAACTGTCACCCTCAAAGCCAACGGGAAACCGGTAGCCAACGGCGGGCTGGTTTTCTCCGGCAGCTACGACATCAATATGCCCGACTATGGAGTGGAACCTCCCACTGCACTGATGGGCTCCATTAAAACCGGTGAAAAAGTCACCATTGACTATAGTGTCAATATGGTGCCTTCCAACGGCAACGCCAGCCTGGACCGGTAAGACTTAAAGATTCATCTGGATTTTCTCGAAAAACAGCGCCCTTGCTAACAGGACTTCTGACCGGGATCGTTATGCCCGGCCCTGCCTGAACGGTGCGTGTGTTAGCGATTCACATAAAACAACCACGTTAAAAAACCTACTCGTCATGAAATTATTCAAAGCACTATTTAGCCTCATCGCACTGCTTGCGGTGACCTCACTGATGGCTCAGCAAGCCAGGATTGACAATCTTCGCCCTTACGATCAGGAAGGTGTGAATGAATTCGAATACCTCAAAAAAGACAGCCTTGACTTCGAAGGCGTGAAAGTCCGCATCGGCGGTAACTTTGCTCAACAATTCCAGGCCCTCGACCACAGCAATACCCTTATGGATGTAGATGGCGATGGCCAGTTTGACAATGAACTGTACAACCTTGAGCCTGGTTTCAACCTCGCAACAGCCAACCTGAATATCGATGTGGAATTGGCCAAAGGGGTTCGCCTGAATCTGGTAACCTACTTGTCTTCCCGCCACCACCCCGAAGCATGGGTGAAAGGTGGATTTATTCAAGTCGATGACCTGTCCTTCCTTAACAGTGCTTTCGCCGATAAACTGATGGAAAACATTACCATTCGTGCCGGCCACATGGAAATCAACTACGGTGATGCCCACTTCCGCCGTACGGACAACGGTAATGCCATGTACAACCCATTCGTAGGCAACTACATCGTTGATGCCTTCAATACAGAGATCGGTGGTGAAGTTTACTATCAGAAAGAGGGTTGGATTGCCATGCTGGGAATCACCGGTGGTGAAATCAATGGCAATATCACGGCTCCCAACACCAGTGAAGTAGACGAAAACTCTAAGCGTGCACCTTCTATCATTGGTAAGATTGGCTACGATAGCCAGGTAGCAGAAAACGTACGCCTCCGGATAACCGGTTCTGCCTACCACACTGCAAGCTCAGCGGTTAACCACCTTTACAGTGGTGACCGTGGCGGCTCCCGCTACTACCTCGTGATGTCTCCTCCGGGTGTAGGCGCTGGCGACCGCGGCATCTTCTCCTCCGGCCGTTACAGCCCTGGTTTTACGGACGAAGTGACTGCCTTTATGGGCAACGCATTCGTGAAAGCTGGTGGGTTTGAATTCTTCGGAACTTACGAAATGTCCAGCGGACGCAACTGGTTCGAACCTGAAAAGCGCAATATGACGCAGGTTGCTGCGGATGTACTGTACCGCTTCGGCAAGAATGAGGACTTCTACATCGGTGGCCGTTACAATACCGTTAATGCGGATGTATCCAGTGACGCT
>JANSXW010000332.1 GCA_024742755.1 bacterium | reverse complement strand
GCTGTTGAAAATAGTAACTGAGGCTTGTGCGCCTGAAGGAGTGCTCCCAAGGTCGATCAGCAGCTTTTGACTGAAGGGGTTAGGGGCAACCAACACTTGTGCACCTAATGCTGATTTCTGTTCGTTGCTTTCTTCCAGAGGGGTGTTATCCGCTTGCTGCAAGAAACCATTGCCCAGCTTCCCCCCGGAACGGATTGAAAGCGTGATCTTTTGCTTTGTCCCGTCTGCCATATAAGCAATGGGCTGTAGTGCAGCAGTATCAAGGCTAAACCCGGATAAATCTGCACTGCCGCTTATGAGTTTATCAAAGGATAAGGCAATAATACTTAACGCGGGGGGACAGATGGAAAATAGGTATTGCATATGTGTAAAGGGATATTAGTTACAAGAGGCGCATTCGAGCGAGCAACCGGAACGCGTTGTGGTTACAATGTAGCTAAAAAACGAGATAGTGCCAATTCCGGTGGAATAAATTTAGGTGAATTGACGTTTGGCTTGACTTGGGTTTGAGTTGCAAAAAGAGCTGGGATAATCGGTTTTGCCCATTGAATATAGCGTGGTCTGTCTTTTTGGGTATGGAGAAGGTTCTGCTGAACCATCTGATGGCAATCCCTGCATGACCGGCAAAAGAGCACCACAAAAAAATCCCCTGCCCAAATACATCGGACAGGGGATTGCTTGACCAGTTACCAATTATGCCCTACCGCGCATAAGCCACCGCCCGCTTCTCGCGGATGACGGTCACTTTGATCTGCCCGGGGTACTGCATATCGTCCTGGATTTTCTGAGAAATCTGGAACGACAGCTCGTCGGCCCGCTGATCGGTTACTTTTTCGGACTCTACGATGACGCGCAGCTCACGGCCGGCTTGCATCGCATAGGCTTTTTGTACGCCTTCGTGCTCCATCGCCAGTTCTTCCAGCTCGCCAATCCGCTTGAGGTAGCTTTCGAGGATCTCGCGGCGCGCGCCGGGGCGGGCACCGGAAATGGCATCACAGGCCTGAATGATAGGGGAGAGGATGTTGTTCATCTCTACCTCATCGTGGTGGGCACCTACGGCATTGCAAACCACAGGGTGCTCGCCGTACTTCTCACAAAGCTTCATGCCCAGCAGGGCGTGGGACAATTCCGTTTCCTCCTCGGCGACTTTGCCGATGTCGTGCAGCAGGCCGGCCCGCTTGGCCATTTTGGCTTGCTTGCGGCTCAGGCCGAGCTCGGCAGCCATGATGGCGCAAAGGTTGGCGGTCTCAATGGAGTGCTTGAGCAGGTTCTGCCCGTAGGACGAGCGGAAGCGCATACGGCCTACCATCTTCACCAGATAGGCATCCAGCCCGTGCAGGTCCAGGTCGATGACAGTGCGCTCACCGATTTCCACAATCTGTTCATCGAGCTGCTTGCGGACTTTGGCCACCACCTCTTCGATGCGTGCCGGGTGGATACGGCCATCGGCTACGAGGCGCTTGAGCGCCAGACGGGCCACTTCCCGGCGGATGGGGTCAAAGCTGGAAATCACAATGGCTTCCGGCGTGTCGTCCACGACGATTTCCGCACCGGTAGCGGCTTCCAGCGCCCGGATATTCCGGCCTTCCCGGCCAATGATCTGCCCCTTCAGGTCGTCGGAGTCGAGGTTGAAGACCGAAACGGTATTCTCAATCGTGTACTCCGCGCACATGCGCTGAATGGACTGAATAACAATTTTTTTAGCGTCCTTATTCGCTGTGATTTTGGCTTGCTCCACCGTGTTTCTGATGAGCGCCATAGCATCGGTCTCCGCCTTGGCTTTTACCGCTTCGAGCAGCTGCTCCTTAGCTTCGGCTTCGCTCAGGTTGGCCACTTTTTCCAGTTCCTTGATGTGGCGCTCGCTTGCGGTCTCCAGTTCCTCGCGCTTGCGGTTCATGACTTTGATCTGCTTCTCGAGGTTCTCCCGCAGGGCGATGGCATCCGCTTCGCGCTGTTCCAGTTCTGCCCGCTGATTGTCCAGGGCTTTGACTTTATCGCCGAAGCTCTTTTCCTTTTGGCGCAGGTCAGACTCCAGCTCCTTGATTTCCATTTTGCGCTCCTTCAGCTCCACCATCTGATCGGCT
>JANSXW010000279.1 GCA_024742755.1 bacterium | reverse complement strand
GCTGGCACCCGGTCAGCTGCCTGCGTTTGCAAGTCCGCCTCTTTTCGGAAAGCCACGTTCGCAACAAGCCACTGCCCGTAGTAGGCATCCTTGGTGCGAGACGCGTAGAACACGGCCAGGGACACGCCGTGGTCTTCAGAGGCGTACGGCCGCGGCTTTGTTACGTTCTCCGTGCGAAAACCGCGCAGCCACTGCAGGTAGGTCATAGTCTCGGGCCGGACCGGGCAAGCCATGTACTTCCGGACTAGCGGGTCATCAGCCGCATCTGTGGGCAGCGGCAGCCACACCTCCTTGCGCGCCACCGTGCACTTCCAGTTGGACGCTTCCCGCAGCATGTCCAGCTGCTTCATGACGGATGGGCGGCAGGAGCGCAGGTACAGGCGGGCGGCCGTCAAGGAGCTGCTGCACTGCTCCAGCCAAGTATGGTCTAGGCCAGAGACATCCTTGGCCGTATACGCGCAGACCTTGGCCATGTAGTCGCTGGCCTGGCCGGGGCGCACAACCACGGTGACATCAGTGTGCGCCAGGTAGCTGGCCGCAAGTGTGCTGAGGCACAACCGTGCCGAGCCCTCGCCCTCCAAGCGCAACGCGCCACCGTGCCACTCCGGGCTGTCAACGCCTCCCACATAGGCGCCCAGCGGGGTTCTGGTCGGCTGCTTCTGGAGTGTCCGCAAGGCTGTCTGCAGCCAGGCGGGGTGGCCGTCTGACGTGCTGCACATCCACTGCAAGAAGCAGTTCCGATGCGGATCCCGCAGCCACACCAAAATGTGGGCGTGCTTGACGCCGGTTCCGTGGTAGTCCTCCCGCGCTTGGCGAGCGCCGTCCTGGTACTCGTACTTCACCACAGCCGCGAGGATCGGGTTCTCCGCCTTGTTGCAGCGCAGCAGACCGTAGGGGCTCCGCAGACTTCTTTGGTCGCGGTGCAGCACGTAAGCCGTGCACAGCTCCTCAAGCAAGTGCGAGATGTGCAAGCACGCCAAGGCGTTGCATCCGAGCACTGTCACGCGTCCTTGTAGCATCGGCTGCTCCACGACCGCTGGCAGCGGGGCTTCAAAGAGGCCCGGGGCCACAGTCAGAAACAGAGCCGCAGCCCCATACTGGCGGTGCAAGTCCACGACGTGCAACTTGGTCGCGTAGTTCTGCTGCGGCGCATCAGGAAATCGCCGCAGAAGCCACTTCAGCGGCGTGTCCGCACCCACAGCTCCCCGGGCTGTGAAGTACCCAGTCACCCAGCGATCGAACTGGAACTGTATGAGCTCGTAGTTCAGCCCGTAGTCCTGCACCGGCCCACAGACTTTAGCCAAGAACGCCTCCTTGGGCGAGCGGTAGTTGCCTGCTCCACGCCCGTGCGACTCGCACCAGACTCGCCACGGGTATAGGTCTGGGAAAAGAGCGCACTCAACGTGCGGCTCAAGCAGGCCAAAGGGGCCAAGGGAGCTGCCGCCGCGCTCGTCGCGTAGCATGGCCTCGTGTCGCTGCACCCACTCCCCATAGGCGGATTCTGCGTGGCTGCAAAGAAAATGAAAAGCATCCAGCGCCCGTTCCTGCCACGCGGCTGGCAAGGCGGCCACCTGGTCTCGAACGTGGCACGCTGCCCAGGCCAGCCGTGTAGGTCCTCCGTGGCGTATGAGCTCACCCTTGCCTTGTATCCGCTCGCCCTGGTGAAGCACCACAGGTCGCAGCGCCACAAGCTGCCTAGGGCGCAGTCCAACCAGCACCGCAGGAAAATCATCCGCCTGCGGCACCACGTGCCCGGCCCGACAGAACCGGCAAGCACCGACCGCTCTGGCAGCGTCTGCCTCCACGCCCGTGTCAGTCAACACCGCCAAGTCGAAGGCGCGACCCTGCACTGCGCCGCAAGTGGCACAGGGGGCCCAGGCCTGCGCCACGCTCCACAGCCGCAGTCTCTCCGCCACCAGCCGAGTTTGCGCCGAGTCCGGCAGGCGCTGCGCCTCTTGCAGCGCGGCCTCTGCAGCCGCACGGGCCGCCGCCCGCTTGTCAAGGCGCCGCGCCTCTGCCTCCGCCAGCCGAGCTGGCGCGGCCCCGGGGCGCCGCACACAGCAGCGTTTGCTCAGGACCTCTTGCCAGGACACTTCATCTTCCAAGTCGCGGGCTCGCACCCGACCGCGAGCCATCTTGCGGCTGCATACGTGTCACGTTCCAAGTGGCCCAGGAAACAATGCACAACCCGTCAAGCACAACCTGTTGGCTCCCGTCGGTGTGAAATGGCTACGGGCAAAAACAACGCACAACCTGCCTGCGGGGTGCGCGCCTGCAGGATGCTCCACCAGCAAGGGCCTGGCAGACAAGCAAATGGCTACCTGCAAAGCAAAACACGCGAAATGCCTGGAGCACCAGCAAGAAGCAGTGGCCTGGCGCGAAAAAAAACACGGAAAGTGAGTCTGTTGTCGTCTCTCGTGCGCACTTGGGGACGCGCGAGCAGCTGTCAGAAGCCTGCCACAGGGCTCAAAAAGCAACCTGCAAAACCAGTCTGCCAGCGTGTCTAACTTGGCCCCCAGCACCAACGGCCGACCAAGACCTGTCGCCAGGCACGTGTCTCTAACATGAGAAACACAGAACGCGCCTGGGAAGCACCAGAAGCCTGCCACGTACAAGTGTGAAAAAAAACCTGTGTCTGGCCTGGCCCTAGCGCCAACGGCCCGCCAGCTTGGCTGCTTGGCTATCCATACCCTGTGGGTGTCTCTTAGCTTCCCTGCTCCGGACGCACCACTGCGTCCGGAGCAGGTACTAGACCCCTCCGCCACGATGAGGCGGACACCCAGCGGAGAGGGACCGCGCACTCGTGCTGCGCGCCGACAACGACCTGTGAAACAACACCAGCCACAGGATTCCATCCGGAACATGAAGCAAGACACCCGACTTCCGAAGAACATGGAGCAAACGGCGCAGCCCGTGGCCCGGATCTGGACGCAACATCCGGAGCAAGGTCCGGATCAGGCCCGGGCTCGAGATCCGGATCGGGGTCCGGATCGGAATCCGGATCGGGATCCGGATCGGAATCCGGATCGGGCTCCGGATCGGAATCCGGATCGGGATCCGGATCGGGATCCGGATCGGGATCCGGATGGCTATCCGGACTACATCCGGAGCAGAATCCGGACGTGAATCCGGAGGGCGGTCCGGGACCGGATCCGGATCACGATCCGGATTTGCACTGGGGGGCCTCCCAATCCGGATCCGGATCCGGATCGGCGTCCGGACATGGATCCGGACAGGATCCGCGGCGGATCCGCGCTGCATCCGGATCCAGGATCCGGATGACGTTTGGACCTGGCGGCAGCAGCAAAGTTACCTTTATTATTGGGTAGCATCAAAGGATGCGTATCCAATGCTGGCACCCGGTCAGCTGCCTGCGTTTGCAAGTCCGCCTCTTTTCGGAAAGCCACGTTCGCAACAAGCCACTGCCCGTAGTAGGCATCCTTGGTGCGAGACGCGTAGAACACGGCCAGGGACACGCCGTGGTCTTCAGAG
>JANSXW010000211.1 GCA_024742755.1 bacterium | reverse complement strand
GTCAACGACTCCGTAACGAAGTCCAAGTTTGACAACAAGTACGGCTGTAAGGAATCTGCAGTGGATGCGATCCGCCGTGCCACCGACGTGATGATGGCGGGCAAAGTAGCTGCTGTTGCCGGTTACGGTGATGTGGGCAAAGGTACTGCCGCTTCCCTGCGTGGCGCTGGCTGCCGGGTGATCGTCAGCGAAATTGACCCGATCTGTGCCCTGCAGGCGGCTATGGACGGCTTCGAAGTGAAGCGCATGGAGAATGCCATTCCGCGTGCTGATATTATTGTGACTGCTACGGGCAACAAAGACATCATCAGCGAAAAGCACTTCAAGATGATGAAGGACAAGGCCATCGTTTGCAACATCGGCCACTTTGATAACGAGATTGACGTCGCCTACCTCAACCGCGAGCACGGCCACACCAAGACTGAGATCAAGCCACAAGTTGACAAGTACACCATCGACGGCAAGGATATCATCCTGCTGGCAGAAGGCCGCCTGGTCAACCTGGGCTGCGCTACCGGCCACCCTTCCTTCGTGATGTCCAACTCTTTCACCAATCAGGTACTGGCGCAGATTGAGCTGTGGACCAACGGTGATCAGTACGGAAACGAAGTGTACACCCTGCCTAAGCACCTTGACGAAGAGGTTGCCCGCCTGCACCTGGAAAAAATCGGTGCCGAGCTGGAAACCCTGCGCGAAGATCAGGCGGAGTACATTGGCGTAAAAGTGGAAGGCCCATACAAGCCGGAATACTACCGCTATTAATGCAAACGGGCACTAAGCCCCTAGTGCGACTAGACCGAATTGTTTGATAGTATTTTCATGCTCAAGCCTTATGTAGTGCCTAGTCTTTAACTGTCAAATGTTTACGGCTCAATCCACTAGGCTGACCATATAAAGAGCGCCGTTTCGGGGAATAAACCGGGACGGTGCTTTATTTTTGCATCAGACTAACCGCACCAATCTATGCAATCCGTTTTTCAGACTTACCTCCAACTGGGCTTCAGCCATATTTCTGACCTGGAAGGCTATGACCACATTCTGTTTATCGTAGCGCTTTGTGCGATTTACCAGCTCCGGGAATGGAAGAGCGTAGCCCTGCTGGCTACGGCATTCACCATTGGGCACTCCATTACCCTGGCGCTTGCCGTGCTGGGGGTCATCCCGGTCAATGCCGCCTGGATAGAGTTTCTGATCCCGGTAACCATCGCGCTGACGGCCATCTACAACGTCGTCGCCCACCGCAAGGCCGGCAGCAACCGGGTGTGGGACCGGACCATGAAAGTCAATTATGGGTTTGCCGCACTATTTGGGCTCATCCACGGTATGGGATTTTCCAATTTTTTGCGGTCCAGCCTGATGCCCGGACAGGAAGATCAGCTCGTAACCCAGCTACTGGCTTTTAATATAGGGGTTGAGCTGGGCCAGCTGGCGATTGTTGCGGTGGTACTGGCGCTCTCTGCAGTAGCCCTGCAACTCATGCGGGTCCGGCAGCGGGAATGGAACCTGTTCATTTCCGGGGGCGCCTTTGGTTTGGCGCTGGTCATGGCACTGGAGCGGGTGAGCGCAGTGCTTTAAGACTTATGCAAAGCTTCCACTACGCGTTCCGCCAATTGATGTTTGGTACTCTGCGAAAGCTGTACCCGCCTCAGGGGGGCATTCCATGCATCAGCAAGCGCTGCCCAAACATGGTAGTTCCCGGCCGGGTCCTTCTCACAGTAAACCCCCAGCGGCATCTGACAGCCCCCATTGAGCAGGTTTAAAACCTTCCGCTCAATATTGGTCAGCTCGGCGGTTTCCCTTTCGTGGATGTGCTTCAGCAGGCGGCGGGTGGGCTTGTCCTCCTCCCGGGTTTGCCAGGCCAGTACGCCCTGTGCCGGAGCAGGAATGAACTCCCTGGGGTTGAATTTCAGGATTTCCAGGTCTTCTGCCTCGATCTTAAGGCGGGTCATGCCGGCAGCGGCGAGTAGAATGGCGTCAAACTGCCCTTCCCTCAGCTTGTTGAGGCGGGTGGGCACGTTGCCGCGAATGTCTTTGATCTCCACATCCGGCCGGAAATCCAAAATCTGCGCCTTGCGCCGGGCGGAAGAAGTACCGACCACGGCCTTCTCCGGCAGCCATAAGTCCTGCGCCTTATCCAACTTTTCCTTACGGATGACCAGCCAGTCTGCCGGGTTTTCCCGGTAGGAGACGGCCGTGATGCAAAGGCCTTCCGGCGAGTTGGTCGGCAGGTCTTTCATGGAGTGCACCGCCACGTCGATCTCATTGCGCAGCAGCGCGTCCTCAATTTCCTTAGTGAAGAAGCCCTTCCCTTCCATTTTATCGAAGCTCAGGTGCTGAATGCGGTCGCCCTGCGTTTTGATGATGATCAGCTCGGATTCAATGCCTGCTTCTGAGAGGCGGTCCTGCGTGTGGTGGGCCTGCCACAAGGCCAGTTTGCTGCCACGGGTGCCTATTCGTACTTTATCGCTCAAGGTGTGTTGTATTTTCTGCTTGTTGAAAGTCCCAAAGGTAAGCATTTTCGCCCTTCCTGCCCACCGACTCATCCTTAACAAGCTCAATCCTGTCATTGCCACATATGCCCTGTCACAAGCATTGTCAATTATTTGATTTTTCATTTGGGCTTCCGGGTACTTTTACAATACAGAACAGCTCAAATGAACTATGCACAAAATACTCACACTCCTCACTGCAATCGTGCTTTCTGTTCCCATTTTGGGACAACAGAGCAATTATTATATTGATGCGGAAGCCCCCGTTTACTACACACCGGGCTCATTTGATACGCCTCCCAGCCCTGGCGATACCATTTTTATTGCAAGCGGCCGCACCAAAGCCCTGATCTTTAAGGATATTGAAGGGAGCTTTGAGCATCCTATAGTTGTCATCAACAACGGTGGGCAGGTGAATATCAACACCACCTACGGCAGCGCAATTGATTTCCGGGACTGCAAGCACATTAAGCTGAGCGGACGGGGCACTGCCACAGACCACTACGGCTTCAAACTCATCGCCTCCAACTGCGGCGTTGCCTTTTCGGGACTGTCTTCCCATTGTGAGATCGAGTTTGTGGAAATTGACCACGATGGCTTCTTTGGCATCATGGCTAAAAAGGACTTTGGCGGCAATCCTCCCTACCCCATCCCCGTTTTTGAGCACCTGGTGATCCATGACAACCTCATAAAAAATGTCACAGAAGGAATGTATATCGGCGAGACCAAATCGCCGGGCATGGAGTTTAAGCACCTTCGGATATTCAACAATATCACTCAAAATACCGGCCGGGAAGGCATTCAAATTGCCAATGCCGTAGAGGATGTGGCCGTTTACAATAACTTCATCTGGAATGCCGGTGTAGACCACAAAAAATACCATGGCAAAAGCCTGCAAATCGGGGACAACAGCGTTGGGCGTTTTTACAATAACGTAATGATTGGAGCCTATGAGCACAGTTTCATTGCCCTGGGTTCCGGCGACATTGAGATCACCAACAACTACTGCGCCGATAGCGAGGGGGGCTACATTGACAACCGGACCATCTCCACTGAAGAAGCACCGATCCTGATTGAAGGCAACTACTTCTACAATATGCAGCTCGATTATGTGATCCGCAACCTTAACGAGATCAACCCAATCGAGCTCATGGATAACCAATGGTACGGTGGCGCCTCCACCGTTTTCTACAGGAACAATTCCGGCGCCTCTGCCAATTCGACGGAGACGGGCACTTCTCAGGCGCCATTTGCGGTTATTACCAACCCGAACCTTTCCGTCCCCTACCCTCAGTTTCCGGCTCCGTACCAGGATATGGGCCCTCAGCCTGGCCTTTCCTTTACCATGAATTACCTGCCTAAGCTCGACCTGCCCAAGGAGTACATGGCAGACTGGAATAAAGCCGATACACTCGAGCTGGGCGCTTATACGGCGGATGGCGATGGCATTCAGTATGACCTTTCCGGCCTGCCGACATTCATACAGGTACAGGTACTGGCTGACGGCAGTGCCCGCCTGCTTTCCAACCCTACTCCATCAGACAAAGGCGTTTATCCTATCAAGGTGGTGCTTTCTGACAACTCCCATGGCGATAAAACCCGCCTGGCGTTTGAGTATATCGTCCGCAACCCCAACAATACCGCGCCCCGGATTGACTTCAGTGGCAACATTCAGCTGCTCACGCTTTCACAGGACCGGATTGATGTGCCCATCACCGATGCAGAGGGGGATGAGATTATCGTTTCCGTCCTCAATATTCCTGCATTCATGGCCCTTGACGAGCACAACGGACAGCATTACCTGGCAACTGATGTTCGCTACCGGCATGCGGGAAGTATCCACACGATCAAGATCATAGCGGATGACCAATTTGGTGGCGTAGATTCCGTGGAGGTAGATGTTCATGTTTTCCATAAGCAAATCGCTACCGGCACCCCGGTCATTCGGGTGAATTGTGGCGGGCCTGAACTGGTTGACCTTGACCTGACCTGGGAAGATGGTTATCATCAAATCACGCCGTTCGAAATCACTAAAACTCACCGCACAGGCAGCCACGGCTGGTCTGGCAACAATACCACGGGTGCGCCGGATAACCTGTTTGGGCCGTTTGCCACACAAGGCTTCTCAGGCGATCAGATGTACTGGTCTATGCCGGTAGATGAAGGCACCTACGAAGTAAACCTATTCTTCGCGGAACGCTCGCAAGACATTAATGATGAAGGCCCGGTGGTCTTTGATATGCTCCTGAACGGCAACCTGGCCCTCGACAATTTCAGTATTTACGCTGAAGCCGGCCTCGCTGCCTTGAAGAAAACCTTTACCGTCTCCATCTTACAGGGTGAAACGATTGACCTTGAGTTCATCAGCATCCAAAACAAGCCCAAGATCAATGGTATTGAGATCGTTTATCTTTCCGGCGGCAATCATGCACCGGTGCTCCCACCACTCGACAACCTGGATATCTGCACAGGGCTTGGGCAACAGCTGACCATTCAGGCAACTGACCCGGATGCTGAGCCCATCAAATACCTGGTTTCCGGGCTACCTTCGTATGCGACGGCTACCTATCACCCGGATTCAGTGGTGATCGATTTCGCGCCGGCACCTGAGCATGCCGGAGAGGCGCACCTAATCACCTTATTTGCGATTGATGCCCGCAACACGGCAGCAGAAGGCGAACTTTTTGCCATCATCATCGACTGCAATGGCAATGCGCTGATCGAAGCCGGCCGGGACGAGGTCGTTGCTCAGCAGGACCTTGCGCGCACGGCTTCTGCCACCCGCAGCCACTTTGCGGTCCCTGCTTCTGCCACTACAGGCGTTCAGGCTTACCCCAATCCGGCAGCAGGCTGGCTCGCCGTTAACGTGGACGGCCCGGCGGAAGGAACCTACGCCATCGAGCTGATCGATGTGCAGGGCCGGGTACACCGCATTGCTCACACCAAAACAGAAGGCGGCCGGCATAAGATCACGATTACGCTTGACCGGGGCAACCTGCCAGCGGGTTTCTACTCTCTGCGTGCCGTATCTGACGAAGGCTGGGCATCTGCGCCACAGGCACTGATTTTGCAGTAAAGAAAAAATTCCCCTTAAACACATACGATTAGAGCGATATGGAATGCATCCATATCGCTCCTTTTTTTTGGCCTTACCTGAAGCACCCCCTGAGTTTTCCGGAAACCTGAATCTACACCACCCTCCGGGTCATTGGTTTTGGAGTGGCGTCCACCTTTTTAGGAGGCGCATAGCTGCGGCCCAGGAAGAGCATGCGGGTCCAGCCCCAGCGGTCCAGTATTTTTTCCGCCAGAATCGGCGCAAACATGCCCACTGCCAGAGAAAACAAAAAGATAGGGATGTCCTGAGAAATGCCAATACTCTTCAATACTATACGCCCGGCAGCCGTGCCAAAGGAGTGGAACAAATAGATGGAGTAGGCAAAGCTGCCAAAGTAGATCAGCCATTCCACCTTCCACTTAAGGCGGAAGAACAGTATCGTGCCCGTCACACCGATCAGCAGCCCCATGCCGCTTTTCTTATCCAGGTTGTACTGAATGATATCATACCACCCCAATTGCTGTATAGCCAGCCCGGCGATAAACACCACTGCCAGTGCCCGGTTGAGCCAAACATTGCCAAAGAACCCCTTGAAACGCTGTATGCCCACCCCAATCATGAAGAAAGGAAAGAGGTAGATCCCGCCTTTATAGCTCAGGTAGTTGGGAGCCGCTTCCGGGATTACCATATCCCTTACCAACAGCAAAACAAAGGCTACTGCCGTCCAGGCGGCCCAATGCCCAAACTTGTCCAACCGCTTGAACGCATCCAGCAGGCCTACTGCCAGAAACACCCAGAAAAGCGAGGGCAAATACCAGTAAAGCGTGTAGGGGAATACGTATATTTTCCAGATTTCAGCCAGGTTCCCGGTTTTATTGGTACCCGGTACGATGTACTGCAACAGGAAGTAAGCCGTGCCCACAAAGACCATGGGGTACAAAATCCGCCGTACTTTTTTTGAGGTAAAAGCTTTGTACTTTTCAAGGGACACCGGGCGCAGCGCATAAACCCAGCCGGAAATCACGGTGAACAAGGGCATCCTCAGGTATTCAAACGTAAAATAGAGGTGCCTCCAGCCTGAATCATCGGCTACTTTCATGCCCCCATCGGAGCCGGAACCGATCACATGCCCCATCACCACCAGAATGATTGCGAAACCACGAAGGGTTTCTACGGAGTAGTCTTTTTTTGTGCTCACTTTGTTTAATGTTTTGTGCCTCGGGGTGCTCAGGAGGTTGGCGATCTGCTTCTCCTAAGCCTTTGGCAAGGTAAATGCAAAAGTGGTGCCTTCACCAACGGTGCTTTCAACACTTATTTTTCCATTGTTTTTCTGAACAAAGTCCTGAACCAGCAGCAATCCTAAGCCGCTGCCCCCTTCCTTGTTTGTGCCTTCTGTCGTGGTCTGCACATTAGGGTTGAAGATTTTGTCCAGGTTCTCCGGTGGTATGCCCACGCCGGTATCTGCCACTTTTATGACCACCTCACCACCGTCTTCCGCTGCGGTGACCGTGATCGCGCCACCGGTGGGCGTGAATTTTGTAGCGTTGGAGATCAGGTTGCGGACAATGGCGTTGAGCATATGCAGATCGGCCATGACCCGCACATCTTCCGGAATGTTGAGGTCAAGCTGAATTTTTTTGTTATCCAGGTTGAGCTTAACCAGGCGGGCAATGCTCTCGATAGCGTCCCGCAACTCTATTTCCTCGGGAGTGACGATCAGGGCATCGCTCTGCGACTTGGCCCAGCCCAGCAGGTTTTCCAGCAGGTTGAGCCCCTCATCCGTTGATTGCAGTAGCTTAATGACAGTGTCTTTAAAATCCTCTTTACGGGGATCGATCAGCCCCCGGTTGATAAAGTCGAGGCTCAGCTTAAGGGAACCAAGAGGCGAGCGTAAATCGTGCCCGATGATGGAAAACATCCGTGACTTCAGGCGATTAGCGGCAGCCAGGTCTGTAGCCTGCCGTTCTACCTTACGGCGGCTCGTCAGCAGGTCAATATGGTTTTTGATACGGACCAGCAGCACCTTTTTATTGAAAGGCTTGGTGACATAGTCCACTCCACCCAGTTCGAAACCCTTGACAATATCCTCCGTCTGATCTAAGGCTGTGATGAAAATGATGGGCAGGTTTTCATTAGCCGGGTCCTTTTTGATGCGCCGGCAGACTTCAAAACCGTCAATATCCGGCATCATGACATCGAGCAGCAGCAGGTCGGGCTGTTCGGCTTCCAGAGCCGCGATGCCGTCCTCCCCGTTAGAAGCGACAACGGTTTCATACCCGGCTTCATCGAGTATGAATTTCAGCAATTTTGTATTGAGGGGGCTATCGTCAACGATCAGTATCTTGGGCGCAAGATCGGTTTGCGCTTCGGTTGCCTTCATGGGGTATCTAGTTAAGCAAGTTTTTGTGCATAAGGACCTTCTTTAAGCAGGTGGCTTAAATTTGTTACAAACTACATAAATTCGTATGATCTTCAAAAACCCGTGCTCAATTGAAAGGAAAAAAGGAGGAGCGCCCCTCTTTCCCGATCAAGCCTAATACACCTCAATTGCCTTACTCGTGCGC
>JANSXW010000019.1 GCA_024742755.1 bacterium | reverse complement strand
TGAGCGCAGCAATCTGCCTCTGGAAGACGGGCGCCTCTTTTGGGACGGGCAGGTCAGGGGCGAGAGCGCCCCGGCTGGTGTTTATGTGTGGGTGCTGCAGGTGAGGCTGCCCAATGGCAGGGTGGAGCAAGTGCAGGGAGAAGTGTTGCTGCTGCGGTAGAAGTTCATTGGGCAAAGAAGGATTTTTAATTATTCCTCCTCCCCCCAATCCGGGAAATGATCTTCCTCCCGCGCCTGATCAATGGCCTTATACTCAGAAATGGTGGCCCAAAGCAAGTCTTTCAGTTCCTGCAGGCCCTGCTGGGCAACGGAGGAAATAAAGAGCGTAGGTAATTCCTTTGGCAACTCTGATTTGAGCATTTCCTTCAGTTCCTCGTCGAGCATATCGCTTTTGGTAATGGCCAGGACGCGGGGCTTGTGCATCAGTTCCTCATTGTATTGCTGCAGCTCGTTGAGGAGGATATCATATTCCTTTCGGATATTCTCCGTATCGCAGGGAATCATAAAGAGCAGGGTCGCATTGCGCTCAATGTGGCGCAGGAAGCGGAAGCCCAGCCCTTTGCCCTGATGGGCATCCTCAATAATACCCGGTATGTCGGCCATGACAAAGGAGCGGCCATCACGATAGGAGACGATGCCCAGGTTAGGCACGAGGGTGGTAAAAGGGTAGTTGGCGATTTTAGGCTTCGCCGCTGTGATCACGGACAGCAGGGTGGATTTGCCTGCGTTCGGGAAGCCGACGAGGCCCACGTCTGCAAGTGTCTTCAGCTCCAGGATTTTCCAGGATTCCTGCCCCGGTTCGCCGGGCTGTGCGTAGCGTGGCGTTTGGTTGGTTGCGGATTTGAAGTGGCTGTTGCCCAGCCCGCCCCGGCCACCGCTGACCAGAACGCGTTCTTCGTCGTGTTTGGTGATTTCAAACTCCACTTCGCCGGTTTCGGCATCCCGGGCTACGGTACCCAGGGGCACTTCCAGAATGATGTCTTCGCCGTCCGCGCCGAACATGTGATTGCGGCCGCCATTGCCACCACTCCCTGCGATGACGTGTTTGCGGTATTTCAGGGCCAGCAGGGTCCACACGTTGCTGTTGCCCCGCAGGATGATGTGCCCGCCCCGGCCACCGTCGCCGCCATCGGGCCCGCCTTTGGGGGTGGCTTTGCTTCGGTGCAGGTGGGCAGAGCCCGCGCCACCTTTGCCAGATCGGCAGCAAATCTTTACGTAATCGACGAAGTTTCCGGACATATAAGTTTGGTATGCTAATACAGGGGCAGCTGCCCCACGTAGAATTTATCGAATGCTCTGAATCGAACTGAGGTCTATATGATCGTAATATCCCAGTTTTTTGAGTTGAGCCTTATTGAGTTGTTTGAGTTTTTCTGCATTTTGCCTTTCTGAATCATCCAGATTATTATAGGCAAACATTTCACGCAACGCTTTGCCAGTGTAAAAAGAAATCCTGAAATTCTCATCTATTTGGTCCACTCCCATGTTAAGGCTCATCCCGTTATCCAGTATTGCGATAATAGCACGATTGGGCTGTGCTTTTTCGAGCAAGGGCGAGGACACGAGTATGCCGTAATCAATTTCTACATCGGCTAGTTCTATCGACCGGATTTCTTTCAATTCTTCATTTAAGGGGTTGAGCATTTCCACTTGCCTGACAAAAGGTGCATCGGAAGACAGGATGATCAGGCTTTCAATCTTAGCTTGCTCTGCTTTTGTAAGTTGACTGGAAAACCAGGAAAAAACCTTAGTAATGATCTGCTTTTTAGGGTAACTATCCAGCTTTTGAGCACTCAGGATGAGATTGTATTTAAAGCCATCACCATGTTGCACCAAAGGTATAAATAGGATAATACTAAAAGTGCTACCGTCAATGTTGTAGTCATTTTCGCGGATGTAAAAGGCCTCAAGCGCCTTCCTGACTTTTAATATGTATCCTAATTCTACCATTTTTTCTTTAACCAAGTCAAAATACCATGATCGGGATGCTCTATTGCTTCGATCAAATCCCGGACATCTTGTTGGCTGTTCGTGCCCTTTGGGCTGTACCGGGAGGCCTCGCTCCATGATTTTACGACAGACCAACTTACCTTTAAAGCAGCATTTTGATTGATGTCATGATCGAAGCTAGTGTATAAGCCGCTCAATTTTAACAGATTATCTAGTTTGTGGGTTTTGTAGGACCGGCTGATTTCACCACTTTCCGGATAATCGGTGCCCAGGATTTTGCATATCCGGGCTTTGAAAGCCAACTCTATAACATAGCCTGCAAGATAGAAAGAACCATCGTACAGTTTGTACTCGTACAACACCTTTGCCTCTTTTAATCGTTCCCGGCATAGGGTTTTGAGTTCAATTCGGTTAGGCAGGTTAGAGGGAAATTTGGTTAGGGCTCGATATTGCGCCTACAGCTTGTCAATCTCCGCGCACAACCGGCCGAAGATTTCCTCTATGCTGCCTACGCCGTGCACTTTGACTGCTTTGCCCTTGGCAGCGTAGTAGTCGAATACCGGGGTGGTCTCGCTTTTGTAGACCTCAATACGGTTGCGGATGATGCTTTCATCGGCATCATCTTTGCGGCCGGAGGTTTTGCCCCGCTCCAGCAAGCGCTTAACCAGCTCTTCATCGGGAACATCCAGCATCACCAGGGAAGAAACTGCGTCCTCTTTTTCGCTCAGCAGTTCGTCCAGCGCTTCCGCCTGTGGCGTGGTGCGTGGAAAACCATCGAAGATATAGCCGGCCACGTCGGGATTGGCTTCCACTTTGTTGCGGAGCATGCCCACCGTTACGCTATCCGGTACGAGCTCGCCTTTTTCGATATAGCTTTTGGCTTCTTTGCCGAGTGGGGTGTCATTGCCCATTTCGTAGCGGAAAAGGTCGCCGGTGGAAATGTGCAGCAGGCTGTACTTTTCCACCAGTTTTGCCGCCTGTGTGCCTTTGCCTGAGCCCGGAGGGCCGAAGAGTATCAGATTGATCATGTAAATACATTTTTGGTTTTTTGCCTGCTTTGCTGGCCGAAGCCTGCCGAGCGGCATGTTTGTTTTGATAAAATGGCAGTTTCACACCGCCTGAATCGCAACGGGCAAAATACGAAAATGCTAAGAAAATTAGGAGTAGTGATGTCATTCAAAGGGCTTTGACTTCACGGTGGCCTTTTCTTTGGATTTCGTACAAGCCGCTTTACCCTAACACATCAGAAGACGCTCCGTGCAGAGGAAATCTTTGGCGACCAATAGCTCGACTTGGTCACATTATCGATCACCACGCCCCGGGAGGTGCTGTGAATGACATAGATGCCATCTTCTTTATTGGCGACGACCATAGAGACGTGAAAGACTTTGCCGAGCGGCGTACGCCGGTAAAATATCAGGTCTCCGGGCTGCACGTTTTTCAGGCGTACCTTTTTGCCGTTGTTCTCCTGTGCCTGAGAGGTGCGGGAGAGGGCAATGTCCACCTGTTTCATGACGTAGGAGGTAAACCCCGAGCAGTCGAAGCCACTCTTTGGCGAGGTGCCGCCCAGTTTGTACTTGGTCCCCAGAAAGGTCTTGGCATAATCAACAGCCTCTTTGCGTAGGAGTGCCTCTTCTGTTTCCGGGAGATCAGGGTCGTCAGCAGGGGCCTCAATGGGCACATCCGGTCCTTCGTCTTCCTCTTCAAAAACGATTTCGGTATCGCGGTCCTCTTCGTCCTCGCGGGTGTCCCGGCTGTCTTCGGGAGGCGTGTTTTCTTCTTCATACAGAGGGCGTTCCTGAGCAGGCGACCCGCCCCGGGAAGTGTTGTAATTGTACTCGGTGGTGAAAAGGCCGCATGAGCTGAGCAGGAAAATGGCGGCCAGCGCCATTGCGAGCTGCATAGATCGGGGGAGCAGTTGATACATTGTTGCTTGCGTTGTAAAGTCGTGTCTATAGATAAAATTTGGATGTACTCCTCAATGTAACGCCGGACGGCAGGCTTCATTTTTTCCTCCACGCCAAATGAAAGGTTAAACTTCTGCGACTGAAGGGGTGGAGCTTGCTGCTTACCTCAATTCAAAGGTGTCCCGGTCATCCAGAAAACGTAGTTTGCTTCGGAATTCGTCCTGTTTTTCTGGGTCAAGTGATACGGTGAAAACACTTTCCACATCTGCGGCTTGCAGCAGCGGTTCACCGGCGTAGTCGAGTATGGAAGTGTCACCGGCATGCGGGTAGCCATTGCCGTCTTCTCCCACCCGGTTAACACCGATGGTATAGGCTTGGTTTTCTATGGCTCTTGCGACAAGCAGACTCTTCCAGGCGTTGCGCCTTTTACCGGGCCAGTTGGCTACATAAATCAGCAGGTCATACCCCATGATGTTGCGGCTCCAAACCGGAAACCGGAGGTCATAGCAGATAAGGGGCATAATAGTCCAGCCCTTGAGCTCGGCCAGCAGGTGGGTTTGCCCGGGCTGATAAACTTTTTCTTCGCCGGCCAGCGTAAACAAATGCCGCTTGTCATAGTGGGAAAAGGTGCCATCCGGGCGTACCCAAAGCAGGCGATTATAATACTGCCCTTCTGCTTCAGCAATGATGCTTCCTGTGACTACGGCCTGAAGGTGGGCAGCCTTTTCGGCCATCCATTGGTAGGCTCTGCCTTTTGTAGGCTCTGCCAGTTGGGCGGCATTCATGGAAAAGCCAGTGGTAAACATCTCCGGAAGGATCAGCAGGTCGGTCTGCCCGGGCTGAAGCCGTTGCAGCATCCTGTCCAGATAGGCAAAATTGGCGGAGGGGTCTTCCCAGGCCAGTTCGGTCTGCAGTAATGAAACGGTCAATTGCTCTTTCATAGCTCCATAATACAAAAAGAGGTGTAAAGCACAATGCTTACACCTCTCTTTGTTCTGATGCGCCTGTATAACAGACGACGGTGATTATTCCTCAGTAGCCTCTTCTGCTTCTTCCTCTGCAGGTGCAGCAACGCCGGCTTTAGCAGCAGCAGATGCAGCAGAACGAAGGGCACGCGGTGTCTCAACGCTGGCGATCGGTACACCAGGAGAGTTCAGGATTTCGATCGTCTCCAGCTTCTGGTCTACGTCGCGTACACGGATAGACTGATTGAGCTCCAGCTTGGAGATATCAACCCGCATCTCCGTAACGAGGTGCTCCGGCTTGGTTTTGATCTTGATCCGGCGCAGGCGCTGAATCAGCTTGCCACCACCTTTCACGCCAGGAGAGGTGCCTTTGAAGCGGATGGGGACTTCCACCTTCACTGCACGGCCTTCCTCAAGCTGCAGGAAATCGAGGTGCAGGATCTCATCCGTCACCGGGTGGAACTGAATATCCTTGACGATAGCCCGGAAAGATTTGCCGTCAACAGAAACCTCCGCGATTTTGAAGTCCGGTGTATAAATCAAATCCTTAACGTCAATAGGGTTAACGGAGAAGTGGACCAGATCTTCACTTCCGTACGCAACGCATGGAATGTGACCTTCCTTGCGCAGTGCTTTTGTGCTTCGCTTGCCCATATCGGTGCGCGGCTGTCCTGTAAAAGCTATCGTTTCCATGATTTTATCGACTTTGTCTTTTTCTGTATTCCAATGATTCGTGTACTCAATACACATTTAGCCCTGAAAAGGCACGCAAAGATAGGTATTCCCGGCCAAAAAGAAAAAATTGACCGGCTAAAAAGTTGAGCGAAAAGGTTTTACCGGAACCTGCCGGGCTCAATCCCCTACAAAAAGGGCGGAAATAGAGCGGTGTTCGTGCGTATTGCGGATGGCCCGGGAGAACAGCTTGGCCGTGCTGAGCACTTTGATTTTCTCAGATTCCTGCTTCAGCGGTATCGTATCGCATACCAGCAGCTCCTCCAAATGAGAGTTTTCGATCTTCTCGTAAGCCTGACCCGAAAGCACGGGGTGGGTGCACATTGCCCGCACACTTCTAGCCCCTTTTTCTACCAGAATGGCTGCGGCCCGGCAAAGGGTACCTGCGGTATCTACAAGGTCATCCACCAGAATAACATCGGCGCCTTCCACATCGCCAATCACCGTCATTTCTGCCACCTCATTGGCCTGCTTGCGGTACTTGTCGCAAATCACAAGCGGGCGGCTGAAGTGCTTGGCGTAAGTGCGGGCCCGTTTTACGCCGCCTACATCAGGAGAAGCAAAAATGGTATTGCTGAGGTCCTGCTGTTGAAAATAGGGGATGTAAATGGCTTCACTCTTAAGGTGGTCCACAGGGATATCAAAGAAGCCCTGAATCTGATCCGCGTGGAGGTCCATCGTCATGATGCGGTTGGCGCCGGCGGTATGGAGCAGATTGGCAATAAGCTTGGCAGAAATAGGCACACGGGGTTTGTCCTTCCGGTCCTGACGGGCGTACCCGAAATAGGGTATGACAGCTGTGATGTAGCCTGCAGAAGCCCGCTTAGCCGCATCGACCATTAGCAACAGCTCCATCAGGTTCTCCGTGGGCGGGTAAGTGGACTGTATGAAGAAAACATATGCGCCACGGACGGACTCATTGATGACGGGCTGCATTTCTCCATCGCTGAAGCGGTGGACATTGATGTCGCCCAGCGGATGCCCGTAGTGGTCGGCAATGCTTTTGGATAAATATGCGGATGTCGTACCTGAGAAGAGTTTAACTTCTACCATTGGGCCTTTGATCATTTGTCGTGGGTTATGCCTTGGGCAAAGGTAAAACTTCTGAGGTAGTATTTCATAGATCAGACAGAGGATTTAAGGCAAAGGCTACACTTGGGCCATCCTAAATGCCGGCGGGTTTTGGCATCCACGCGATGAGCATGGAAGGGCTTTCGCCGAAAATCAGGTGGGCTTGGTCGAAGGGAAGTGTACAGCACAGCCGGTCTTATTAATATTGTACATCGGGCATAACTTATCATAAAGTGCCCGGCAAAACCTTGCAGCCTATGCCAGGATTATTTTTTTCCAATTGGTGGGAAGCTCATTCGGCACTGCAGCAAAGCCTGTGGCTTGTTGCCGTGACGGGCACGTTGCTGCTGCTTATTCTCATTGTGATGAGCCTGATCGATCCGGAAACGGAAGCGGAGGCGACAGCGCGCCTGTCCCGGGTGTTCAACCCTCGTACCATCCTTACTTTTCTCACTTTTTTTGGGTGGGTGGGCTTGCTCATTTCTCACACCAGCCTTGCACCACACTATATCATTGCTGGCGGGGCTTTGGCGGGGCTGATGGCAGCTGCCATGGCAAAGGGGGTAACGCTGATGCTGCTCCGTTTGGCTCCCCGCCCTGCGCTTTCCAACCCGCAGCGCCTGGTGCAATCCACCGGAAGGGTGCTGTACACGGTGCCTTCCCACCGGAATGGTTTCGGTAAAGTCCACCTTAATGTTAAAGGTGCCCCCTATGAAATTGAGGCAATGACAGCCGGGATGGAACTCCGCAAAGGTGCTTCAGTACGGGTGGTGGATGTGATAGAAGAGGGGCGTGTACTGGTCGTGGAGCCGCTCGAAGACAAAGGCTACCCGCACGAAGAGCATGGCCTGGGCCGCTGACCTGCCACGCCGCCTTGTGCCAAATGCGAAAGCCCTTCGCCATCGCTATCCTTTCTGAGCCTTCTCCCGGGCCTTTTTGTAAGCCCGTGCTCCCAGAAAAATCAGCCCGATAAAAGCGATAATGCCCCCGAAAAGGTAGAGGTAATTCAGGGTGCCTGCCTTGCCATAGACGGCGATGTAGGAAATGGAAATCAGAAACAGGGTGGGCATCTCGTTGAGCAGGCGGTACTGCCAGGAAGAAAAGGGGCGCGCTCCGGCTTCCATCCGCCGGATAATGCGCTTATTCCAGAGGTGGTAAATGGTCATCAATACCAGGAGCAGCAGCTTGAGGTGCATCCATCCGGGCGTGCCGGAGGTCAGGTAGTTAGGGATAAGCGGTGAAAAAAGCCCCAGCCCCAGCATGATCAGCCCGGCGGTCCAGGTGATCATCATAGCCGGATTGCAAATGATGCGGTACACCCGCCATTCCATGAGGTTGAATTGCCGTTTGAGTGTGGTGCGTTCCGGTTCCGTCTTGCCGGAGGCTTCCTCATCGTATACAAAAATGCGGCCCAGGTAAAACAGCCCGGCAAACCAGGAGACAAACCCTACCACATGTAAAGCTTTGAAGAAAAAAAGTGCGTTGGCCATGGCCTGCTTTTTGGAATGCAGAAGGGCCCTGCTTGCATGCAGCGCCCTTCGTTGATTTTTTATAGTACAGACTGTTTTTTAGGCAGCCTTCAGTTGCTTGCTGATTTTAGAGCGGCTGAGTTTTTCTTCTGCATACGCTCTGGTGATTTCAAACCGGTCGACATCCTGCCGGGAGGGCAATTCAAACATTGCATCGGTCATCACGGCCTCGCAGATGGACCGAAGGCCACGGGCGCCGAGGTTGAAATCCAGTGCCTTTTCGGCAATGAACTCAATTGCATCCTCTGAAAATTCCAGCTTGATGCCTTCCAGGTCAAACAGTTTCTGGTACTGCTTGATGAGGGCATTGCGGGGCTCCACCAGGATTTGCTTGAGCGCTTCGAGGTCCAAAGGCTCCAGGTAAGCCAGTACCGGCAGGCGGCCCAGGAGCTCAGGGATCAATCCGAAACTGCGGAGGTCCTGATGGCTGATGTACTGCAGGAGCTTGGTCCGGTCAATTGCATCCGTGGAAGCTTCTTTGCTCTTGAAGCCGATAACGTGGGTATTCACCCGGCGGGCAATGACCTTCTCAATGCCGTCGAAAGCACCACCACAGATAAACAGGATATTGCTGGTGTTAATCTTGACCAGCTTCTGCTCGGGGTGCTTGCGGCCGCCCTGTGGCGGGACATTGACATCAGTGCCTTCCAGCATTTTTAGCATGGCTTGCTGAACGCCTTCGCCGGAGACATCGCGGGTGATAGAGGGGTTGTCGCTTTTGCGCGCCACCTTGTCAATCTCGTCGATATACACAATGCCCTTTTCAGCGGCTGCCACGTCATAATCACACACCTGCAGCAGGCGGCTGAGAATGCTTTCAACATCTTCGCCGACGTAGCCGGCTTCTGTGAATACAGTAGCATCAACTATGGAAAACGGGACATTGAGGAACTTGGCGATCGTCTTAGCCAGCAGGGTTTTGCCCGTGCCGGTCTGCCCTACAAAAACGATATTGGACTTTTCAATCTCAATATCATCATTGCGGTGTTGCCGCAGGCGCTTGTAGTGGTTGTAAACCGCTACAGAAAGGAATTTTTTCGCTTCATCCTGCCCAATTACATATTCATCAAGGTGCCCCTTGATTTCCTGTGGTGTAATTTTATCAGGCAACAGAAAATCCTGCTGCGGAGCTTCTTCTTCCTTGCGCTTTCCACCGTAGAGTTCTTCCTCAATGATTTCCCCTGCCTGTTCCACACATACCTCACAGATATGTCCGTCTATACCGGCGATGAGGATGAGTGCTTCTGACTTGTCCCTTCCGCAGAAGGAACAACGGTAGCTTTGTTTGCTTTTTCGCATACGCTGCTGTTTATAATCTGCCGGGCAAAACAGCCAGGCTTGAATCGCTCAAAAAGAGACAGGGCGGACCTTGCTATCGCTTAGCGGGGTCCGCCCGTCAGGGTTGGTTATACTTTTTCTTTGCGTGGGCTGTTGCGGTCCAGCACCTCGTCGATCAGGCCGTACTCCTTAGCCATTTCCGCAGTCATCCAGTTGTCCCGGTCGCAGTCTTCCTCGATTTTTTCGTAAGGCTGCCCGGTATGCTGCGCAAGGATATCATACAGCTGCTTTTGCAGGTCCTTGATCAGCTTGTAGGAAATCTCCATATCGGTAACCTGTCCCTGCATACCGCCCAGTGGCTGATGAATCATCACCCGGCTGTGGCGCAGGCAGGTCCGCTTGCCTTTCTCGCCTGCAGTGAGCAATACGGCCCCCATAGAAGCCGCCAGTCCGGTACAAATGGTGTTGACATCCGGAGCTACATACTGCATGGTGTCGTAAATGCCCAATCCGGCAATGACGCTGCCACCCGGGCTGTTGATGAACATTTGCACGTCGCGCTTGGGGTCATCAGATTCCAGGAAGAGGAGCTGTGCCTGAATAACATTTGCCACATAGTCATTCACGGGTACGCCCATGAAGATGATGCGGTCCATCATCAGGCGGGAGAAGACGTCCATCGGGAAGACGTTCTTGATGCGCTCATCGATGATAGCGGTGGTGAAGCCCTGTACATTGGGGCCTGCACCCATACCCATTGGAGTGGTTTGGTCGATGTATTTTTCAAGGTGCATGCTACTCATACCAAGGTGCTTGGTAGCATACTTCATAAATTCGTTCTTTTGGAACATGCGCTTTATGCTTTAAGGTCTTATCCGGAGCAAAAACTCCGATGCGGTTTGAATATCAACTGTATTAACAACTTTGGTGCCCTGCGGTTGAATAAATAAAAAAAAGACTTGGAACACCGCCGGCTAAACATCAGAAAACATTTAACCGGCGCGTAATCCAAGCCTTTTCCCGGCTCTGCTTACTCTTCTTCCTCCGCTACAGCAGGGGCGTTGGCCGCCTGTGCCGCTTTTACGGCTTCTTCAAACTCCTCCAGGCTTACCGGCTTTTCTTCGACGTTGACTTTCTCAATCAGGACTTCAAAGGTGCGGTCGGTGAGGACTTCCTCATACAACTGCTCTACCTGCTTTTGGTCCTGAAGAATGCGCTGTGCGGTGCTGTCCACGATCTGCTCCATGCCTGGCATGGATTGGCCGCCGAAATACTGACGGATGCGGCGTCTGGCAGCCTCTACAATATCTTCATTATTGACTTCTATTTCAAACTGCTCCACCAGCTTGTTGCGGATCAGCGACCACTGAAGGTTCTTTTCGAAATTTTCATACTCTGCTTCGATGGTCTCCTCGTCAACATCTTCATTGTTGGCTTGCATCCAGCGCTTGAGGAAAGCTTCCGGGAATTCCATCGGGTTCAGCTCGAGCAGTTTCTCCTGAATGTCGCGGGACATGAGGGCTTCTGCCTGACTGTTGTAGAAGCTCTTGATCTGCTCGCGGATTTTGTCGCGGGCTTCGGCTTCAGAAGTCACTTCCCCTTCTCCGAAAGTCTGATCGAAGAATTCCTGGTCCATTTCAGCAGGCGCGATACGGGTAACCTCAACGATGGTGGCTTCGAATTCGTTATTGAATGCTTTTTCAGCATCCTCCTCTTCCTCCTCCTCGTCCTCCTCTTCGAGGTTGAGGTAATACCTGCGGGCGTAGTCTTCGCCCCGGCCATTCTCAACATTCAGGATGTCAATCTTGAGCTTATCGCCCTGCTTTTTCTCCTTAAGGGCTTGCTTCAGGTCTTCGTTGGTGTTGTTGCCGATAAGGAGGCTGAATTCAGAAGTGATGCCATCTGCTTTAAGCGCATCGCCGTCCAGTTCGGCCACTTCCAGTTTCACCATGTCGTTGTCCTGTATGGTGTCTTCCACGGCCTTGCGCTCGCCGGCGCGCTTGCGGGCAGCCTGCAGGTCTTCGTCTATCATCTCTTCACCGGGCTCTACGGCCATCTTTTCGAAAGTCGTGTGCTCATCGGCACCCTGTACTTCAAAATCCGGTGCGAGGCCAAGGTCAAACTTGAAAACGTAGTCCTGAAGTGTTTTGAGCTCAAAGTCCTGCGGCTCCTGATCTGCAGAAGGCAGGGGCTGGCCAAGTATTTTGATATCGTTATTGGTCAGGTAGTCATACAGCTCTTGCTGGAGCATTTCGTTGATGACGTCAGCCAGTACACCTTTACCGTACATCTTTTTCAGAACAGATGCAGGCGTCTTCCCTTTCCGGAAGCCTTTCATGTTGGCTTGCTTACGATATTTGTTGAGTTCTGTTTTGAACTTAGGCTCGTAGTCACTTTTTTCGAGCGTCACCGTGAGTACGGCGTTCAGGTTGTCGATATTTTCGAGTTCGACTTTTGGCATAACGCTTGGCGTTTGATGAATTCAATATTAAAGAGCAGGCTCTGAGCTTTGTGAGAACCCGTAACCCGAAGTGAAAGTTGAATGCTTGGTTATCGGGTAAGTATAATAAAGGCTGCATAACTCTAAGTGCTCATGCAGCCTTCACGATTGGCGGGTTTCAATGCTTGCCTGAGTAAGACAGGCATTTTACGCTCGCTAAGTATTGGGGGATTGCAATGTGAATGGATTGCAATCTTATTTTCTTGTGCGGGTGGAGGGACTTCCCGGTAATCCTGGCCTTGTCTTGTGAGACCGGGATAAACTTCTCGCCCCTCCACCTGCCTTGTCTTCTTCTTGTGCGGGTGGAGGGACTTCCCGGTAATCCTGGCCTTGTCTTGTGAGACCGGGATAAACTTCTCGCCCCTCCACCTGCCTTGTCTTCTTCTTGTGCGGGTGGAGGGACTCGAACCCCCACGCCGTTAAGCACTAGATCCTAAGTCTAGCGCGTCTACCAATTTCGCCACACCCGCTCGGAAGATTGGCTGCTCAGCAGGGTTGAACGCTACGTTTAGCGACTGTGAGATGCCACATCTTGTTAAATGAGCGGCAAAGATAAGGTTTTTGTTCAGAAACTGCTACCTGAACCGCAAAAAAATAATATTGCAGGGATCAGGCTGTTATCTGTAAGGCAGGCTGGCCGAAAAGTATGTTGGAAACGAAATTCTTTTTATTAGATTTGTATAAGGGCTGCAAAAGCAGCGGCTATAGTGATTGCTCCTTCCCAAAACGACCCTATCCACCTTTTCAGCCTAAAGCGGCAGCAACGGCATGCTCCAATTGAATTAATTGCAACAATAAAAGATGATTTATTGGGCGGAACGTTGAAACGTTTTCTCCTGTATGTCGTTGAATATTAAATATTTGTGAAAGTCAGCACCGGGAGTGGACGATAGGCATTGCCTGTACGTTCTAATAAGGCAACTTAACCAATCAGCAAATCTGTACTCGTGAACTAACAAATTACTAATCCAGCAGGACACACAAGATTATGGCAGAGGTATTGATCGAAAACAACGAAGAAAGGCAGCTTATTCAGGGTGCATACCGCGATTTGCTCCGGTCTATCAAGTCAGATGTGCATGAAGAAGACCGGGTAAATATCCGGGCGGCCTACGAGCTGGCTGTGCAGGCTCATGCTGCCCAGCGCCGGAAGTCAGGGGAGCCTTATATCCTGCACCCTATCGCGGTGGCCAAGATTTGTGCAGATGAAATCGGGCTCGGGCCCACTGCCATCATTTGTGCGCTTCTCCACGATGTGGTGGAAGATACAGACGTGACGCTGGAGGATATCCGGGCGCAATTCGGGGCCCGGATCGCAAAAATTGTGGATGGCCTTACCAAACTGGATAGCGCCTACAACGCAGAGAGCCCGCAGGCAGAGAACTTCCGTAAGGTGCTCAGCACACTGGTGGATGACGTGCGGGTGGTGCTCATCAAAATGGCAGACCGCCTGCACAATATGCGAACCCTGGGTGCTATGCCCCGCCACAAGCAGCTGAAAATTGCAGCAGAGACAAGTTACGTTTATGCGCCCCTGGCGCACCGGCTGGGGCTTTACAATATCAAGACGGAGTACCTCGACCTCTGTATGAAAATTACAGACCCGGACGACTACCGCGAGATTGCCCGCAAACTGGCAGAAACCAAGCGCTCAAGGGAAGCTTATATTTCCGCTTTTATTGAGCCGCTGCGCCAAAAGCTTAATGACCTTGGCGTCCCTTATGAAATCGTGGGGCGTGCCAAGTCCATTTACTCCATCTGGAACAAGATCAAGAAAAAGAACGTCCCCTTTGAGGAAATCTATGACCTCTTCGCCGTCCGCATTATTGTAGATGTGCCGATTGAGCAGGAACGATTGATCTGCTGGCAGATTTACAGCATCGTAACGGATGTGCATACCCCTATCCCGGAACGGCTCAAAGACTGGATCACCACGCCTAAGTCAAACGGGTACGAATCCCTGCATACCACCGTCATTGGGCCACAGGGGCGCTTCGTGGAAGTACAGATCCGCTCGGTGCGCATGGATGAAATCGCCGAGCGCGGGTTTGCTGCACACTGGAAGTACAAAGGGGTATCGAGGAATCCCGACCTCTACGAGCGCTGGCTGGATAGCGTGCGGGAAATTCTGGAGGACCCGCAGACCGATGCCGTTGAGTTTTTGGGCGACTTCAAATCCAATAACCTCTTCAATGAGGAAGTGTTTGTCTACACGCCCAAAGGCGATATGCGCATTTTGCCGAAAGGCGCCACTGCCCTCGACTTTGCCTTTGGCATCCACTCCGATGTGGGCTACCATTGCCAGGCGGTGCGGGTGAACAACCGCATTGTGCCCATGGGCTACGAATTGCGCAACGGCGATCAGCTGGAGGTCATCACCAGCAAAAAACAGCACCCCACAGAGGACTGGCTGAAAATGGTGACGACTGGGAAAGCCCGCGCTAAAATCCGCTCGGCCATGAAAGAGGAGCGCCGACGGCAGGGAGAAGTGGGCCGGGAAGCGCTGGAGCGCAAGCTAAAACCTCTGAAGGTCGACTATGAAGAGTCGGTAGAACAGCTCGTCAAGTATTACGACACGACCTCACACGTAGACCTTTACTTTGCCATCGCGACCGGCGAGCTGAATGTCAATGATATTCTGAAGACGCATCAGGTGGATGTTTACAACGATGGCTCCCGTCATTTGGTAGAGCGCCCGGAAGAACCGGTGGAAGCCGAACGTGCACCGGAAGAGGTGCCCAAGCGCCGCCGCCAGAAAATTACCGATAAACCGCGCCTGCTGATCAACGGAGAGCCGGCGGAGCGCTTTGATTACTCCTTCGCCAGTTGTTGCAATCCGGTGCAGGGCGATGCCATCTTTGCCTACCTGACGGCTAATGCCGGGTTGAAAATCCACCGTTCGAATTGCCCGAATGCAACCAATTTGATTGCGCACTACGGCTACAGGGTCATGAAAGCCGAATGGGTGTCTACCACCAATTCCACTTTTGTGGTCAATCTGAAAATTACCGGTATCGACGATGGGCCGGGAGTGATTGAGCGGCTCACCCACAGTATTTCCACCAACCTGGGGCTCAATATCCGCTCCTTCAGCATCGAAGGTAACGAAGGCTACTTCACCGGGCAGATCAGCCTGCTGGTGAAAAATACGGATCAGCTGTACATGGCGATTCAGGGGCTCAAGAACTTAGATAACATCTCTACTGTTACTAGGGTAGATTAATTTTAACAAGTACCTGGATATGAGTGCGGGCAGAACACAAGAGGAAATCATCAAAGAGGTCAAAAATATTTTTGCCTCCCACCTGGAGAAAAACAACTTCCGGAAAACACCGGAGCGCTTTGCGATTTTGGAAGAAATCTACAAGCGGACAGACCACTTCGATGCAGAAGCGCTCTACATCCACATGAAAAACCAAAATTACCGGGTAAGCCGTGCAACGGTTTACAATACCCTGGAACTGCTCGTCAATTGCGACCTGGTCAAAAAGCATCAGTTTGGCAAAAACCTGGCGCAGTACGAGAAGTCTTACGGCTACAAACAACACGATCACCTGATCTGCGTTGATTGTGGTAAGGTCCTTGAGTTTTGCGACCCGCGTATTCAGCAGATCAAGAGCATGATGGGAGAGCTGCTAAAGTTCAATATTACCCACCACTCTCTTAACCTCTACGGGCAGTGCGATGGTGCCTGCCCCCGGACTGCTGGCGTAAATGCGGACGCCGAGGCTGCCAAATCGTAAGTAATACTACTGCACCCATGAACCTAAATTACTCTCTTGCCGAAAAAGACGGCGTACAAATACTTCAAATTAATGATTTGCTGAGCGAGCACGCCAACCGTGAGATCATTAAAGCGGTAGAGCACAAGCTGCGCGAAGGGTATGCCTCCTTTGTGGTCGACCTTGCTGCTATAGAATACATGAATAGCGTAGGGCTCAACTTCCTGCTTACGATGCGTGCGCGTTCTACGGAAAGTGGCGGTGGCCTGGTCGTGGCCAATGTCTCCGAAAAAGTCAGGAGCTTGCTGGATATGACCAAGCTTACACCGATGTTCATAATGAGTACATCTGTAGAGCAGGCACTGCAGAAAGTGCGGCAAAACTAAGAGCTTGTTGGGATTTTGCTTTTGGAGCGAACGAAGCCAAATTTTATTCTGATCAAGGCGTGATGAGGGAACATAGCCTTAGCTAAGTGACCGAAGAACAACGAAGAGCAGGACAAAATTTGACAAGAGCAGCCCGAAGTGTAAAATCCAAACAAGCTCTAAGTTCCGCTCTGCCATAACCCAAGAAATCTTAGGATTATTCAACCTGTCGGATACCGGTATTCCGTCAGGTTTTGTTAATTTGCTCCCTTTGTACAAAACGACACTTTCCCGGCCACTAAGTAAGAGACAGCCGGGTTTCTAAATCAAAACAAAATGGCGATTGACGTAATCCTCGGTCTGCAATGGGGCGATGAGGGAAAAGGAAAAATTGTTGATTACCTGGCTTCCGATTACGATATAGTAGCGCGCTTTCAGGGTGGGCCCAATGCGGGGCATACCCTGAAGTTTGACGGAAAAAAGTTCGTCCTGCACACGATTCCTTCCGGTATCTTCCGTACGGAACAGAAAAACCTGATCGGCAACGGTGTAGTCATTGACCCTATTACGCTGTCTAAAGAACTGGATAAGCTTCGGGACGCTGGCGTAAGCTTCGAAGATCGCTTGCTGGTGTCGAAAAAAGCGCATTTGATCTTGCCCACCCACCGCCTGCTGGATGCGGCTTCTGAGAATGCCAAGGGCAAAGCAAAAATTGGCTCTACCCTTAAAGGCATCGGGCCTACCTACATGGATAAAACGGGCCGCAATGGCCTGCGGGCCGGCGACATTGCCCGCACCAATTTCATGGAGCGTTACCTCGCGCTTAAGGAAAAGCACCTCAGCCTGCTCGAGATTTACCCTCCGGTTGATTTCGACCTCGAGGCGGAAGAAGCCCGGTGGATGGAGTCCCTGAACGAGCTCCGTGCCCTGCAAATGGTGGAAGGGGAGTATTACATCAACGAAGCGCTAAAGGCCGGCAAAAAAATACTGGCCGAAGGCGCGCAGGGCTCTATGCTGGATATCGACTACGGTACTTATCCTTTCGTGACCTCCTCCAATACCATTTCTGCCGGCGTATGCACCGGCCTGGGCGTTGCACCCAGCCAAATTGGCGAGGTCATCGGCATCACCAAAGCATACTGTACCCGCGTAGGCTCAGGCCCTTTCCCTACCGAGCTGCACGATGAGACCGGCGAACGGCTCCGGGCAGAAGGTGGTGAATTTGGCGCAACCACCGGCCGCCCGCGGCGCTGTGGCTGGATTGACCTGCCTCAGCTTCGCTACACCATTATGGTCAATGGCGTAACTCAACTGGTGATGACAAAAATTGATGTGCTGAATATCTTTGAGGAAATCAGTGCCGCCGTTGCCTATAAGATTGACGGCGTGGAAACACAGGCCCTGCCTTACGATATTTGCGATCAGGAGCTGCAGCCCATCTTCGAATCCAGAAAAGGCTGGGAGGTAACACTCGATGGCATTACGGACTTCGATGCGCTGCCAAAGGCTGCCAAAGACTACATCGCCTACATTGAGCAACAGCTAAACGTAAGGATATCCATGGTCTCTACAGGGCCCGAGCGCGAAAAGCTGATCGTGCGTTAAACGGAGCGGCTATTTCTGCGCCGTGATAATATACTGATAATCCAGTGCAGTGTCGTTGGTTTTTATGGATTGGTAACCTGCTTCGTACATCAGTTCTTCGAGCCTGTACAGCGGCAACCGGATCGCAGAAGGCGGCCCGATATCCGTGCGCTTCCGCTTAAAATCAACGATCATCAGCATCCCGTTATCGGTCAGGCAGTTGCGGAGGGTCCTGAGGTAGGCTTCCTTATCCCGGATGTACATGAATGTATTGACAATCATAATGACATCCGCTTCCCCGGGCTCAAGGTTGGGGTGGGTAGGTGAAGCCAGGCGGGTTTCCAGCCGTTGTGCTGCCGTTTCATCCATTTCCAGCACCTTTATACTGTCAATGTAGCTGAGAAAGCGCTGATCAATATCGATCGCAATGACCTTTTCTGCTTTCTGGGTAAGCCGTTTGGCAAAAAAGCCGGTGCCCGCTCCAATATCGGCTACGGTTTTATGCTCGAGGTCGCCCAGCATGCTCAGGATCATCTCCGGTTTTTGCCACACCATCCGGTTGGTGTTTTCGTACATCTCTTTTTCCTTCACCCGGGTCTTGGTTTCGGTAACCGTATCCTCCGCCGCTTCCGTTGGGGCAGTTTCAGTAACCGGGCCAGGAGTTGCAGCCGTTTGTTCCGAGGAAGAAGAGGAAGGCTGGCAGGACCAGATCAGGGTTGCGGCAAGCAGGAAAAGCAGTAGTCGATGTCGCATAAAGAATGTATTTCCGCCAAAGTTAGTAAACCGTTCCTTAATCTGAACGATAATAAGCTTCGGTGTGCGGCGTCCTATTGGCACAAAGCCAGCAGAAACTGTTCCATCGCCTTTCGGATTTTGCCTCCTGAGCCCTCGTAGCGGTTGACGATAATTGAAAAAGCCAGGCGCTGGCCATTGCGTGTATCCACGTAGCCGGTTAGTGCACGTACCCGCTCCAGTGTTCCGGTTTTGGCCAGGACACGCCCTTCGGCCGCAGTCCCTTTCAGAGCGTACTTCATAGAGCCACTTCTCCCCGCCACGGGCAGGGAGGCTTCAAAAGCCTGGAATACCCCGGCCGGCCCAATGGCCATCTTCCGCATGAAAGCTGCGAGAAATCGCGCAGGCACGGCATTGCCCTCCGACAAACCACTG
This sequence comes from bacterium, assembly GCA_024742755.1. Classification (GTDB taxonomy): domain Bacteria; phylum Bacteroidota; class Bacteroidia; order Chitinophagales; family Saprospiraceae; genus Phaeodactylibacter. The sequence goes on along the minus strand of JANSXW010000019.1, from coordinate 41,476 downwards.
CCATCATCCAGAAAAACACCGTCCCAGCTAAGGCCCCGGCTTTCCCAGTATTCCTGTATGGCTTTATGGCCGGCTGCATAACTGCCTTCCTGTTGCTGTTCCCATCCAATCGTGCGCAACATCGCTTCACAGTAAAGGTTAACGCTTTCCATGTTGGTCCGTTCCACGATCGTGGAAAGCGCAGGAGAGTAGTGGGTGTAAAGCGTGGTCCTGCCGGGAGCCGTTTCCACAAATCGCCGTTCAGCTCCTCCGGCAGGGATGCCTACTCCTGACAGTTCCTGTTGCAGGGCCTGCGCCAAAAGTAAAGGAGGGTCAGGCAGTGCCCCCTTGATGGTAAAGGTGCCGCTTCCGGCAGGGATGCTGCCCCTCACATAGCGGTCCATCTGATAGGGCGCGCCGAAAATATAGGCATTGTCGCCAGAGCCCGGGCTGCCCGAGACCACCTCGTTGCTAAATGTCAGGCCCGGAACAAATGGGGTGGTGCCGGATATCGGAGGCGTCTTCCCTTCTGCTGTTTGTTTAAAATGCAGTTCGTGCAGGTTCTCATGCCAGTTGAGCGACCAGGCTCCGGCAGCGTAGTAGTTGCCCATGTCTTCCCACTGCCAGGTCCGGCAGTAAGCCTGTGAACCAAAAGCAGAGGCATCTCCGATGACCTGCCCTTTAACATGGCGAATGCCGGCCCGCTGTACGGCCAGCCGGAACAGGCGAAGGGTTTCTTCGGGGTCGGTGGCAGCTTCGAGCAAGGGAGAGCCCAGGGTTGGGTCCCCATTGCCGTAGAGGTAAAGGTCGCCTTCAAGTACGCCGCTTTTATTGATGCTGCCTGCGTACTGCAGTTTTGTCGAAAAGCGGTAGTCCGGGCCGAGCAGGGCCAGGGCGCTGCCGGTAGTCAGGACCTTCAGGTTGGAGGCCGGCTTGAGGCTTAAATCAGGATCAACCTGCGCCACGGTTTTGCCGGAGGCGACATCTATGACACATAAGCTGATGCTGCCGTGCTTTAAGGCAGGGTCCGCTGCCAGCCGGTCGGCAGCCCGTTGCCAGCTGCTCTGTGCAGTGGCGGCCTGGCTAAAGCTTAACAGTAGCAGAAGTAGAGTGAGGTGCCTGAGCATAAGGAAGTGGGTTTTTAGGGTTGAGCAGGAAGCACTTTCCCCGCCGCTTCACCGAAGCCAATCCGCAATCCGTCCCGCTCACAGTACCCGCGCATTGTGACGGTATCCCCATCGTGGATGAACTTGCGCTCGCTGCCGTCGGGCATAACGATAGGTTTGGTGCCCCGCCAGGTAAGCTCCAGCATAGAACCATAGGAGGATGCTTCCGGCCCGCTAATCGTTCCGGAAGCCATAATGTCCCCCACCCGGAGGTTGCAGCCGTTGACGGTATGGTGCGCGAGTTGCTGCGCCATGCTCCAGTACAGATACTTGAAGTTGGAGGCGCAAACCGTTTTTTCTTCACCATTTTCCGGCCGAATGGCCATGCTGATGTGGATATCGAAAGTGTGTTCGCCTTCCAGTTGCAGGTAGAGCAGCGGTTTGGGGTCTTGTTTGGGGCCCGCTGTCCGGAAGGGCTCCAGTGCATCAAGTGTGACGATCCAGGGTGAAATGGTCGAAGCAAAGCTCTTGCCCAGGAATGGCCCGAGCGGCACATATTCCCACTTTTGGATGTCGCGTGCCGACCAGTCGTTGAAGAGCATCATGCCGAAGATGTATTCTTCTGCCTGTGTTATGCCCACCCGGCTGCCCAGCTCCGTGGACTTGCCCACCACAAAGCCCATTTCCAGCTCAAAGTCGAGCAGTTTGGAGGGGCCAAAGACGGGCTGTTCTGCATCATTGGGGATTTGCTGCCCCATAGGTCGGCGTACCGGTGTGCCCGAAACGACAATCGAAGAAGCACGCCCGTGGTAGCCCACAGGCAAGTGCAGCCAGTTAGGCATCAGCGCATTATCTTTGCCCCGGAACATGGTCCCAACATTGGTGGCATGTTCGCGGCTGGAGTAAAAGTCCGTGTAGTCGCCCACCTCTACAGGGAGCAACATTTCCACCTCCTGCTGCGGGTGCAGAAAATAATCCGCCAGCTGGCTCGCGTCCCAGTCCTCCAGGTCATCATCAAGCACTTCAGAAAGGCGGTTGCGGACCGCTCGGGTTTTGGTTTTGCCCAAAGCCATGAAGCTGTTGATTGTGGGCTGTGCAAAGACTTCCCGGGGCACATCGAGGTCGTCAAAAAAGCCGTGTTCTGACAAGACCTGCAAATCTGCGATGTGGTCTCCGATCGCAGTGCACATTCTCGGGGTCAGGCCTGGTGTTTTGAATATGCCAAAGGGTAAATTCTGTATAGGGAAATCACTGCCCTCAGGGACGGGCACCCATGATTTTAGTTTTGGGTCGTTCGCTTGTATCATCGTAATTTGGTTTTGGGCAAATGTAGGAAAATTACTGCAGCACCACTTTGTGGACTTCCATCCGATCTTCCATTTGGAGCTGAAGCCAGTATACGCCTGCCGGCAAAGCATGCAACCTGAGCGTGCTCATTTCTGCGAGGAGCGCTTCCTGCAGCAATTGCCCCTGCACGTTGTAAAGCCTGGCCTGAGCCGTGTTTAAGCCTTGCGGTAGCCAGACGTGGAGCAGCCCGGTAGTAGGGTTGGGAAAAATACGCGCCTCCCCGGCTTGATTTTCAGCGTGTGTGGCAGTGGCTGCCCCTTCTTTAAAAAAGGAGAACACCGGGCTGTACCTGGCACCACAGCGATTCAGGGCGATTACCCGCCAGTAATAAGGGCCGGCATCAAGCTCCGAAGGGAGCGAAAAATAAGATTGCGTTACGGTTTTGCTAAAGGCCAGAGACTGGAATGCGGTGTCGTGGCTAATTTCCAGCCGGAAGCTATCGGCTCCCACTGATGGGGACCAGGAGAAGGACTGTTCCCCCTGGAATACAGGCGATGCATCATCGGGCGTAAACAAAATCGGCGGATTGGGGCGGGCTCCAATATGAAGCTCCAGTTCACAGAAGTGTATGGTGTTGCCATCGCCTCCGTAGATGATAATGTCGTTTTCCGAAACCGTGTACATGCTGTCCAGCGTAAGGGTGGCAAAGGTCCCGGGCAGGGCCACTTCGGGTTGGAAGGTGCCGGAAACCCCATCGGGCAGCCCGGCAATGCCTAATTCCACCGGCTGCACAAACCCCGTGCCTACAAAAACCTCGAAAGTCTGTACCTGATTGGTGCAGGCCTCCAGGATATCGCTTTCAAGAAAGACCTCTGCGTCTGGGGGATAAGTCGTGCATATTTCTATTTCCCAGTTTTTGAGTTGCCCGCCATCCTGGCTAAAGTTGTCAAACAGGATGAGTTGCCATTCGCCCGCAGCGACCTCACCGATGAGGCTGGATAAGGGCGACCCGGGCCGGAATGCCCCGGAAATAGCAGGCTCGTTGCCACAGGTGCCTTCCAGGTCAAAAGGACTGGCGTCCGCATCATCAGAAAAGTGGAGAAAAAGATCGTCTCCGGGGCAACCAAAGGGGATCAGCGGGAAGCCGGGCCGGTCAAAAAGCTGTACGGCCGTACCTTCCGGAGAGCGCAGCATAGCAGATAAATCCCCGACATAGGTATGGTCGATTTCAATATTGCGCAAGGCGACCGAGCCGATTGTGCCTTCGATATCCAGGTTTAATGCAGAAGAAATAGTATTCGGGCTGCTGCTGGATATGGTAAGCGGGATTTCAGTGGCCTTTACGGTTTCGCACCGGATGGCAGAAGTGCTAAACCGAACACCTTCCGACCAGTCCCCGGGCCCACAGAGGTTGCGGGCCCGCACCCGGTAATGGTAGTTCGAATAGGCATCCAGCGTTGCGCCCTGATAGGAGGTGCCGCCCAGATTCGATAAGGACGCCACGAGGTTGCTGAACCCGCTGTCGACTGAAATTTGCAAATCGTAGCCGGTGGCATTTGCGGCCGGCAACCAGGAGAATTCCGGAGCAAGGGAGACCCCTGCGGCTTCGGGCTCAGGGTAGGAAGTGGCGACTGCCTGAGGAGCATCGGCTACCAAAAAAATAGAAGTGGATTCCGTAACCGAACTGTATTCATCAGCAGCGGTAACGGAGAAGCTGAGCATGCCGGTCGTCAGGCCCGGTCCGTAAGCATTGAGCGTAAGGGTGACGGTACTGCCACCGGAAGCAGTGGCCGGGCTCATGCTGTAGTCTACACCAGCGGGCAATCCATTAACTTCCAGGTTCACGGTGCCGGTAAAGGCCTCTGCGATTTCTATTTCAAAGTCAGCAGTACCGGGAATACAAATCGCTGTAACGGATGGCTGAATAAAAATAGAGGCATTGCAACTGGACAGCAACCGCCCCTCGAGAAAGAACAAGTTTTCACCATTGGGCGCCAGCCAGTCCTTCAGGCGCGAAGTGGAAGTGCCGCCTCCTTCCCAGCTTGACCGGATCCAGCCAAAGGCATCGTATTCGTTATTGCTACAGCTCGCACCACCACCATGGAGTTGCCCTACAATCCGGCCCTGCTTGTTGAACAGCGGAGCACCGGAGGAACCTACTTCTGTGCTGCCCACACTCCAGTCCGGCACGATCAGGTGATTGCCGTTGGGGACTTCCTGATTGCCATTGCCCCAGATGCCGGGATAAGTATCATTAAAGGCAAAGCTGATGCGTTTTTCCGCTCCGTCAGGGTGATGCACACAAACCACGGTGTCCTGCGGGGGGGTAGCTTCCCGCGACCAGCCTGCAAAATAGGCCTGGGAGGAAGCAGGGATGGGGTCGTCAAGCTCCAAAAGCACAAAGTCAGAAGGCTGGTAGCCTGCGCGGTAGGTAGCGCCTGTGTTGTAGTTGTTGAGGCTGCCATTGCCCGGGTTGCTGCTGGCCACGGTACCCGGCTGCCGGCAGTACGAATTTTGATAATTCCAGTAAACGACTACCGAGGGGGCATCGGACGGCGTCACATCGCAGTGAAAAGCAGAAAGGAAGTAGGGGCGGCAGTCATTGGCGGTATTGTTGATCAGTGCGCCTGTGCAGAAGGTTTCGCCTCCCATGCCATAGACTGCTACCGATTGGATCACGTCCCGGTAAAGGTCTACGATGCCCCAGCCATTAGATGCGCTGCAGAGTACATCAAGGTGGCAGGCACCGGTTGTAACGCCAAAAAAGTCGAGGAAGTCGTGGTTGATGCTGGTCAGGCGCAGGCGGAGGTTAGGGCGCTCGTGGGCCGGGACGACAACTTCAAGTACCAGATCATCACCGCCCAGTACAGGTGTCCAGAGTTGCTGATGCCCTTCATTGTCGGAAGGTGTGAAGGGGCCGAGGATTTCGGTTTGGAGCGGATCATAGAGCAGCAGCCGGCCTCCGGCGGGCATATAGTATTCTGTAAAGCCTAAATTGATGGAGTGGGCGCTGGGCGACTGAATGCGCAGCCGCCAGAGCATATCGCCGTTGGGCAGGCTTTCCCACAATCCGGTTTCTGTGGGCCGGATGTCTACTTCCCGGCGTTGGGCAAATTTAGGTGGCCGGTTCGGGCTGCGGCTGTCCAGCTCTTCCTGCAGGAGGGCTTCATTGTCCAGTGCAGATAGGGCAATAACAGGCACGCCCGACAAGGGCGACGCACCCGTTACAGGTGCCGCTTTTTGTCCGAAAACCTCCAAACTGACCGTAAGGAGCAGCAAAATAAGCAGACGGTTGTGCATGCTGTGTCTCTATGATTTTCCCATCGTATGCCGGGGTACTCCAATGTACTACAATTCCTCATTGCAGACAATCCATACCCCACATTTGGCTCAATGCCGACATTCTGCCATTACTGGCCTGCCAGGAACAGGGCATTGCAAAACAGCAGTTGGCCCTCTTCCCAGAAGCCCCGGAATAAAGGATTGTCAATCAGGTAAATGGCTGCACCCCGCCCTTTGTTTTCGAGGCCAAACACCAAAGTACCTCCCTGCCTGCTAATCGCATGGCTGCCAGCGAAGCCAATTGGCGTTACCGGATCGTCCAGGTAGCCCACATTCCAGCCTTCCTCCAGCAGTTGGTAGGCCGCTCCGGACGTCTTTAGGCTGTGGTAAGTCTTGCCCAGCCCGAAGCCCAACGGGTGCGTATGGTCTACCTTTGCCGGGAAAATTGCACCCGGTATGTAGTTGGAAATGGCCCGGCGGCTGCTGCCTCCGTAAGGTTCAGGGGCAGGCTTTTCTTCTGACTCGGGCTTAGCTTCCTTGGAGGAAAGGTTGAAGCCCGACTGCCCGGCGAGGCTTCGGTTGGCTTGCCCGAGGGCTATAAGCCGGCCGCCCTGACGCATCCAGCGCTGCAGGGCCTGATTGCCGGCCTCGTCAAGGCTGTAGCGCCCTTCTGCCAACACGATGACGTTGTACTCATCCAAATCGGTGGAAGACAACTGCTCGGCTTCCAGCAGGAACAGCGGGTATTCCAGCACCTGCTCAAAGAAATGCCAAACTTCCCCGTAGTTGCCCGCGTCCACGGAGCTGCCGGCAAATAAGGCTACTTTGGGTGCTTCGAGAAAGTTGAGGTTATCTGAGCCGAGGTCAAAACCTTCGTCCGAAAACCCGGTTTTCAGGGTCTTCAGCTGCTGTGCGTGTGCTTCAGCTATCTGCCGTACTTTTTGGTCAAAACCGCTCATCTTACGGTTGTCGGCCCGGGTAATGACCAGGGTGCCGCCCTGATAGTCCTCTCCCTGAATGCCAAAGGAGGCCATGGCAGACCGGACTTTGATACCTGCCCGTTGCAAGGCCGCCAGGAAGCGGGCATCAGCAACGGAAGTCCATGGAGCTACGTAAGCGTAGGGCTGCTCAGCAGTAACCGGGGCCACTGCCGGGAAGGTGTAGCCGGGGTCTGCATTGATCTTTTCGGGGCTGGCGAAAGCCTGCAGCCCGTAAGCATAAGGCAGCGCCCAGGCGGTGATGTCGTAGGTCAGGGAGTCTTCCAGCTTTGGGACGGGCTCGAACAGGACTTGTGCCAGGACCGACTGCGGCTGATAGGCGCTCACGATCAGGTCTCCTGCTTTGATGGCCACGCTTGCCTTTTCGCCTTTTTGGTAATCAAAAGCAGAAAGCTTCCGGCTGTCAGTAGCGGTACCGTATTGGATGTTGTTGCGGTCGAGTAGCCGGGTGAGTGCCTTGAGCTTGCCCACCGGGTTGTCCTTGCTGATGACATAAGAACGGTACTCGCCCATTGGGTCGCGCATTGCTTTGTCGAAGTAGGCTTCGAATTTTTCCAGCATCGCCGATTTTGACCGGTAAGCGACTTCAATGGTGGAAAGGGCGGTCTTGGTATGATGAGCAATGCGGTCTTTGAGGGTCAGGGTATCGCCGTTTTCCATCAGTATGCCCCTGCCGGAAATTCCGTGCCCGGCCTGCTCATAGGTCATGCCCACAGAGCCATTGAACGTAGGGTAGGTATCACCGTAGCTGGGGTAGAGCAGGTCGAACACCTCCCGTGTGAAGTACAGCCATCCCTGCTGATCGAAGTGGCGGGCGTGGTTCTGCCCGATTTCGTACTGGAAGTCCGACTGCCAGTCGGTAATAAACTCATGGTAAGGCGCTGCGGCCGGCGCGAAATAATAGGGGTTGTCCGGATACTGCTCGTGGTAATCGACGTGGATATGCGGCATCCATTGCCGATAGGCTTCCATGCGGTGCTGGCTTTCGGTCTGCGTTTGCCAGGCCCAGTCCCGGTTGAGGTCAAAGTGGTAATGGTTGACCCTGCCGCCCGGCCAGGGCTCCTGATGCTCAAGCGTGGCCCGTTCGGGCGTGTTGATGACGGGAGCCACCCGCCGGTACCAATCAGTATAGCGGGCGTAGCCATCAGGGTTGAGGGCGGGGTCCAGCAAAACCACGGTTTCCTTTAGCCACTGACTGGCCTGAGGGTTGTCTTCCCGGGCCAGCTCGTACAGTACGCTCATGCTGCTTTCGGTAGCTCCGGCCTCGTTGCCGTGCACGCCGAAGCTGAGCCAGACAATGGCTTTGTCGAGTTCCGGGTCCGTTTTCCCTTCGATCTGCCGGGCGTGGCGGAGGTTGTTTGTTCGGATTTCTTCGAGGCGTTCCAGATTGCCGGGGTCGGAAATGGTGAGCAACAGCAGCGGACGTCCCTCGTAGGAAGTGCCGTATTGCCGGATTTGCACCCTTGGGCTTTGAGCAGCCACGTGCTCCATATAGTCTGCCACCACATGGTAGGGGGTAAATTGCTCACCGTGCTGATGGGGCAAAAACGCCGAAGGGGAAAGTAATTGGGCTTCTAGCAGAAGGGGCAGCCATAAAGCCGCGCAAATTAGCAGGAATCGGGAACTCATGCAGGATTGGATTTTCAACATTAGCCCGCAAAACTACTGATTTTTTGCTTTCCCTGCGGTTAATATACCGCTTCTGCAATCTGCTGTATGGTTTTCGAGTCACCCATGGTGTAATAGTGCAGGCAGGGGGCACCGGCCGCTTTGAGCTCTTTGGACTGCTGAATGCACCACTCAATGCCTACCTGCCGGCGGGCTTCGGCGTCTTTGGCATCCCTTATGCCCCTGACAAGGTCGTCTGGCAGGTCAATGTGGAAAATCCGGGGCAGGGCGTTGAGCTGATACTTCTTGGTCATTGGTTTGAGGCCCGGCACGATTGGGACGTTGATGCCGTTGGCGCGGCATTTGTCAACGTAGTCAAAATATTTTTGATTGTCGAAGAACATCTGCGTGACGATGTAGTCAGCCCCGGCTTCGATCTTAGCTTTGGTGAACTCCATGTCCGCGTCCATGTTGGGCGCTTCAAAGTGTTTCTCCGGATAGCCGGCTATGCCGATGCAGAAGTCGGACTTCGCGCCTTTCTCAATATTGGAGTCAAGGTACTTGCCCTCGTTCATCTCCGCGATTTGCTTCACAAGGTCAATGGCATAAGCGTGGCCGTGTTCCTCGGCAACGAACTTCCCATCAAACTTCCGGGCATCGCCGCGCAGGGCGAGGACGTTGTTGATGTTGAGGAAGTTGAGGTCGATCAGGGCGTTCTCCGTATCTTCTTTCGTGAAGCCTCCGCAGATCAGGTGAGGCACGGCATCCACACCATAGCGGTGCATGATCGCTGCACAGATGCCTACCGTCCCCGGGCGCTTCCGGATGGCCGTCTTCTCGTAGTACCCGCTCGAACGCATCTTGTAAATGAACTCCTCCCGGTGGTACGTAACATCAATGAATGGAGGCTTGAATTCCATGAGGGGGTCAAGGGTATCAAAAATGGCTTGCATACTGCCACCCTTGAGCGGGGGTAGTACCTCAAAGGAAATCAGGGTTTGCCCGTTGGCTTTTTCGAAGTATTCTGTGACTTTCATGCTTGGTTTTCAGTAAAAACACGGCAAAGCTAAGCACTGTGGCTGTAAAATGCCACATATATCTGTCATAAGCTCAAAACTTGCACCGCTTTGACAAGAGGGGGGGGTGTCGTGGTTGCTTCACACTTTATTTAGTCGAAAGGAAGGGGCTGTTCGTCGGATAATAAAGGGCTTTGGCCGTGGATTTTTGGATGAGCTTCTTTTCAGGCATATTTTTGACTGAACGGTTGGTCAATAATTATTCAAGACCTCCCGATTAGCGAAAAAAGGCCATTGAAATTTATGTCGCCACGCAGCAAAAAACAGTTTGAAGCCATGCGGCACGAAAGCATGGAGAAAATCGCAAACGCAGCTTTACAGCTCTTTGGCGAGAAAGGGTTCCACAGCACCTCCATTGCACAGATTGCCCGGGCGGCAGGCGTTTCAAAAGGCCTGCTGTACAACTACTTTGAAAGCAAGGAGGCACTGTTGCACTTCATCATCCTGCACGCGGTGGAAGTCGGGGAGGCCTTGCTGGAACAGGCGCTGGCTCAAAACGACAGCCCACAGGGACAACTCCGGGCTTTCACGGAAGGCACGTTGGCGCTGTTGCAAAAGGACCCGGCATTCTGGCGGTTGCTGACCGCACTGGCTTTTCAGCCCGACATCCTGGAGGGGATGATGCCACAGCTTCTGGAAAAACAAGGCACGGCCATGGCGAAAGTCATTGCGGTATTTGCCCAATTGGGCGTACCTAACCCTCAGGAAGAAGCCATGTACTACAGTGCAGTCATGGACGGCATCGCCCTTCAGTTTGTGCAAATGCCGGAGGGCTACCCGCTGGAAAAAATGAAAGACATGGTGCTTAAACGGTACCTCAAAATATAAAAGTAAAAAACACAACCATATGAAACGCATACTGCTGCTGCTTTTCCTGCTGCCATTTATCAACGGCACACTGATCGCATACAATGATCCTACCGCAAAGGAAATCATCCAAAAAGCCGACGAAAAGATGCGGGGCGAGTCCAACATCGCCACCATAAAAATGAGCATCATCCGGCCCACCTGGGAACGGGAAATGACGCTCAGGAGCTGGGCAAAAGGCACTGAGTATTCCCTGATTTTGGTGACGGCCCCTGCCCGCGACAAAGGTACTGCATTCCTCAAGCGCGAAAAGGAAATCTGGAACTGGCAACCGACCATCGACCGGACGATTAAAATGCCCCCTTCCATGATGATGCAGTCCTGGATGGGCTCTGATTTTACCAACGATGACCTGGTTCGGGAGTCGAGCATCGTCACGGACTACGAGCACGAACTGCTGGGCACGGAGACGCTGGAGGGGCGGGTCTGCTATAAGATCAAGATGATTCCAAAACCGGATGCACCGGTCGTTTGGGGCGAGATTCTCATCTGGGTCAGCAAAGACGAGTACCTGCAGTTGAAGAGCGAGTTTTACGATGAGGACGGCTACCTCGTGCAGACCATATATGGCAAGCAGGTGAAGGAGATGGACGGCCGGGTCATTCCTTCCGTACTGGAAGTGGTGCCTGCCGATGAAGAAGGGCACAAAACCCGCCTGGAGTACCTCAGCCTCGATTTCAACGAACCCATTCAGCCTTCATTTTTCTCCATACAGAACATGAAGCGCGTTAAATAACATTGATTATGCTATTCAAAATGGCCTGGCGCAACATTTGGCGCAACCGCAGGCGCACCTTCATCACGGCGGCATCCATCCTGTTCGCGGTGCTGTTCGCTTCCTTTATGGATTCCCTGCAGCGGGGCGCCTGGGACAATATGATCAACAACGTCGTCAACTACTACTTCGGCTACGTACAGGTTCATCAGGACGGCTACTGGGAGGAACAGTCGATTGACAAAGCCTTCCCACTGGCCGATTCTCTGGAACAGGTTGGTGCGGTGGAAGGCGTGGAAGCCGTACTGCCCCGCCTGGAATCCTTTGCCCTTGCGGCAGCCGGGGAAACGACTTCAGGAGTCCTGGTGGCAGGCATCCTGCCCGATGTGGAAAACCGGATGACTGATTTGGAAAACCGCCTGGTGGAGGGCGAATACCTTACAGAGGGCGATGAGGCCGTGCTGGTAGCCAGTGGAGTAGCGGAAAAACTAGGGCTGGCACTTGGCGATACCCTTGTCCTGATCAGTCAGGGCTACCGAGGGGTGAATGCCGCCGGGAAGTACCCGATCAGGGGCATTGCCAAATTCGGCTCCCCGGACCTCAATAAGCAAATGGTCTACCTGCCTTTGCAAGCAGCTCAGTACTTCTACGGGGCGCCCGGGCTGGCCACTTCCCTGGCATTAAAACTGGGCGGGCAGGAAGACATCAAGCCAGTAGTAGCGGCCCTGCGCACGCAGCTGGACACGAGCGCCTACGAAGTGATGGACTGGGAAGAACTACTGCCCGACCTGGTGCAGGCCCGGGAGCTGGATACCGCTGGCAACGTTATCGTCTACTTCATCCTTTACATGATCATCGCCTTCGGCATATTCGGTACGATCCTGATGATGAGCAAGGAGCGGGAATATGAGTTCGGCGTATTGATTTCCATAGGCCTTCAGCGCTGGCAACTGGCCCTTTCGGTCTGGATTGAAGTCATCCTGCTGGGCGTGCTCGGCGCGGTATCCGGTATTCTGCTTAGCATGCCCATTGTTTGCTATTTCAAGGTCAACCCCATCCGCTTTGGTGGGGAAATGGCGAGCTCGCTGGAGAAGTTTGGCTTTGAGCCCATCTTTCCAGCCACCTTCGACCTGCAGATTTTCCTGACCCAGGCGCTGTACGTTTTCATTCTGACGGCCGTATTGGCGCTGTACCCGATTTTCAAAATCCGCAAGCTGCAGCCGGTGCAGGCCATGCGGGGTTAACCAAAAAACAACAAACGTATGATACCAATAATGGCATGGCGGAACGTCTGGCGGAGCCCCACAAGAAGCTGGGTCGTCATCACCGCAATTGCACTGGGCATCTGGGCGGCGCTTTCGCTCACCGGATTTGCCACCGGTATGATGAAGAGCTACGTCAACAGCGCCATTGAAAACAGCGTGGGGCACCTGCAAATCCATGCGCCAGGCTTTACTGAAGAGTACGACCTGCAAAATCAACTGCCTCCCGCATCTGAGCTGAGCACCCAATTGGAAGCCCTGCCACAGCTGCAGGCCTACAGCATGCGCACGGTGGTCAGCAGCATGGCCTCTTCCAGTCAGGGGGCGCGGGGCGTGATGGTGAAAGGCGTGGAGCCGCAACAGGAAGCGGCGGTAAGCGCCATAGAGGATAAACTGGTGGAGGGCGAGTTCTTCCCGGAAATGCGCGGTAATGCGGTGTTAATCGGTCAGGAGCTGGCCGAGAAGCTTAACCTCAAGCTGCGCTCCAAAATGGTGCTGACCTTTCAGGGGCTTGACCGGGAGATTACGGCTGCGGCCTTCCGGGTAGTGGGTATTTTTGATACCGGCAATACGCCCTTCGATGGCAGCACTGTCTTTGTGGAGCGCGCGGACCTCAACCGCCTGATCATCCCCCAAACGGATAGCACTATGGTGCAGTCTGACCTGGTCTACGAAGCAGCCCTGCTGCTGCATGATGTCAATCAGGTGGATACCGTTGCGGCACTATTGGAAACGGCCCTGCCCGGGCAGGAGGTCAAAACCTACCGGGAAGTTTCCCCCGACCTGGAGCTGTACGAATCGCAAATTCAGAACGTGTCTATGATTTACCTGGTGGTCATTTTGCTGGCACTGGTCTTCGGCATCATCAACACCATGCTGATGGCGGTACTGGAGCGCATTAAGGAGCTCGGCATGCTGATGGCCATTGGCATGAACAAGCTGCGGGTCTTCTCCATGATCGTGCTTGAGACCATATTATTAGGCGTGGTAGCTACGCCGATCGGGCTCCTGCTGGGGTATCTGACCATCAATTATGTACGGGAAAACGGCATTGACATGTCAGCCTACAGCGAAGGCATGGCGAGCTACGGCTTGTCGCAAATCATCTACTTCGACGTAGAGCCCGGCGTATACTCCCAAATGGCAATTGGGGTTTTCCTTACAGCTATACTGGCAGCCATCTATCCGGCGCTGAAGGCGATCCGCCTCAAGCCTGTGGATGCCTTGCATAGCTTTTAACATACTGACGATTAAGTGGTCTCCGATAAAGATCGGAGCAGCAAACCTACTGAATGCCTGCCTTCGTGTTGGCACTTCGGCAGACAGGTCAGCATTTACGCTGAGAAGTGGCTTGCTACGATGTCGCAAATCCAAAATCCCAGACGATAAATGTCTGGACTGTAAGCCCGACATTTATCGTTCCCCGTGCTGGCCGTCAGCGCCAGTAGGTGACCACTTCGTATTGCGTATAACCAGAAAAAAACAATAAAAACATGGCTGTCATCACCACCAAAGGCGTTGAAAAAGTCTACAACCCTGATAAAATACCGGTCAAAGCCCTCAAAGGCGTCGACCTTGAAATCGAAGCCGGCGAATTCACGGCCATTGTCGGGCCTTCAGGCTCCGGCAAAACCACCCTGCTGAACATCATCGGCGGGCTGGACCGCCCCACCGCCGGGTACGTGGAAGTCGGGGGCGAGGATATCTCCCAAATGTCGGACAATGTCCTGATCGACTTCCGTAAGCAGCACATTGGTTTCGTTTTCCAAGCCTACAACCTTATACCTGTGCTGACGGCCCGGGAGAATGTGGAGTTTGTGATGCTGCTGCAAAACCGATCCAAAACCGAGCGCCACGCACGCGCCGATGAGCTCCTGAAGGCAGTGGGGCTGGAAGACAAAGTGCACAAACGGCCGGCAGAGCTATCCGGAGGGCAGCAGCAGCGGGTGGCTGTGGCCCGGGCATTAGCGCCCAAGCCCACCTTTATCCTCGCTGATGAGCCCACGGCCAACCTCGATTCTGAGTCAACAGCCAACCTGCTGGACATCATGGCGCGCCTGAATCAGGAAGAGGGCGTCACCTTCGTCTTTTCTACCCACGATCAGCGGGTGATTGACCGGGCGCGGCGGGTGGTCACCCTTGTGGACGGCAGGGTAGATGAAGACCTGCGCCGTTAAATCAAAACTGGCACAATCATGAAACGCATACTGCTACTGCTGGTGCTGGGCATGAGCCTGGCCCAACTGCAGGCACAAGACGAGCCCCGCAACTGGACCGTCAACGGCTACCTGAAAAATATGCAGACCCTGCTGTTTTTCAATGATGCCTATCCGGATTTGTCGCAGGGCAAGCTGGTGGATACCTTCTTTCAGGACAACCTCATCCACAACCGCCTCAACTTCCGTTGGTATCCGGATGACAACTGGACGGTCCGGGCCGACCTTCGCACCCGGGTTTTCTACGGCAGTTTTGTGCAGGCGAGCCCGGGCTACGGCGATCAGGTAGATGATGTCAACAACGACTACTTCGACTTGTCCCATGTCATCCTCAACGAACGTGCCTGGGTGATGCATACCATGCTCGACCGCCTGTACCTGGAGTATGTCAACGACAAGCTGGAAGTACGCCTGGGGCGGCAGCGCATCAACTGGGGCATCAGCACGGTCTGGAACCCCAACGATATTTTCAATGCCTTTGCCTTTACCGACTTCGACTATGAGGAACGGCCCGGCAGTGATGCCCTGCGGGTGAAGTACTACACGGGCTTCGCATCGAGTGTGGAGTTGGCCGTTGGCATGTTTGACGACCTTGAGGAGGCGACCATGGCCGGGCTTTGGCGGTTCAATAGATGGTCTTACGATTTTCAGGTACTGGCGGGCTACACCCGGGGCGATTGGGCGCTGGGCGGCGGCTGGGCCGGCAACCTGGGCGATGCCGGGCTGAAAGGGGAATTCACCTGCTTTTTGCCGGTGGAGGACTCGGATGACGATCCGGCTTTTGCCGCCACGCTGGGGCTGGATTACTCCTTTTCCAATTCACTGTATGCGAGCCTGGGCTACCTGTACAATAGTGAAGGCGGGCTCCGGAACAGCATCACCGGGCTCTTCGCCTTTGAGCTTTCTGCCCGCAATTTGTACCCCTACCGGCATGCCCTTTTTGCGCAAGCCACCTACCCGGTCACGCCCCTGTTTAATGCCGGTGCTGCGGTGATTTACAGCCCGGTGGAAGCCCATGCCCTTTTCATCAATCCCACCCTGACCTACTCCATCCGGGCCAATTGGGACCTCGACCTGATCGGGCAACTGGCGTTTGATCAGGAGGCGGAAGGGTACAGGAGCCCGCTTCAGGCCGTGTTCTTGCGCTTGAAATGGAGTTTCTAAGGGCTCCACAGCAACGCGTTCTCGGGCGCACGCAGGGCCATTCTCATAAGAAAGCGTTAAGTGGGCTTAAAAAGGCAGTGTAAGGCATTTCTGCATTAGAAAAAACGGCAAAATTTGCGTATTTTTGCAGGATGAGCACAGAAAATATGAGTGAACAAAAAAAGCCCCGAAACGGGGAGTACGGTGCCTCGAATATCACGGCACTGGAAGGATTGGAGGCGGTGCGCAAACGCCCGGGTATGTACATCGGAAGTACCGACACCAAAGGGCTTCACCACCTGGTCTGGGAGGTTATTGACAACTCCATCGATGAGCACCTGGCTGGCTACTGCAATCGCATTGAAACGATTATACACAAAGACAATTCCATCACTGTCAAGGACGATGGCCGGGGGATTCCGGTAGACATGCACACCAAGCTGAAGAAATCAGCCCTGGAGGTGGTCATGACGGTCCTGCACGCTGGTGGTAAGTTCGATAAAGACACCTACAAAGTATCCGGTGGCCTGCACGGGGTGGGGGTGTCTTGTGTGAATGCCCTGTCTATGGACCTCCGCGCCGAAGTGCACCGCGATGGCAAAGTGTACGAGCAGAAGTACCAAAAAGGCAAGCCACAGGGGGATGTCAGCGAAATTGGCACCACCGATCGTACCGGTACCTTTATCACCTTCAAGCCGGACCCGGAGATTTTCAGCATGCTGGAGTACAACTACGATACACTGGCGAACCGGATGCGGGAGCTGTCTTACCTCAACAGCGGGCTCACCCTTACCCTTACGGATGAGCGCGTGACCAATGAGAAAGGCGCACACCCTACGGAAAACTTCTACTCGGAAGGCGGCCTGAAAGAATTTGTCAAGAACCTGGATAAATCCCGTACTGCGCTCATCGATGCGCCTATCCATGTAATTGGCAAGGAGGAGAATGTAGAGGTGGAAGTCGCACTGCACTACAACACGTCTTTCACGGAGACGATCTATTCCTACGTCAACAATATCAACACCCGGGAGGGCGGTACCCACGTTAATGGTTTCCGCCGCGCCGTCAACCGTTTGTTCAAGCAGTACGGTGAGGATAACGGGATGTTTAAAAAGCTAAAGTTTGCCATTTCCGGAGAGGACTTCCGGGAAGGGCTGACCGCTGTTGTTTCGGTGAAAGTACCGGAGCCACAGTTCAAAGGGCAGACCAAGGGCGAACTGGGCAACTCTGAGGTAACCGGTATTGTTTCCCGCTGTGTGGGCGAAGTGCTGGGGCATTATTTGGAAGAGCACCCACAGGCGGCCAGAAAGATTGTCGATAAGGTCATTTTGGCAGCCACTGCCCGACATGCGGCCCGCAAAGCCCGCGAAATGGTGCAGCGCAAGAACGTGCTGACAGGTAGCGGCCTGCCGGGCAAACTGGCGGACTGTGCTTCCCGTAGCCCGGATGAGTCAGAGCTGTTCCTGGTGGAGGGTGACTCGGCAGGTGGAACGGCCAAGCAGGGGCGTGACCGCCGCTTCCAGGCTATTCTTCCGCTAAGGGGTAAAATCCTGAATGTGGAAAAAGCCCTGGAGCACAAGATCTACGAGAACGAGGAAATCAAGAATATGTTTACGGCCCTTGGTGTCTCCATTGAGGAGGCCGAAGATGGGGAGCGTAAACTGAACATGGAAAAGCTGCGCTACCACAAGATCATCATCATGTGTGATGCCGACGTGGATGGCAGTCATATTGTAACCTTGATCCTGACTTTTTTCTTCCGATACATGCGGCCTCTGGTGGAAAATGGCAATATCTACATCGCCACACCACCGCTTTACCTCGTGAAGAAAGGCAAGCAGTTCCGCTATTGCTGGACAGAGGATGAGCGCAGGGAAGCCGTAGCGACCTACGGCAAAGGAGAAAACGACAGTGGCGTAAAAGTACAGCGCTACAAGGGGCTTGGTGAGATGAATGCAGAGCAGCTTTGGGAAACAACGATGGACCCGGACACCCGCATCCTGCAGCAGGTCTCTATTGACGATGCGCAGGTTGCCAATGATATCTTCTCTATGCTGATGGGGGATGAGGTGCCGCCGCGCCGCGCCTTCATCGAAGCTAATGCGAAGTACGCGAACGTAGACGTGTAAGTTAAGTGGATGGCTGTTAGCTTGGCGTTAGGGTCTTTGAGATTCCGGCGCACGGTGCGCGCCTTCATCGAAGCTAATGCGAAGTACGCGAACGTAGACGTGTAAGCTTGGTGCAGGTATTTGGACCTGGCATTGAGGCGGAAAAGGTTCCGGCGCACGGTGCGCGCCTTCATCGAGGCGAACGCGAAGTAGCAAAGGCAGATACACAGAGGTCACCTTTATAAAAACAGTAAGTGCAACCGCCCGTTCCAAGGTATTAGTCCGTGGAGCGGGCGGTTTGTTTTATCATAGGCTCCATTGATGCTGGCCCGCCCGCTAATCTGAAGCCCGGGGCGCCTTTCAAATCGGGCTTTGTAATTGCTGAGGTCATAAAGGCCATGCTGCACCAATAGTTCAGACGTGCAGGCCAGAAGTGCAAGGCAAACGAAATACCTGAAAAACATGAGCGCGTAATTTGGGGTTGATTAAATACAGATTTTAGAGATATTTGGCTTTCTGAAGAAAAAGCTGCATTATCAGGCGTAAAATCACAAAGCTTTTTGCGTTTTCAAAACCATCAGAAAAAGGGCAGCCCTGCGGTGTCCTTTGTAGCTGGCTGTTTTGCAAGGTAGATTAAACCACATGACTCAAAAAAACAACTCTATGCTGCCTATACTTTGTGGACTTGTCGTGACGCTTTTAGGTTGCCAACCCGCTAATGACAAGGCTGCCGATCAGGCAACGGGGCTAACGCTCGCCCCGGACTTTTCCTTTGACTACCGCCTCGGCGACCCCGACAGGACTTTTAATCTCCCACATGAACTGGAGGAAATTTCCGGACTCGGGATTTCAGAAGACGGGGAGGAGCTTGTAGCCGTACAGGACGAAGACGGCATTCTCTTTTTTATCAATCCGTACAACGGGGAGGTCACCCGGGAAGTAAAGTTTTGGAAAGACGGCGACTACGAAGGCGTGGAATGGGTGGGCAATACCATCTATGTAGTCAAAAGCACTGGTACGATCTATGAAGTTCGTAATCCTGCAAAGGCCGACCAAACCGTCGGGAAGTACAATTTTTTCCTCAATGACGACAACGACGTCGAAGGCCTGGCTTACGATAAAGCCAACAACCGCCTGTTGCTGGCCTGTAAGGCACGGGCCGGGCATGAAGTGGAATACCCGCATAAAAAGGGGATTTATGCTTTTGATCTTGGGGAGAAAGTACTGCAGGAACAACCAGTCTATTTTGTAGATGCAGACTCTGTACGGCATTATTTAGACCAAGCCCCGGCTATCCGGAAACTGGAAAAGCTGATGGAGTTTTTCGACCCCGATGAAGCTTTTGGGTTTAGCCCCTCGGCTATTGCGATTCACCCGTTGACCGGGCATCTGTACATTACTTCCTCGGTTGGCAAGATGCTGCTGGTACTTGATCGCTCCGGGCGGATTTTACACATCGAAAAGCTTAGCAAAAAGATGCACCCCCAACCGGAAGGCCTCTGCTTCGACCCCAGCGGCGGGCTCTACCTGTCTAACGAAGGGAAAGGCGGCACGCCCAAATTCTACCGGTTCAATCTAAAACCCCGGAATTAGCAGGCGGGCCCAAGAACCTCCTGCCACTTCGGGGTGTTTTTCCAAAATATATAGCAAACTATATAAGTCAAGGCCAGAAAAGGCGCGTTGAGCTTGTTTAAGTGCTGTATTTACCTGATTATTGTGGTGCTTTTCGGCAGCACGAAGGCAAAACTCTTTCATAACCCAATATACCCACGGCCCTTATGAGCGTAGTAGAAATGAAAGTCCCAACCATCGGAGAATCCGTCACAGAAGTGACCCTTTCCCAGTGGCTTATTGCGGACGGCGACTATGTCGAACTCGACCAACCCATTTGTGAATTTGAATCGGATAAAGCCACTCTTGAATTTCCGGCAGAGGCTTCCGGCAAGCTGATCCATGTAGCAGCGGAAGACGATGACCTGGAAATCGGTGCGCTCGTGGCCAGGATCGACACAAGTGTCAGCAAAGAAAATGGTGGTGGAGCGAAGCCGAAGGACGATGCACCTGCTAAGGAAGAACCGGCTCCCCAAAAAGAAGAGCCGGCACAACCCGCCGCAGCAGAAGCCTCCGAAAGTGAAGACAGCTACGCCGCCGGTCATCCGTCTCCGGCTGCTGCCAAAATTTTGAAGGAAAACAATATCGACCCCCAGGCGGTCAAAGGTACGGGCAAGGACGGCCGTATTACCAAAGAGGATGCCCAAAAAGCGGTGGAGTCTAAAAAGCAGGCACCGGCACCGAGCCCGGCACCGGCACAAGAAGCACCGGCAAAAGAAGCACCATCTAAGCAGGTCGTCTTCTCTTCCAGCGAAAACTTCAGCCGGGAGACTTCCTCGAAGAAGATGAGCCGTATGCGCCGCACGATTGCCAAACGCCTCGTGAGTGCGAAGAATGAAACCGCCATGCTCACCACCTTCAATGAGGTGGACCTGACCGAGGTGATGAAGCTGCGCAAGACTTACCAGGACCGTTTTGTAGAAAAGTACGGCATCAAGCTTGGCTTTATGTCGCTTTTTGCGAAAGCCTGTGCCAAGGCGCTCATGGAAATGCCGGATGTGAACGCCAAACTAGATGGCGACAACCTGGTTTACCACGACTACGCTGATGTGTCCATCGCAGTCTCTACTCCAAATGGACTGGTGGTGCCTCCGGTGCACAACGTGGAGTCGCTGTCCTTTGCAGAGATTGAGTACAAAATCAAAGAACTGGCAACCAAAGCGCGTGATGGCAAACTCACCCTAGAGGAAATGTCAGGGGGTACCTTCACCATCACCAACGGCGGTGTTTTCGGCTCCCTGCTGAGCACGCCTATCCTGAATGAGCCGCAGTCGGCTATCCTCGGCATGCACGGCATCAAAAACCGCCCGATGGCGATTGACGGTGAGGTGAAAATCCGCCCGATGATGTACCTGGCCCTGTCCTACGACCACCGGGTGATCGACGGCAGTACTTCCGTGACCTTCCTGGTGAAAGTCAAAGAATACATCGAAGACCCGGTAAGCATGTTGCTTGACCTGTAGGCCCTGCAACTTCCCGGCAAAAGGAAAGCCCCCGTCAGCATTGGTTGGCGGGGGCTTTTGTGTTGGCATCAGGAGTGTTACTCCTCCAGTATGGCCTGATAGAGCACCTCGTGCAAGCGTGGACGGATGTTCAGTTCATAGAGTTTCCGGTTCTCCCGGGTAGGGTAGACCCGGTTGGACAGGAAGACCAGCAGAAGCCCGCTCTCCGGATCAGCCCAGGTAAAAGTGCCGGTGTAGCCACTGTGCCCAAAGCTTAAAGGGCTCGCGGATGCTGCCACGTAACTCCGGGCCGAGTCGTGCTCCATCATAGGTTTATCAAAACCCAGCCCCCGGCGGTTGCCCTCCTCGCAGTACTGGCAACGGGTAAATTCCGCTACCGAGGCGGAGTCGATCAGTTGTTCGCCCGCAGCCCGGCCGTTATTCATGTAGAGATGCATCAGCTTAGCCAGGTCCCTGGCATTGGCAAACAGCCCGGCATTGGCGGAGATGCCGCCCATCATGGCTGCGCCTTCGTCATGCACATAGCCGTGCAGTTGCTGCATGCGGAAGAAGGTGTCCTGCTCCGTAGGGACAATCTGTTCTCTGGGGTACTCCTCCAAAGGACGGTAGCCCAGAGAAAACGCGCCCAATCGGTGGTAGAAATTCTGATCAAGGTACTCGGTATAGGCGGTGGTGGTCAGGTCTGCCACAATCTCGGGCAACAGGTAAAACAGCAGCCCGGAATACACATAACCCGGCTCCTCATTCAGGGGCGACTTTTTAATGGCTTTGTAAATGCGCTCTTTGTACTTCCGGTGCAGCCACAGGTTGTCGGTCACGTAGATAGGGAATCGCTTCGAGGAGTCTGCCTTGAAGGTAAACCAGCGGAAACGGCCGTCATTGATGCGCTCATTGTCCCATCTTTTCTGCCAGGGATAGCGGCTATGCCCCCGGAGCGTGCCTTTCCAGTAGGGGATCCACGGGCGCAGGCGGGCATTGTGGGCGAGCATGGACCGGAAAGTCAGGCTGCCCTTGTCAGAGCCTTTAAATTCAGGCATGTATTTTTCGAGCGGTGCATTGAGCTTGAATTTGCCTTCTCCGTGCAGCTTCATCAGCGCGGGCAGGGCAGAAGATATTTTGGTAACGGAAGCCAGGTCGTAGAGGTCATCTGTGGACACCGCCTGTGTGTTTTCAAAGGTATGGTGCCCAAATGCCTTGTGGTACACCACATTGCCATGCCGCGCCACGAGGACCTGAGCACCCGGGAAAGCACCTTTGGCAATCCCTTCCTCCACGATCGCCGCAATACTGTCCTCCAGCAAGCTCTGATCCAGCTCTGCATAGTCGAAAGGGGTATAGCGGAGGTGTTCTCCACCTGGGTAAGTGTAGCCGTCGCCGGTACGCAAGTCAGTGCCCCGAAGGCCGCCCCGCAGTTTGCCCTGAGCGCCCACGGCACCAAAAATAATCTGGGCCGCCACCACGGTCCCCATCGCTTCGTGAGAGGGCGTGATGAGCATCCCCCCGGCTTTGCGCAGGAAAGGCATGACCTGCAGTATGCTGCCATCGCCGTTGATAAACACCAGTGTTGGCAATTGCTCAATGAGGGGCTTTATAAAATCCTGGTAGTTGTATACCGCTGGCACCTGCCCGGCAACGGGGATGTCTTCCAGCTCCAAAATAAAAAGGTCGAACTTTTCGCGCTGCTCAGCCACCCACTCCGCGGTAATGTCAAAAGGCGTATTGAGGTGCATTACCGGCGCATATTTGTTCAGGGTCTCAAGGAAAGGACCGGTTTGCAACTGCCCGAAGCTGATGTGGGCGATACGCAGTGTATCCAACCGTTTCAGAGGCAGCAGTTCATCCTTATTGATTAAAACTGTGGTGGCCTGCTCTGCCCTTTTGAAGGAAAGGCTGGCTTTAAGGTCCTCAGAAGGCTGCCCGGTCAGGAGCAGGGGGAGGGCTGAAAAAAGAAAAGCAAGTAGAAGTACCCGTTGCATTTAAGTTTATATTTTGTCATATTAATGTGCTGCAACAAAAGTACACATCTGAACTCCAATTCCCATGAAGCGATGCTTACCCATATTTTTCCTTTTGATGTCCGCTGCCCTAATGGCTCAGCCAGCGCAGGAAGACAAAAGCCTGGACATCCTTTACCGAATGCTGTACGAGTCGGAGGTATTTAGTGAAATCTTTACCGGTTTTGCCCTTTACGACCCCGAGCAGGGGCGCTTTCTGATGGAAAAGGATGCCGGGAAGTACTTCACGCCGGCTTCCAATACCAAAATTCTTACCCTCTACACCGCACTCAAAGTGCTGGGCGATTCTATTCCGGCTTTCCGCTATGCCGTCACCGGAGACTCTATGGTGATCTGGGGTACGGGCGACCCGATGTTTCTGCATCCGGCATTACCGGGGGATGGCCTTGGGTTTGCCCTGCTGAAAGACACGACCTGCCAGTTGTTCTTCAGCGCACACAATTATAAGGATGAGCGGTTTGGCCCCGGCTGGGCCTGGGACGACTACGGGTACAGCTATCAGCCTGAGAAATCTTCTTTCCCGCTTTACGGCAATCAGGTCTACTTCAGCCGCGCCAAAACCGGTGAAGGCATCTCTGCTTATCCCCCCTACTTTGAGCAAAGGCTGGTCTACAATCCACGGATGGACGGTACTTACCCCCAGATACTGCGCAGAGAATATAGCAACGACTTTGAATACAACGACCCGGCATTGTCCGGCCCGCCATTTGGCCGCACGCGCCCCTTCAATGTCACGCCTGCCCTGATTGCACAATTGCTAAGTGATACCCTCGGCAAGACAGTCGGCTGCCTCGACCTGACGCACCTGCCGCCCTTGCGCGTAAAGACGCATTACCGGGCCGTACCGGATACGCTTTACCGCAAACTCATGCAGGAAAGTGACAACTTCATTGCCGAACAACTCCTGCTCGCCTGCTCTGAAAAAATATCCGGCAGTCAAAGCACCGCTGAAGCCATACGCTATGCTCAGGACAGCCTTTACGCCGGGCTGCCGGATCGCCTGCTTTGGCGCGACGGCTCGGGGCTGTCCCGTTACAACCTCTTCACGCCCCGCACCCTGGTCGGCGTGCTGGACCTTATCCGGCAGGAGAAACCCGCAGCCTGGCGGCACAGCGTATTCCCCGCCGGAGGAGTCTCCGGAACCATCGAAAGCCTTTATGGCAATGGCCAGGGCGAGCCTTACGTATTTGCCAAAACCGGCACCCTAAGCAACAAGCACTGCTTAAGTGGTTACCTGCTGACCGCTTCCGGGCGAGAGCTTATTTTCAGCTTTATGCACAACAACTACGTGCAGGGCACTGCCCCCGTCAAAAAGGAAATGCAGCAGGTACTGGAGTATATCCGGGACAACTTCTGATTTGTTAAAGCCAGGCAACGGGCGTATATTTCACCTAAAAATGACCAGCGACTACGGATTTCTTTCCCTGCTGCCCCCGGTGATTGCAATTGTTTTAGCCATTGCTACGCGGCAGGTTTACGTTTCCCTTCTCTTCGGAATCTGGTTGGGATGGATGATCATCGATGATTTCAACCCCATACAGGGCAGCTTTGATACGGTGGAGGCGTTGGTCAATGTCTTTCAGGAGCCTGGCAATACCCGTACCATCATGTTTTGTGCGCTGGTCGGCGCGCTGATTATTTTCATTCAGCGTTCGGGCGGCGTGGAAGGCTTTATCAAGCATGTTAACCGCCTGCTGCACCACTACGAACAAAAGCAGAGTGGGAGCAACCGTATTATCGTGCAGCTGCTGGCCTGGCTGACCGGCTTGCTCATTTTTGTGGAGTCCAGCATTTCTGTGCTGACCGTGGGGGCTTTGTACCGGCCGGTATTTGACAAGCTGGGCATTTCCCGGGAAAAACTCGCCTATGTGGCGGATAGCAGTTCAGCGCCTTCAAGCATTATCATCCCTTTCAATGGCTGGGGCGCATTTATTATGTCGCTGCTGGTGGCAGAAGGCTTTACCGATCCTTTCGCCACGATGATCCGGGCGGTGGGGTATAATTTCTATCCCTTCCTGGCGCTTATTCTGGTCCTCATTATTGTGATTTCGGGCAAAGACTATGGCCCGATGCGGGCAGCGGAACGCCGGGCGCGGGAAGAGGGCAAACTGCTTAACGATGGCGCTCAGCCCATGATTTCCGATGAGCTCACGGATGTGGAGACCGTACCGGGGGTGAAGCCCAAAGCCTACAATATGGTGCTGCCTATTCTGGTCATGGTGCTCATGATGCCCGTCATGCTTTCCGTGACTGGCTGGGCAGGCGCGATGGAGCGGATGCCCGAAGCCACCTTCTTCAAAAAAGTAACCTACGCGATCGGTCAGGGCTCTGGCTCTACTTCCGTGCTCATCGCTGTGATTGTCTCCACCCTTTTCGCGATGCTGCTCTACCGGGCACAGGGCATTATGAAGTGGAAGGAGATGATCGACCTTACCTTAAAGGGCATTTCCGGCATGATGCCGCTGGCGCTGCTTATGATGTTCGCCTTCGCGATTGGTGCCGTTTGTAAAGAGTTGGGGACAGGGCAGTACGTAGCAGATGTGGCCAAAGCCTGGCTCTCACCAAATTTGGTGCCTTTTATTGTTTTTCTGGTCAGCTGTTTCATTGCCTTCTCCACGGGGACCTCCTGGGGTACTTTTGCCATTATGATTTCTATTGCGGTGCCTATGGCCAAAGGGATGGGTGCAGATGTGTACATGACTATAGCTGCGGCCTTGGGCGGCGGTGTATTTGGGGACCACTGCTCACCGATTTCCGACACAACCATACTTTCGAGCATGGCCTCTGCCACCGACCATATTGACCATGTGCGTACCCAACTGCCGTATGCCCTGACTGCGGGGGGGATTGCCGCCCTGTTTTACCTCATCATAGGGCTGGTGGGATAAAGCGAGAACCATCCTGCCTGAGTGCTGTTAGCTTTTGGCAACGCCGTTGATATGCCCAATGACCCTTGGATCAAGACCGGACAGGACTGGTTTGAAAAGCAAGGCTGGAAAGCTTTTCCCTTTCAGCTGGAAGCCTGGCGTGCCTATCTGGAGGGCTACAGCGGGGTAGTCAATGCGCCTACCGGTAGCGGCAAGACTTATTCCATGGCTATTCCCATCCTGTTGGAATGCCTGCGGGCGCAGACTGAGCATCCACAGCATGGTGAGAAGGGTTTGCAAGCCATCTGGATTACGCCTATCCGCGCACTGACTAAGGAAATACAATCGGCCATCAACCGGGCGGCTCAGGACCTGGGACTGGATTGGGACATTGCCGTTCGGAGCGGAGATACAAGCTCAAGTGCCCGGCAAAAACAAAAGCGCAAGCCCCCTCAGGTGCTCATCACCACACCGGAGAGCCTGCACCTGCTGCTGGCGAGTAAGGGGTACCCCAGGTTTTTCGGCAGCCTGCAGGCAGTGGTGGTCGACGAATGGCATGAGCTTATTGGCTCCAAGCGTGGCGTGCAGATGGAACTGGCTTTGTCCCGCTTCAAGGGTTTCCTGCCTGGCCTGAAAGTATGGGGGATTTCCGCTACAATTGGCAATATGGAAGAAGCGGTAGCCGCGCTGATGGGCGATACGCCTCCCGAAAAATGCCGGGTGATCCGGGCGGATATTCCCAAGGTCATCGAAATTGAATCTGTGCTGCCGGACGAGGTGGACCGCTTCCCCTGGGCGGGGCATCTGGGCATCAAGCTGGTGGAAAAGATCATTCCCATCATCAATGACAGCCAAAGCACCCTCATCTTTACGAATACCCGTGCGCAGTGCGAGATTTGGTATCAAAAGCTGCTCGATGTAGCGCCCGAGCTGGCTGGTGCCATCGCTATGCACCACGGTTCCATTAGCCGGGAATTGCGGGACTGGGTAGAGGAAGCGCTGCACGAAGCCCGGTTGAAAGCCGTGGTCTGCACGTCCAGCCTTGACCTGGGCGTAGACTTTCGCCCGGTGGAGACCATCATACAAATTGGAAGCCCTAAAGGCGTGGCACGTTTTATGCAGCGCGCCGGACGCAGTGGGCATCAGCCGGGGGCGGTTAGTAAAATTCACTTTGTGCCCACGCATGCACTCGAACTCATCGAAGCAGCTGCATTGCGCCGGGCTATTGCAAACGGAGAGCTGGAAAGCCGTTTGCCTTACATCCGCTCCTTTGATGTGCTGGTGCAATACCTGGTGACGCTTGCGGTTTCTGAAGGGTTTCGCCCAGCGGAGATTTTACCGGAAGTCAGGGGCACTTTTGCCTACGCCAGCATCACGGATGAGGAGTGGGCCTGGTGCCTGGACTACATCCGTTCGGGCGGGCAGGCGCTGCAAGCCTACGATGAGTACAACAAGGTAGACGTTCAGGACGGGCTGTACAAGGTGGAAAGCCGCCGGGTCGCCATGCGGCATCGTTTGCAAATAGGCACCATCACCAGCGACGCTTCCATGAAGGTAAAGTACGTGAGCGGCAAATTTATTGGCACGATTGAAGAATGGTTTGTCACGCAGCTCAAGCCGGGGGATAACTTCTGGTTTGCCGGGCGCAGTTTGGAGTTGGTGCGCATTAAGGATATGATGGTGCAGGTCAAAAAGAGCCGCAAGAAAAAAGGCAAAATTCCGGCCTGGCTGGGCGGGAAACTGCCCCTGTCTTCTCAGTTGTCAGCCTCCTTGCGCTTTAAGATGGCGCAATTGAGCCGGGCAGAGCTCACTGATATCGAGCTGCAAAGCCTTACGCCACTCATTGAGACGCAGGCTTCGCGCTCCCGGGTGCCAAAGGAAGGAGAGCTGCTGATGGAGTCCTTTACGAGCCGGGAAGGGCATCACCTGCTGGTATATCCATACGAGGGGCGTTTTGTGCACGAAGGGATGGGCGCACTGATCGCCTACCGGATTTCCCGCCTGAGGCCCATCAGTTTTTCCATTGCGATGAATGATTATGGTTTTGAGCTGCTGTCGGATACGGAGATTCCGATAGAGGAAGCACTGAGCGCTGGATTATTTAGCACGGTAAACCTGCGGGAAGATATACAAGCCAGTATCAATGCAGCAGAAATGGCGAAGCGCCGGTTCCGTGATATTGCCAGTATTGCCGGGCTGGTTTTCAAGGGCTATCCGGGCAAACAAAAGAAAGAGCGGCACCTGCAGTCCAGCTCGCAGCTGTTCTTTGAGGTCTTCAACGATTACGAGCCCGGGAACCTGCTGCTGATGCAAGCCTATGAGGAGGTCCTGGCGTTTCAGTTGGAAGAAGCCCGGTTGCGGTCGGCGCTGCACCGGATTGGCCAGCAGGAGATAGTGCTGACCCATCCGGGGCGCTTTACCCCCTTTGCCTTCCCGATAATCGTGGACCGGCTGAGGGAGCGGCTCAGCAGCGAGAAACTGGAAGACCGCATCAAGCGCATGAAATTACAATTGGTGAAAGATTAAGACCGTGTTGGGACTTTAGTAATCGGTCTGCAAACTACACTTTTTTGTTTATACTTCGCCCCGAAAATCCTCATTTAGCTAATGCTAAACTCCGGTTTTCGGCTCTTGTCTAAACAAAAAATTGTTAGTTTTCGACTAGAAGACCAAAATCCCAACGCGGTCTAAGACGTGCCGGCGTCAAAATTCAGTCTTGAGGAGCGGCACAAAAATGATACCTTTCGGAAACAAGATTAGCCTACTAAATACAAACGACATGCAGGAAAGACTTCTACTCACTTGGATGCTGGTTCTAACCGGCGCTACGTTCCTTTTTTCACAAGACTACTCCAGCTGCGATGGCGAACGCTACCGGCAGGATGTATTTGATGCAGTCACAGTGACGACCGGCGTTCAGTTTGGTTCCAATACGACCATAGGCGGCAATTCCCAGGATTTATTTATGGACGTGTACGAGCCGGAAGGAGATACGGCATCAGTGCGCCCCACATTGGTAATGGCTTTTGGAGGTGCATTTGTGTTCGGGCAGCGGGAGGACCTTGATGGGCTGTGCCGTGCATTGGCCCGAAAGGGGTATGTTGCAGCTACCATCGACTACCGCCTTTTTGATGCCGGCATCCCTATAGATTCCAATCAAATGCACGATGTAGTGGTTAAGGCGATTGGAGATATGAAAGCTGCTATCCGTTACTTGAGGCAGGATGCGGCGACATCTAATCAGTTCCGGGTAGACACCAATCTGATTTTTGCCGGCGGTATCTCTGCGGGAGCTATTACGGCTGCTCACGTTGCCCATTTGGACGAGGCCGACGAGATTCCGAACTATCTTCAGAACATCATCGCAAACAACGGCGGCATCGAAGGCAACAGCAGCGATAACTATCAGTACAGTTCTTCAGTAGCTGGGTTGATCAATTATTCCGGTGCCCTGAAAGATGCCAGTTTTATTGATGCGAATGACCCACCCCAATTCAGCGTGCACGACGAGGGCGATGGTGTGGTCGTGTATGGCAATGGTCTGGTTTTCGCAGGCCCCATTGTGCTGGTCTATTTGGAAGGCAGTTTCAGCATGGACCAACAGGCAGAAGCGGTGGGCGTGGAAAGCCGGCTGATTACCTATCCGGGCAACGGGCACGTTAGCTACTTCACGAGCAATGCTGACCAATATGAGGCAGAAGTGGAAGCGGCAACGGCTACGTTTCTGGCGGACCAGATTTGTGGTGAAATCTCAGATGCAAAGACTTTGGAGCCTTCCTTCAGCGTCCGTGCCTTTCCCAATCCGCTTCCTGCGCAACAGCCACTCCGCCTGATGGTAGAAGGTTATTCCGGGCCTGTGCAATTTCGGTTGTTAAGCATTAGTGGCGTATCTGTAGCAGAGCAGGTAGTTGTTGCAGGGACTATGGAATCGATCGATTTGCCGGCATTGCCACGAGGCGTATATGTAATTGAGCTGCGCCCTTCTGACAACAAAGGCGCTGCAGTAAGGCAACGGATTGTGATTCAGTAAGCTACGATGAACGATAACCTGAGCCAAATCAAAGGGATCCAATTGCACGAGATTAAGGGGCAGCATTTCTGGCTGCACCCTTTCCGTGCGGTGTACTGGGAAGAGGAAGCTGCGTTGCTGATCGCCGACCTGCACCTGGGCAAGGCACAGCACTTCAGGAAAGCAGGGATTGCTGTACCGGCATCCGTAGGTCAGGAAAACTGGGACCGGCTCATTAGTTTGCTGTGGGATTTTCAGCCAGATAGAATCTTATTTTTGGGCGATCTTTTCCACAGTGACTACAATTCAGATTGGGAAGAATTAGTAGCCCTGGCTCGTCAGTTTGACCACATTAGCCTTGAGTTGGTCATTGGCAACCATGATATCCTTACTCCTGAAGCCTATCAGGCAGCGCGCCTGCGAGTGCATGAGGAGCCATACGCGGTGGGGCCCTTTCTGCTGTCGCATCACCCTATGGAGGAGGTCCCTGAGGGGTACTGCAACCTGGCAGGGCATATACATCCGGGGGTGGTTCTGGAAGGCATGGGGCGGCAGCGTATGCGGTTGCCCTGTTTTTGGTTTGGTGCGCAGCAGGTGTTGCTCCCTGCCTTTGGTGCATTCACCGGTACAGCGGTAATTAAACCGAAGGCAGGAGACCAGGTATACGTATTGGCAGAAGAGCGCGTGGTACAGGTTTTTTAGTTGTTAGATTTGTTGTTAATGGTATCACGGAGTTTAGCCGCGCTTTCGTAATCCTCCCGTTCAAGTGCCCGTTCCAGAAAGGTCTCTAGCTCTTGTTTTGAGTATTCGTGCAAGGGCCTGTTGGGGTCGGGTTGAGAGGGAGCAGGCTCAGGAGCATCCCCTTCGTAGATGATTTCGGTATCTTCAGCCGGCAGTGCCGCTTCGGAAAGTACAGGCTCGTAGGTATAGATGGGGCAGTCGAAACGAACGGCCATAGCGATGGCATCTGAAGAGCGCGCATCAATGGAAAACTGCTGGCGGGAAGCGTCTTCGCACTGCAGCCGGGCGTGGAACACTCCCTCTTCTATGCGGTCGATGACCACTTCTTTGAGCTCCCCCTGAAAGGCCGCGATGGTGTTTTTCAGTAGATCATGTGTCATTGGCCGACCCACGCTGATACCCTCGAGCCCGATGGCAATAGCCTGTGCCTCATAAGGCCCGATAACAATGGGTAGCCGCCGGGACTCTTTACCATCTTCAAGGATGATGATGAAGTGTTCGGGGGTGGAGTCGCTTTTTGCCTGGCCGAGTATTCGGAGTGGTATCTTATCCATGGAAGTGCGCTTTTCTGATGTGGTACTTATCTATACAGTCAGAGCGCCGGTTTGTTGCACAACTGGCCAATTAGTAAGCCTAACATTCTGGCACTTTGATAGAAATATTCACAGCGAGTCCACCCTGAGACGTTTCCTTGTACTTGTGGTTCATATCCTGAGCGGTCTCCCACATCGTTTTGATGCATTCATCGAGGTGGACTTTGGCTTTTTCCGGGTCGCTTTCGAGTGCGATATTCGCTGCGGTGATCGCCTTGATGGCGCCCATGCTGTTGCGTTCTATGCACGGGATTTGCACAAGCCCTCCAATAGGGTCACAAGTAAGCCCAAGATGGTGCTCCATGGCAATTTCTGCGGCCATCAGGGCCTGAGCTACGGTGCCCCCCAGCCCTTCGGTCAGTGCTGCCGCTGCCATCGCAGAAGATACCCCGATTTCAGCCTGGCAGCCGCCCATAGCAGCCGAAATAGTCGCTCCCTTTTTGAATAAGCTGCCAATTTCTCCGGCCACGAGCAGAAAGCGGACGATATCGTCATCGGTCACTTTTTCTTTTTCAGAAAAGCAAACGTAGTACATGAGTACGGCCGGAATGACCCCGGCGGCACCATTGGTGGGTGCGGTGACGATACGGCTGAAGCTGGCATTTTCTTCATTGACGGCCATGGCGAAGCAGCCTATCCATTTCAGTATTTTAGAAAATTTAAAATCGCACTGTATCAGGCATTGCAGCCACTCGTCAGCATTGTTGTACTCGCAGGGCAGGACCAGTTTCTGAAAAAGAGCAGGCGCGCGCCGGGTTACTTCCAGCCCGCCGGGCAGCATACCTTCTTCGTGGCAGCCGCGGTAAACGCAGTTGCGCATGACACCCCAGATTTTCAGCAATTCTGCCTTAATCTGTGTCTCGTCCCGCCATGTTTTTTCGTTCTCAAGGACAACCTGCCATATGCCAACCTCATGCTGCCTGCAGTATTGGCTCAGTTCCCGTGCGGAATTGATAGGGTGGGGCAGTTGGACTGTACCGGTTTCTATCGTTTCGCCTGCTCTGACTACAAAGCCGCCTCCAACAGAGTAGTAGGTTTCCTGAAGGACAATCTCTGCCTGCTCTGAGAAGGCGATGAGGGTCATGCCGTTGGCGTGTTCCGGCAGGCGTTCTGAATAATGAAAGATGATATGCTGGTCGGGATTGAAGGCAATCAGGTGTTGCCCACCCAGGTAAAGCAGGTGTTCGGCGTGAACGCGATTGGGTTCTGATTTGACTTCGGGGATTGGGATTGTGACGGGGTCTTTTCCACTGAGGCCCAACATGACCGCAACATCCGTACCGTGACCCCGGCCAGTAAGTGCCAGGGAGCCGTAAAGGTGGCATTCTACTTTTGCAGTGCCGGGAATTAGATTTTGCTGATGCAGAGACTTGCAGAAGCGCTCTGCTGCGCGCCAGGGGCCCAAAGTGTGCGAACTGGATGGGCCTACCCCGATTTTAAGCATATCAAATACACTGATTGCTTCCATGGTTTTGGTTTGGTTAGGTAGCTTGCTTTGTATACTTGTGGCAACAAGCTTTAGTTCATTTGCGGAAGCAAAAGTCGGTTAATTCCGGAACATCCGAAAGTAAAACTACAGGGATTCTTATACGGGCAATAATTTGTGACCGGGGCTAGCCTTCACTTTGGTCGAGGCTGCGTAGTATGGTTTCAACTTTCTCTGGGGTGATCTCCAGAAAATCAGCTATTTCCTCTACGGTGTAACCCTTTACGTGTAGTTTTTGGACGAAGGTTTTTTGAAGCTCTTCACGTTCCTCCACACGCCCTTCTTCACGCCCTTCTTCACGCCCTTCTTCACGCCCTTCTTCACGCCCTTCTTCACGCCCTTCTTCACGCCCTTCTTCACGCCCTTCTTCACGCCCTTCTTCACGCCCTTCTTCACGACCTTCCTGTAGCCCCTCTTCCTTATACTGCCGGGCGAGTTCAGTCAGTACGCGCTCGCGGATGCCGAATGGCTCTTTTCGGCCTTCGACTAAATCGATGAGGTGATCCAATTGCAGTTCTGTTTCCATATGCTCAAAGCTTAGGTAAAACTTGATGAAGTCCATTACGCGGGCAACTTTCTGTCGGTTGTGCCCTGCCTTTAGCAACCTTTTTATTAACATTAGTTTCAATTCCAATAGTTCCTGGTCCGGGCGTTTTTGGAAACTCTCCCAAGCCAGTTCCAGGGCAATTGAAAAAGGATTGTCCTGTGCTTGCTGAAAATCTGCTGCCGTACAGTTCCTTAATTTAAAGGTATCAAATTCATATTGCAAGCGTGTCTTCAAAAAATGATACTCAAATGTTTTGGGATGATAAGATTTTTGTTCATCCGTAAGTATGGCAATCGCGTGCACCGGCACCTGATACCGGTCGTAGATCCGGTAAAAGTAAGTGAACATCCGCTTAGCAAAGTCCTCATCCTTATAGCCCTGCACTTCAATATGTATGAGTACCCACTCCTCCTGCCCATCAGCAGTGGAGATTTTAGCCAGCTTATCCGCTATACGGTCTTTCTCCCGGGCTTCCGGAAACAGGGCCTCCAGCTCCTTATCTAAAAAAGCCACACCCCGGGAAAAGTCGAAGTCGTCAACTGCATCCGGGTAAAAGAAGGCAAAGAAATCCTCAAAACAGTCTTCGAGAATTCCCTTCCAAAGGATATCTTTTCTGATCTTTCGGGGCATCGCGTTAGTGATTGTACCCAAAAATAAGGAAAAAACTCCAGTAGTGCAACAAATAAATTCAAATAAATTAGTTTATGAAGCTCCGCATCCATACCTTTCAGTTGCCGCTCAGGCATACCTTTTCCATTGCCCACGGCTCACGCGATGCAACCCCCAGTCTAATCGTTGAGCTGTCCGAGGGGGCGCATTCGGGCTTTGGCGAAGCTACTGAAATCCGCTACTACGGTGTTGCGCTGAGCGAAATGGCCGAACGCCTGGAAGCCCTGCGCCCGGTCGTTGAAGCCCTCCCCCTTGAGTCGCCCGAAATCCTCTGGGATCAACTACAGCCTCACCTGGAAGATGCCCCCTTCCTGCTCTGTGCCCTTGACGAAGCCCTCCACGATTTATTTGGCAAGGTGCACGGCGCACCGGTGTATGAACTCTGGGGACTGGAGCGAACCACTACACCCCGTTCCAACTATACCATCGGCATAGCGAGTGTAGAGGAAATGGCGGCTAAAATGGCTGAACAGCCCTGGCCGCTTTACAAAATCAAACTGGGCACTGGCCATGACCTTGAAATCATAGCGGCCCTCCGGGCCAAAACAGATGCCGTGTTCCGCATTGATGCCAATACGGCCTGGACGGCTGAGCAAACCATTGCCTACGCGCCCCGCCTGAAGGAACTGGGAGTGGAATTTATCGAACAGCCGCTCAAAGCGGATGACTGGGAGGGCATGAAGCGGGTGTATGCCGAATCTGTACTCCCGGTCATCGCCGATGAAAGCTGCCACAGTGAAGCGGATATAGCCCGCTGCTACGGCTTCTTCCACGGGGTCAACATCAAGCTGATGAAGTGCGGGGGGCTTACCCCGGCACGCCGTATGGCAGAGCACGCCCGCAGCCTCGGCTTGAAAGTGATGGTGGGCTGCATGACGGAGTCTTCCGTAGGGATTTCTGCGATTGCTCAGCTACTACCCCTGCTAGACTACGTGGATATGGATGGGGCGCTATTGCTCAAATCAGACCCGGCTACCGGTGTGGAGGTAAAGCCAGAGGGGGTGGTGTTCCCTAACCGGAATGGTACGGGAGCAGCCTTGCGGCAAGCTTAATGATCAAAACTCATTCGCATGAAAAAAATACTGCTTTTTGCTTTCCTGTGCTCTGGCCCGTGGGGTTTATCTCAGCCGGACAGCGCATTGCTGCAAAAGCTGCTCCGGAATTCCGGGGACAGCACTTTGCAGGCGGTAATGGCGGCTCCGGAAAAGTTTCAGCTACAGCTGATTTATACCCAAATCGACCGGGATGAAGACAATCAGCCTGCCTTTAAGACCCACTACCTGGGCGTAGATTCCAACCTGTATTTTTATCCGGCAAGCACCGTGAAAATGCCCGCTGCCTTTCTGGCGCTTGAGAAACTCAACGAACTGCGCATTCAGGGGCTTGATGCAGAGACTCCTATGTTTACAGGCAAAGGGCAGGCACCGCAAACGGCCGTGCGTGCAGATACCTCAGCAGAGGGAGGGCTGCCCTCGGTTGCGCATTACATAAAGAAGATTTTTCTGGTCAGCGACAACGATGCCTATAACCGCCTGTATGAATTCCTGGGGCAGGCTTATCTGAACGAAAAATTACAGGAAAAGGGCTACACCCGCACCCGTATCATCCACCGGCTTTCTGCACCGGGGTACGACGCTGAGTCCAACCGCTACAGCAATCCGGTAACGTTTACGGCTCCTGGCAACAGGCTGTTGTACCATCAGGGCGAAGTGTACAGTGCCTTTGAAAGCCCCCTGCAATTAAAGCAGGAGGTACGCGGGCTTGGCTATATGGACGGAGAGGGGCAAATTGTACCGGCTCCCTTCGACTTTCGGGACAAAAACTATGTGGGATTGCAGGAACTGCACGATATGCTGCAGGCCGTGCTCTTCCCGGAGTCTGTGCCCGCGCATCGCCGTTTTAACCTTCGCCCGGCCGATTATCAGTTTTTACGCAAGTACATGAGTATGCTGCCACGGGAAAGCGACTACCCGGCTTATCCGGAGTATGCTGGTTGGGACAGCTACGTCAAATTTTTCCTGTTTGGCGATTCCAAAGCGCCTATACCTGACCACATCCGTATTTTCAATAAGGTGGGCGATGCCTATGGCTTTCTTACGGATGTGGCGTATGTGGTGGATTATGAAAACAAGGTGGAGTTCATGGTCGCAGCCAATATTCATGTCAATGCCAATCAGGTTTACAACGACGGCGTGTACGAGTACGACACGATTGGCTTTCCTGCTCTGGCACGAATTGGGCGCATCCTTTATCAGTATGAATTGGAGCGGGAAAGGCAGTACGAGCCGATATTCCCGGAAAAGTAGGAGGCACTCTGTCAGCAAGTTGACCGAAAGAAGGGCATAAAATGCTTACTTTCGTTTAAAATTGCGAATTGTATGAAGATCAAGCTACTGTATTTAGCTCTGTTGCTGAGCTTTGCACACCTGAATGCTCAGGAAGAAGCCAATCTGCTGGGCACCTGGAGCGACCCCAATCTGGTCGGGTCGGCCTTTTACAACAACATCTACAATGAAATCTGGGGCCTTGCCGTCAATGGCCATGAATATGCGGTCCTCGGGTCTACTGCAGGGACACACTTTATAGATGTCACGGACCCCACGCAGCCTTTTGAGGCACACTTTGTGGCAGGCGCTGCACAGGGGCCGGTCATTATCCACCGGGATTACCACGATTATAAGGGCTACCTGTATGCCGTGTGCGACGAAGGGCAGAGCAGCCTGCAAATTATGGACATCACACAGCTTCCGGATACGGTGATTGTAGCCTACGATGCGCCTACCCGAATCCAAACGGCGCACAATATCTTCATCGACACGACTCATGCCAAATTGTACGGTTTCGCCATGAACGGCGGGCCGCAAAATTATTCTGCATTGCGCGTTTACGATATTTCTGATCCGCTTACCCTCGATTATATCGGCGAGTACAACAACTTCGGCGGGCTGAATGTCGGGCATATCCACGATGGGTATGTACGCGATGGCGTTGCTTTTCTGAACGCAGGCGGGTCAGGGTTTGCTATGGTCGATTTTTCGGACCCGGCGAACCCGGAAACCATCAGCACCATCACCGACTATCCATTCCGGGGCTACAACCACTCCGGCTGGCTAACGGATGATGGGCAATACTACTACATGGCGGATGAAAACCACGGTTACGATATCAAAGCCATTGATGTCAGCGATCCCTGTGAGCCTGAAGTTACCGGGACCTTTGATGCCGAAACCGAGAACCCAACGAGCATCACCCACAATCAGATTGTGGCCTGCGATTACCTGTATGTGTCTTACTACTACGATGGTATTGTGGTGTACGATATTTCAGACCCTGCCAATCCGGAGAAAGTACTGTACTACGATACTTCCAACGAGCCCAACGGCACAAGCTACAAAGGCGCCTGGGGTATCTATCCGCTCCTGCCTTCCGGCAATATCCTGGTCTCCGATATGCAGGAGGGCCTGTTTGTTTTTGAAGGCATGGGCGACAACTGCGCCGCCAATCAGCAATTAGAGCCCGTCAACCTCGACTGCCTCAACCCGGTAAGCGTGGAGGAATGGGTGGAAGGCGCACAGGTATCGGTATTTCCTCAGCCTGCTCAAAGCACAATTGGGGTGGACGTGGAATTGCCGGAGGCCGTGGCACCGGCTCATTTTTCACTTTGGAACCTCAATGGGCAGCAGGTTGCGGATTTCGGGACTCATGCATTGAGCAAAGGGCGTCAGCAGCTGGAATTCAGCCGGCCCGGCAGTCTGCCCGGCGGACTATATGCCCTGCGCATCACCGGAGAGAATGGTGCACATACCCTGAAGGTTTTGTTACAGTAAGACTGTGTTGGGAATTCGCTTTTGGAGCGAATGCAGTCAAATTTTTTTCTGAACAAGTCTTTGATCCCGACATTCATCGTCGGGGGCGCGATGAGGGAGCCTAGCCTGAGCTAAGCGACTGACCTGCCCGCCGTACAAGACTTTGGCAGGCGGGAGAGCAACGAAGTGCAGGATAAAATTTGGCAAATGCAGCCCAAAGGGTGAAATCCCAACACAGTCTAAAATCCGGGGGCGGGGTAAAACCACTCCGCCCTTTCCTTCCAAAAAGCTCAACAAAATGTTAAGCGTTGGCTTCCGGTGCATAGATACTGCGCTACATGCGTTTTCTTCCTATCTTTGCCGCCTCAAAAGAACTGCATGAAGCCGATTCTGCCCTTACTATTCCTGATTGTTGCGCTGTTGGCCCTGCCAGAGATAGCCTTGGCACAGTTCCCCGGTGCGAACCGGCAGCAACAGCAAGGGCAACAGCAGGGGCTTGATCAGTTGGATGTCTTGCTCGACACCTTCGATGTGTTCTACTTTTATGCCGATAACCCCAATCTGGAAATTCCTTTTTCGGATACCACCCTCGACGATTTCTTCCGGCAATACGACCCCACCCGCCGCCGTCGGCTGGATTACCGGCAGTTGGGCATTTTGGGTTCCGCACATGAACCTATAGTCTTCGAGGTACCCGAGCGCCGCGGCTTTGATATCGGGCAACATCAGTACGACTTGTACATGACTACCGGCGATCAGCTACGGTATTACCGCCTGGAAAAGCCCGTCTCTATTTTTGCTCACACGATAGGCTCCGAGCAGGCGGATAGTTACACGAAGGCTGATTTTTCCCGGAATTTCGCCAATGGGCTTAATTACACGCTGGACTACGACCGCATTACGCAGTTTGGGGAGAATTCTCAATATCCGAATCAGAATGTGCGCAACACCACCTTCAACAACGGGCTTTGGTTTCAGCACCCCAATAACCGTTATGAGGCCTTCTTCAGCGTAGCAGCCAATACCATTCAAATGGAAGATAACGGTGGGGTATGGGAAGAGCCGGCGCTGGGCGGAGAATTCAGCAGCCCCAGCGCAGCCGAAGTGCTCCTGGGCGATGCCCGCACCCGTCATGCGCACCGCGAGGTGTCCTACACCCATTATTACCGCTTCGGTGGGGGGCAGGATTCCATCAAGGGGACGCGCCGGGCTTACACGATTGCACACAAGGCCCGGTTCCAAAACAGCCTGTACAAATATGCCGATGCCTATAATCCCGCAGTGGACAGTTTTTACAACCGCTTTCCGGCCTTTCTGATCGACCCTCGGGGCGCCCGGTTTTACCTGCGCCACCGGCAGTACGAGAATGAGTTCAAACTGGCGACCTTTAAGCTGAGGGGGCAGGGCAGAGACGAGGCCGTGCAGCAGCGCGATTTACTGGAAGTTGGTGCCGTGCATACCCTGCATCAGCTGGTGCAGACCAATGGGGATTCCACCCTGAACAACCTCTTCCTGACGGGGCGCTACCGCCTCAATCCAAGTGAGCGCCTGCTTATTGACTTGCGGGGTCACCTTGGCCTGCTGGCGAATGCCGGGGACTACCGGGTGAGCGGCGACTTGTTCTTCGATCTCAAAAAGCTCGGGCAGCTGGAGCTCAGGGGCGTCAGTCAGTTGTACAGCCCCACGCTCATGCAGCATCGCATGTACCTCTCCGAGCGGCAGCTTTACCGCAACAATTTTGATAAAACCCTGTCCACCACCCTGCAGGGCAAGTATATTTTGCCGGGCGTTCAGTTTAGCGCCGAGGTGCGCTATCACCTGCTCAATAATTTCATCTACTTTGGTACGGACGGGCTACCCCAACAGACCGGTGTGCCCATCAGCATTGGACAGTTGATCCTGGAGAAAAATTTCAACCTGTTTTGGAACCTGCACTTCGACAACCTGTTCGCCCTGCAGCAATCATCCGAGGAGGTCCTGCGCCTGCCCACTTTCTTTGGCAAGCACAGCTTCTACTACGCCGGTAAGTGGTTTCGGGTACTAGACGTTAAGCTGGGCGTGGACCTGCGCTATAATGAAGCTTTCCGCGCCAATTACTACAACCCTATCACAGGGCAGTTTCAGCTGCAGGACGAGCAGACCATTCCTTTCTACCCTGCAGCGGATGCCTTCTTCCTGATGAAGGTCACCCGGTTCCGGGCCTTTTTCAAATGGGAAAACGGCACGGCTGCCTTTCTGGATGATTATTTCTACCAAACGGCGCTGTACCCTTACCACCGGGCGGTCTTCCGGATTGGGATCAACTGGCGGTTTTTGGACTAAAAAAGAGCACCGCCTGGTCCCCCCGGCGGCGCTCCAAAGACATCTACCTATTCTTCACTTTCTTTATACCTGGCCCATTCAAAACGTTACTAAAAATGATCACTATTTGCTATCCGGAGTACAATAAAGCGGTGGAAAGCTGGGAAAGTCAGCTCCGGGAGATGGTTGTATCCTACCGCCTGCAAGCTTCGCCTGAGCTTGTGGAACCGGAACTAAAGGAGCACGACAAAGTGATCGCCGGTACAGATGCGATTGCCGCTTACCTGAAAAAACTGCGGCAGGATGTGGACGACTGGCGGGCACCGGGGTGTGGGGTGTGAATAGTTCTGACTTTAGCCTGTTTATTCGCCATACCGACTCAGGCGGCGGTTATGGAATCGCGGCCTGAGCATGCAAATGGGAACTTACCTCACTCCACCTTCAAAAACCGCTCCGCTGCCCTGAGCTGCCCGCCCTCCAGGTACTGCACCACATAGGCCCCC
This sequence comes from bacterium, assembly GCA_024742755.1. GTDB lineage: Bacteria > Bacteroidota > Bacteroidia > Chitinophagales > Saprospiraceae > Phaeodactylibacter. The sequence continues at coordinate 1,218 of JANSXW010000019.1, read as the reverse complement.
GCCACCCAATCGTGTACGGGCACCACTACCGTGCCCGGGGCCTCCCGTGCCGGTATGCTTTGCAAAAGCCGCCCCTGCATATCGAGGATGCGGAAAGCCCCATCTGGGGCAAGGCGGGCACCGCGCAGCTCAAAGTTGATGAAATCGCGGGCAGGGTTGGGGAAAAGGGCGAGCCGTGGCGGGGTGCCGGGCTCCTGTGCTGTACTGTTGGGCAGGTGGCAGCCGGGCACGAGGCAGCCGTGCTCATCGAGCTTGAGGAGCCAGCCGTAGCGCAGGGGGTGGACGCCCCCGTCATCGGGCGGGTCGATAGCGCCGCAGACGATGTAGCCGCCGTCGGGGGTGGCTTTGAGGTCCATGGGCTCGGGCAAAGCGAATTCCCCGTCGATAAGGCTAAAGTGCCGTGCCCAAAGGCTATCGCCTGCATTGGATACCTTCATGACCCACATGCCAAATACAGGCTCATCCGTCGACACGAAATCTGCGATCCGGCTGGTTCCGAGATAGCCACTGCTGTCCGTTGCCTGAACTATTTTCACGATGGAATGGCCAGGGCTCATCGTTGGCGCCCTAAACTCCCTGACCCACTCCATCTGCCTATCGGCATTGAGCTTGAAGAAGCAGGGGTTCCAGTCTACGCGGCCGCTGCTGCTGTTGATGGGCGTCTCCACGCCTTTACCGGTGCCGACGATGAGGCCGCCGTCGGGGGTGGGGAGGAGGGAGCGTGCGGAGCTAAAAAGCTGGTTAGCTGGGGTCTTGTACAGCCATTTTTGGTTGCCTAAGCTGTCTATCTGCAGGATTTGAGCCTGGCAGGTAAAATTTTGGTTGACTTGGCCGATATTATGGCTAAAAGCCCCGATGGTAATATTCCCATTTTCATCGATGATTTGTGATTCAGGGGTATTGTGCTCCGGCGCGGCGTAAATAAAACTATTTATTATTTCCTCTGCTGCGTTCAGGCGTAGCCAGTATATCTCGGAATTGCCCCCATCTGGGTCGCCATCGATCCCTGAAATAAGTGAAATCTCATCGTTTTTATAAGGGCTGACATTTTGTGCTGCGGAGATAAAAGATTCTTCCGGATAGAAAGGGTTGATGTACTCTTTCGTGAATATAGTGTCCCCATTTCCATTGTATTTAATGAGCGCGATTTTGGGGATTGAATCTTTAGTAATCCCCATGGTAACGAAACTGGATTCATCCGTTGAAAAAAGGCCTGAC
>JANSXW010000421.1 GCA_024742755.1 bacterium | reverse complement strand
TGAGTGTTTTGAGATAGTTTGAGACAATTTGAGATAATTTGAGATAATTTGAGATAATTTGAGATAGAGTCTGGGGTGAGTGTTTTGAGATAATTTGAGATAATTTGAGATAATTTGAGATAATTTGAGATAATTTGAGATAGAGTCTGGGTGGGTGTTTTCAAATAGTTTGAGATGTTTTCAAATAATTTGAGATAGAGTCTGGGTGATGTTTTGAGATAATTTGCGAGGATTTGCGTTAATTTGAGAGAATTTGAGATAATTTGGGATACTTTGATACACTTTGTGACGTGGAACAACTGGGCGGGCTCGTTTAAAATTTCTTGGGGCCTCGGAAACCTCAAACGAGCCCACCCTTCAAACCTCGTCGGCAAGGGTTCAATGGCTTGTTGGGTTTGGGAGAGATGCTTTGAGGTAGAGTTTAGGGTGAACGTTTGAGATAACCTGTATTGAGATGACACGAGATAACTTGAGATAGGGTTTGACTAAAATCGATTGAGATAAACACATGAGCCTTGAAAAAACTTGAGGTCGTTGTTCATTCTAGCGCATACGCGTGAGGCTCGAAAGCGACCGCCCAAAAATGGCCGACCCCCCCCCCAAGCCGCGCGTGTGCCCATGCACTACTGTTGCTGGTTGTTGGTATTTCAGTGGTTGTTGTTTGTTTTTGTTTTGTTGTTCGTTGTTGGTTGTTGGTATGTTTGTGTTTAACACGTTTGTTGTTTGTTGTTTGGTGTTTGCTGTTGTTTGTTGTGTGCTGTTTGGAGGTTGTTGTTTGTTGTTTGTTGTCTGGTGTTTGTTGTTTGTTTATTTGTTCGTTTGTTTTGTTGTTGTTTGTGGTGGTGGTGGTGTAGTTGTAGTTGCAGTTGTAGTTGTAGTTGTACTTGTAGTTGTCGTTGTAGTTGTCGTTGTAGCTGCAGTTGTAGTTGTAGTTGCAGTTGTAGTTGTAGTTGTAGCTGCGGTTGTAGTTGTAGTTGCAGTTGTAGTTGTTGTTGCAGCAGCAGCAGCAGCAGCAAAAGCAACAGCAACAAACAACATCAAAC
>JANSXW010000272.1 GCA_024742755.1 bacterium | reverse complement strand
TTCCAATTGCGTACCCACAAACGCCTCATCGAAATTTACACGCCCACCCAGAAGACAGTAGATGCCCTGTCCAAGCTGGAGCTGCCGAGTGGGGTTGACATTCAGGTTAAACTAACGTAAGAAAGTATCATCGACCCGTCTGCACAGGCGATTATTGATACTTACTGACGAGGCTGTTGGCAGAATAACGTCCCTTTCAGGATAATGCTGCCCCAGCTTTAGGTTAGCAGATCGGTTCAATAGCTTAGGCTGTTAGCCCTTCTGTTTGTATTAGCCTGTTATTAGACGAGTTTTAAAAACCATGTACTGATGAACGGTATTATCGGTAAAAAAATAGGAATGACCAGCATCTTCGACGAGCTGGGCCGCAATATTGCTTGCACCGTTATTGAAGCGGGACCCTGTGTGATCACGCAGGTGAAGACCCCTGAGACAGACGGATACAACGCTGTGCAGCTCGGTTTTGGCGAGGCAAAGGTCAAGAACACATCTCAAGCACTTCAAGGGCACTACGAAAAAGCCAAGACTGGTCCTAAGCGGGACCTCGTAGAATTTCGCGATTTTGATGTCGTTGAGAAAGCCATTGGTGACCTGCTGAAAGTTGAGGAAGTCTTCAAGGAAGGCGATCTGGTCAGCGCAGTAGGGACATCCAAGGGCAAAGGATTCCAGGGTGTTGTTAAGCGCCACGGATTCGCTGGTGTAAATGATGCGACCCACGGTCAGCACAACCGTCAGCGGGCACCGGGTTCTATCGGCGCTGCTTCTTATCCTGCCAAGGTTTTCAAAGGAATGCGTATGGCCGGCCGTACCGGCGGCGACCGCATTAAGGTGAAAAACCTGCGGGTAGTGAAGCTGTTCCCTGAGCAGAACCTTATCCTCGTGAAAGGCGCTGTGCCTGGTCACAAAGGATCAACGGTAATCATTGAAAAGTAATTCATTCGTGCGTCGTAACGCCAGCCTGTAGCCACCGGGCAACAGCGCCGGAGCGTGCTTAAACACACAAAGCAATGAAACTCGAAGTTTTAAACATCCAAGGTCAGCAGACCGGTCGCGAAATTGAGCTTCCGGAAGACGTTTTCGGTGTAGAACCGAACGAGCATGTCGTATACCTGGCCGTAAAGCAATACCTGGCTGCTCAACGCCAGGGTACGCACAAAGCAAAGGAGCGTAACGAAATCGCTGGTTCTACGAAGAAGCTGAAGCGTCAGAAGGGTACAGGTACCGCTCGTTTCGGTGATATCAAGAACCCGGTCTTCCGTGGTGGTGGCCGTATCTTTGGCCCACGCCCCCGCAAGTACAACATCACCCTGAACAAGAAGGTAAAGCAGCTGGCCCGTAAGTCAGCCCTTTCTTCCAAGGCTAGTGCCGGTAAGATCTTCGTGATCGAAGACTTCTCTTTTGAAGCGCCTAAGACTAAAGCATTCGCGGACATCCTCGCAGCGCTGAAGGTGGCGGACCAGAAGCCGGTTGTTGTGACTTCTGACTACGAGAAGGAAGTTTACCTCTCCAGCCGCAACCTGCCTAAGACCAAGGTGGTGCGTGCCAGCGACCTCAACACTTACGAAGTGATGAACGCCGGTGCCCTCATCCTGTCTGAAGGTGCAGTGGAGAAGATCACAGAAGCATTTGCTAACTAAGAGAAAGCGCTGTCCGCAAGGATACCCTTTCCATAACTATAAGTAACCATGGCAAAGACTATTTTGGTAAAGCCACTGATTACAGAAAAGTCGGAGATGCTCTCTGAGGATCGCGGCAAGTACACTTTCGTCGTCAATAAAGATTGCAACAAGATTGAAATCAAAAAGGCGGTTGAAGACATGTACCAGGTAACAGTGGAAAGTGTCAATACAATGATCATGCCAGCGAAAGCGAAGAGCCGCTCTACGCGTTCCGGCATCCTTTCAGGCCATAAGCCTGCATACAAAAAAGCAGTCGTTACCCTCTCTGAGGGCGAGGAGATTGATTTCTTCGGCGACATTTAATTTTATCATAGTCCAGGGGCAAAGCCTCGGACGGTATCAGCTGTTACTCAACGTGCGGTAGGACGGTTCATCTGTTCATCCGTGGAACCGCACCGGCAGCCCAAATTACCGTCAGGCATGTATCTCTGGAGCTGAAAAACAGAAATAATGGGTATTAAGAAACACAAGCCGGCTAGTCCTGGTACCCGCTTCCTGATGACGAATACGTTTGCGGAAGTGACGACGGACAAGCCAGAAAAGAGCTTGCTTGCTCCGATGAAGAGCAAGGGTGGCCGTAACAATCAGGGCCGCATGACTTCCCGCTACCGTGGTGGCGGGCACAAGCGCCGTTACCGTATCATCGACTTCAAGCGCGACAAAGACGGTATGAAGGCCACCGTAAAGACGATCGAGTACGATCCAAACCGTAGTGCCTACATCGCATTGCTGGAATACACAGATGGTGAGAAGCGTTACATTATTGCGCCCAACGGGCTGCAGGTCGGTTCCGAAGTCGTTTCCGGCGAATCTGCCGCACCGGTTACCGGCAACACGCTTTACCTCAAAGACATTCCTTTGGGTTCCACCATTCACGCGATCGAACTCCGCCCAAGCCACGGTGCCGCTATGGCACGCTCAGCCGGTACTTACTGTACACTGATGGGCCGCGAGGGCAAGTACGCTGTTGTTAAGCTTCCTTCCGGTGAAGTTCGCCGGGTATTGTCTTCCTGTAAGGCAACGATCGGCACGACTTCCAACCCTGACCACAACCTTACAATTGACGGTAAGGCAGGCCGGAGCCGCTGGAAAGGCCGCCGCCCACGCACACGTGGTGTTGCGATGAACCCTGTCGATCACCCGATGGGTGGTGGTGAAGGCCGCGCTTCAGGTGGACACCCACGTTCCCGCAACGGTCAGCCTGCAAAAGGTAAGAAGACGCGGAAGCCTAAGAAGCACTCCAACAAGCTCATTATCACTAAACGTAAATCAGGCAAGCGCCGCTAAACGGGCATGATCAGGCGGGGCTTCAACGGCACCGCCTGATCTTCGCCTGAAGCGTCTGCTCATAAATAAATCAGACAATGGCAAGATCGATCAAAAAAGGGCCTTACATTTTCCATAAGCTGATGGATAAGGTAGAGAAGTCCAAAGAATCAAAGAAGAAAAAGGTCATCAAAACCTGGTCTCGCTCTTCTATGATCTACCCCGAAATGGTAGGGGAGACGATCGCAGTACATAACGGTAAGACTTTCGTGCCCGTGTTTGTTACTGAGAACATGGTAGGCCACAAGCTGGGTGAATTTTCACCTACACGGACCTTCAAAGGCCACACAGGAAACCGTAAGAAGTAAACCTTAAAGTTGCCCGTTTGCAGGCAGCGCAAAATTAAGAATAATGGAAGCAGTAGCTAAACTCAAAAGTGTTCCGATGTCAGCCCGCAAAATGCGGCTGGTCGTGGACCTGATTCGCGGTAAAAACGTGGAGGATGCGCTGGATATCCTTCGCTTTACCAAGAAGGAGGCCGCTGTATGGCTTGATAAGCTCGTACTTTCCGCGATTGCCAACTGGGAGGACAAACAGGGCGGCATGGAAAATGCGGACGACTACGATCTTTATATTAAAACCATTTATGCCGACGATGGCACGATGCTGAAGCGGTTCCAGCCAGCACCTCATGGCCGCGCACACCGTATCCGCAAGCGTACCTGCCACGTAACTTTGGTGGTGGAGAATGCAACTGCGTTGAAGAACACCGGTGATGCCGTTGAGGTAGAAGAGGTGGAAGACGCAGCAGTAGAAGAATAAGCTTTAATAAAATTGTAATACCATAGATATGGGTCAGAAGACAAATCCAATTGGTAATCGCCTGGGCATCATCCGCGGTTGGGAATCCAACTGGTTTGGCGGTCGTGACTACGC
>JANSXW010000277.1 GCA_024742755.1 bacterium | reverse complement strand
GCTAATAACGACCATAACCGAATTTTACTTGTTTAGCTTTTGTTTGTAAGCTTCCATTGCTTTCAAATCATCCATTAAATCCTCTACTTCGTATTTGATACTGATATTTCGTTTCGACAGTTCTTTCTGGAAAGTTATCTGATCAATACTGGCAAAGTTGCGGGCTTGTCCCATAGTCATTTTGCCCAGATCGTAAAAATGAGTAGCCATTTCAATCAGGAACTCTTGTGGAGTCATGTTGAGCTCTTTAAGCATTTTTGAGGTAATTTGTATGCCCATATTATTGAAGATTAAGCTTCCAGAATACAGTTACAACATATGCTACAGTCTGGTAGTTCCCAGCATTAAACCCCACCCTCCTGCCGCAAGCTCCGGTGCACAAAAGCCGACCACTCCGCAAAGCGCTTGCCCTTCATCACGCGGGGGAATTTGTTCTGCCCGCCAAGCTTGCCTTTGGCCGCCTGCCAGTCGTAGAAGCGCTGAATGGGCAGGATTTCCACCCGTATGCCCAGCAGGCTATCGCGCTCGGTTTTGTAATCGTCATTGACCTGCTTCAGGGCCTCGTCGAGCAGGCGGGTAACCTGTTCCTTGTCCACTTCCCGCTCCGTGCCGATGTACCAGTGGTGCAAGAACCGGTTGCCTTCCTGCACGGGGGCCACTGTAAACTCCCGCACGCTCAGGTCGAGAGCTTCTTCGACGGCTTGTATGCCTTGGTTCATATTGTCTACCGAGAGGTGCTCCCCGCAGATGCTGAGGAAGTGCTTGGTCCGCCCGCTGATGATGATCTCGGGCTTGCCCGCTTCCGGGAAGCGCACCGTATCCCCGATGAGGTAGCGCCAGGCGCCTGCGCAGGTGGTGAGCAGGAGGGCGTAGTCTACTCCGGGCTCAACGTCCGCTATGGTCAGGGTTTGTGGGTTGCCAAGCAGTTGCCCATCTTCGTCGAAGTTGCTGCTGTTGAAGGGAATGAACTCAAAGAAGATACCATTATGCAGCAGCAGGCGCATGGCATGAGTCTCCGGCCGCTGCTGATAGGCGATAAAGCCCTCACTGGCCAGATAAGAGTCCATATAGATGAGCGGTCGGTCGAGCAGGCGCTCAAAGCCCTTTTTCAGCGGCTCGAAGGCAATACCGCCGTGCACACAGACTTCCAGATTAGGCCAGATATCGTGGATGGTATCCAATTGATGGTCCTCAATAATGCGCTCCATCATGAGCTGCAGCCAGGAGGGGATGCCGACCAGAAAACCGATATCCCATTCAGGTGCGTGGCGGGAAATTTCTGCGATTTTCTCATCCCAGCTTTTGATGCGTGATATTTTGCCGCCCGGTTTGTAGTAGGGCCGCAGCCAAAACGGCGGCTGACTGGCATTGATGCCGCTGAGGTCGCCCCGGAAGTAACCGCCCTGATGGTCAAGGTCACTGCTGCCGCCCAGCATCAGCATCGGCTTGGTGAAGAGGTCGGGGTCTACATCAAAGTTGGTCAGGGCAAAGAACATCCGAAGGCCGGCGTGCTTCATGGACCGGCGCATGTCATCCGTTACCGGAATGTGCTTGCTCGGTGCCCCGGAAGTACCTGAGCTGAGCGCAAAGTGGGTCACCTTGCCCGGCCAGCTTACATCCTCCACCTCGCGCAGGGCCATATGCCACCACTGCTCGTACATGGTGTCGTAATCGAAAATGGGCACCTTTTCCCGGAAGGTGTCGATGCAGTGCTCGTCCTGCAGAATATCTTTGAAATCGTAATACTGCCCGAACGCAGTGCCCTGAGCCTGCCTGAGCAGGCGGCGCAGGGTCCGCCTTTGCAATTGGATGGGCGCGGCGCGGCGCCGCTTTTGTAATTGTTCGCCTACAGTAAGACTACGCTTGATGAGTTTTCCGAAAAAAGCCATGGACGTTTCGAGTTTTGGGGTTGTAAACTACGAAAATCTGTGGTGTTGTGCAGCGCCGATGACTAAAATTGAGCCCGGAGAAAGGGACTATGTTTATCATTTCGGGCTCTACGCAGGTGCTACTCGGTCTTTTCTATGGTGGGCAATTCCGGTAAGAAATAACCTTCTGCATTACCGGATACCGGACTTCCTTCGTATTGCCCTTCGTAACGCCCACTGAGGCATTGTCCGTCCCTTTAAGGCGAATGCTGTAAGTTCCGGATGCCGCTTCCAGCCGCCTTTAAACCAGTCGTTCATCATGGAAGCCTGTATGTAAAAAGGGCGGACCAGCTCGTTATTGCTGCGGTTGAAATGCCAGGAAAAGTGCGTAGAGGGATAAAAAGAACCATAATCTGCTTGAGGCAGGTATAGCCCAGTTCCTTCATCTTTCGGAAGTGCCAGCGCATTTCTTCCTCGCCCTCGCCGGGATGTTGGATGTACACGACCCCCGCAGGCATAGGGTGCAGCTAATGAAAGTTTTCCTGTGTGGGCGACCAATGGAGCTGATTGTATTGCTCCGCCAGGAAATCATGTTTGACCTGTGCCTGGCTGTTCATGGTAAAAAAAGCGCCCACCAAAAGCAGGGCCAGTTTCCAAAGTGTTCTATTGCTCTGTTTGAAAAACGTATTCATGCGTGTATCGATGGTTATATAATTTGTTTTTGTTCTTCCGGGCAGACGGATCACCACAAGATTAATGGCGTGTGTATGCAGAGCAGGTTGATTGTTTAGGCACTTACCTGAAAAGTGAACTTAGACTATGTTTGGGCTTTTTGGTTGAACCCAGTAGAATGCTTTCCGGGAAGATTAGCCAGCGGCCCTCTGAAAGGGTTCGACTCCTTATCATTTTGAGCGACGAAGTAAACTATTGTAACCAGAAAGGCGCAAAGCAAGATTAAAGGATAGAGTATTGAAGGCTAAGGTCTGGCCGAGCGGGTACCAGTAAAACAGAATACTATCACAACGATCTTCAAAAACCAGGGGCTGAAACTAAATACTTGCCTACTTCCATCTTTCAAAATGAAAGCATTATCTTTGATTGGAACACTTTATTATTTAAGTCTCTCCAAATACTCTCTGAGACGAAGACTTACTTACTGAGCAAAGAGGTAGCTGATATCTCGGTTCCCTCCTTGTAAAATCCACGTCCGCTCATAAAATATTCAGCCGTTTTTATAACAACCTTCCTGTATTCTGTTACTATTTTTCTTTTTACCTCCTGTGAGAAAATCAGCCCCCGGCCTGAAAAAAAGTCTAATGCTTCTTACCACCTGAATGGGCTGGATGAAGCGCTATGGAAAGGAGCTAGTGCAGTAAAACGAAACTATGTCAAGGATACTTTCAATTTGAATATTCAAGCTTCTGAAGACGGATTTGTAAAAAGGAGTATGTCATTAGACCATTTATTAATTAAAGAAGGTATCCAGGAATTGAGAAGTATTGAAAAGTTAGGTGTTATAAATGACGATAGCCCATCCGCAAGTGTGCGGACCATTTCAGATGATGGCCATGACTTTTTAATTCTGGACTGGTATTACCTGGATACATCCGCTGTAGACAACTGGGTCAATATTATCCAGTATAACGAAGAAACACAGTTTATACAAGGTACGTTTCAGTTTACGGCTATCCGTGATACGGTATTCGTT
>JANSXW010000162.1 GCA_024742755.1 bacterium | reverse complement strand
TTATCCACATTTTTGATGTGGAAATCAAAAGAAAAAAAGAAGCAAAAAAAGAAAACATTGTGATGATTATGAATATGTTTTTTATTTAATTTGTAAATCATAAATACAGCTAAAGCTGTCTAGACAATTGGGGTAAGTCCACAAGAAATATGGGGAAGAATGATATTTGGATAGCCGCCACCGCTAGTGTGTACAAATTGAAACTGTATACAACAGATAAAGACTTTGATCATTTAGCAGGTGAATTCATTGAATTGGAGTACATTGATATTGAAAAATATAGGCGATAAAAACTGTAGTCGCGCTCCCCTAAGCGTCGCAACGAGCAATAAAGCCACAATAACACGAAGAGATTTGAAGAAAGCGCACCGCAGTGCCGAAGCCCTGCGGTGCGCCTTCAGACATAGTCTTACTTCAGAAAAGCATATTTCTCCGCGTACTCCAGCATTTGCTCCGTAAAGTCAGCCGGGTACTCCACTTTGATGTCGGTGATGGTTCCATCCTCACCGATAACCGGCACGAGGCGGGGATTGATAAAGCCACCGTAGGGGGGGATGTTGAGTTTCTCTGACCGGCGCAGCACTTCCGCATGCAGTTCGGAATCCACCTGTACGCCGTAGGTTTCGATCAGGTTTTTGCCGGCTTCGTAATCGCCCTGCGACTTGATGCGCTGCACCTCGCGCAGCAGCTCGCCAAACAGCTCCCGTACTTTCGCGTAGTCCTTGATGTCGATGTAGGTCTTGCCGTCGCGCTTGACGATCTCAATGGAGCCATTGGCCGTGCCTTGCTCTATCGTCCAGCGGGAGATCATCTGCCGGTCGCGCATGTGGGCCTGCTCAATGGTGTTGCCGGGCTCAATGCGCCGCAGTTGGAGCATATAGCCGTTTTTGAGGTAGCCATCGTACTCTGCCTTAGCTACTTCGTCGGAAGGGATCAGCCCGAGTTCCTGCATTTTAGGGTCCATGATGTAGTAGAGGGCGACCAGGTCGGCGCGGGCTTCTTCCAGGGGAGAGGCGTAGTTTTTGAGGGTCTCCTTTGGTGTGGCCACGCCTTCTTCAAGTTGGCCGGAAGCATGGCCGACTACCTCGTGGAGGGCGGTGTGCATTTTGCCGCCCAGGGAACCGTACTCCCGGGCTCGGGCCATTTCTTCCTCATCGTGGGAGAATTCCTGCAGCAAGCCGGGGCCGTCTGCTTTTTCGTAGGCCTGAATGATGTTGCCCAGGCTGACCGACTTGGAACCATGCTTGGCGCGGATCCAGTTGGCATTGGGCAGGTTGACGCCAATGGGGGTGGCGGGGGAGGCGTCCCCGGATTCACCGGCTACGGCTACCACACGGTAGGTAATGCCAACGACGTCCTTTTTCTTGTGCTCATCCATAATGGGCGAGTTGTCCTCGAAGTACTGCGCATTTTCGGAAACGACAGCCATGCGCTCGGAAGCATCAAAGTCTTTGATCTGAACGATATTCTCATACGAGCCCTTGTAGCCGAGCGGGTCGTTGTAGACCTCAATAAAGGAATTGATGTAGTCAATGTCTCCCTCGGTAGCTGTGACCCAGGCGATGTTGTATTTGTCCCAGGTTTCCAGGTCGCCGGTTTTGTAATACTCAATGAGGAGCCTAAGGGCATTGGCCTGCGCTTCATTCTCTGCTACCTCCACGGCTTTCTCCAGCCAGGAGATGATTTGCTGAATGGCGGGGCCGTACATCCCGTCGGCGTGCCAGACGGCTTCCTCCAGTTCTCCATTTTCATTGCGGATAACCTTGGAATTGAGGCCCATGGAGACGCGCTCGTTTTCCAGGTTGGCTTTCAGGTTTGCGTAGAAGGCTTCTGCTTCCGCCTGTGTGATGTCGGGGTCGTAGAAGTTGATGGCTGAAGCTTTGACCAGGTCATCGGCGCTTTGGTTGATCTTCTTGGCATCTACTTCCGGGTCGAACATGGCAGTGAGGGCTTCATCTGAGAGGGTGGCACCCACGGCACTCATCAGCTCCTGAAAGTAGGACTGAGAGAAGGCGGGCTGGAACTTGTCATTGGAATAGTGGTGGTGGATGCCATTGGAAAACCAGACATTCTTCGCATAAACGATGAAGTTGTTCCAGTCTTCGCCCGATTTGTCGCCTTCGTAGCCGGCCACGATTTTGTCGATAGCATCACGGATAGCCAGGTTGTGGCGGTAGTTTTGATCGTACATAATGTCGCGCCCGCTCAGGCCGGCTTCCACGAGGTAGTACACCAGTTTTTTCTGATCCAGGCTCAGCTTGTCAAAGCCCGGCACCCGGTAGCGGATCATCTTCTTGTCGGCGAAGGTTTCCGTCAGGTACTGAAAGCCCTCGTCGGAATCTTCGGTGGCGGTTTCAGTGGTGTTTTCGGTGGTTGGTTCTGCATTTTGATTGCAAGATGCGATAAGGGCAACGAGCCCCAGCATCCATAGCCATTGTTTACTCATAATAAGGTATGATGGTTAGAAAATGAGTTGGATGAGTCTGCTGAAGATACGCTAAATTATGAAAAATATTGAGCAGGGCCTGGTGATTCCAGCCGGGCCAAAAGGGCGGGCTTCCGGATATCGTCCTCTTCCTTACCCTTCCCCGGGGCATCCCCCGCTTACGAACGAAAATAGAATAAGTACCTAAATTATTTCTAATTTTATCAGGCCTTAGTAATTCCGCGGAAATAGCGCCTGCCGCGCTACGCGGTAAGTTAGACCATGTTTTATCAACAGATGCCCAATACTTGAGATGGTAAACGCCCGATCAATACTTCTCCTGTTGTATACCCTTTCGGGGCTATACACTATTGGATTTAGTCAGAATCAACCCGGTAAGGAATTGCACATCAAAAAAGCCACAGGTGCCATAATCCTGGATGGCATCATCAACGAACCCGACTGGCAGGCTGCGGATGTTGCGGATGATTGGTACACCAATTACCCGGTAGATACGCTAAGAGCGCCTTTTCAGACGGAAGGCCGTTTTACCTTTGACGATGAGTTCTTTTATGTCTCCTTTGTCTGTTTTGACGATGAAACGCCGGATATCGTCAACTCCCTCCGGCGCGATTTTGATTATTCGCTGAACGATAATGTAGGGTTTGCAGTCGGGCCGTACAACGATAAGCTGAATGGCTTTTTCTTTGTCATTACCCCTGCCGGTGTTCAGATGGAAGGCACAGTGACCGGTGGTGGGACGGGCGATGATTCCTACAGCACTTTCTGGGATAATAAGTGGTATTCCAAAGTAGTCCGCTACGAGGATAAATGGATCGCCGAGCTGGCTATCCCGTTCAAAAGTTTCCGCTATAAAAGCAACATTCGCGAGTGGAATATCTCGATGGACCGCTGGGAGCTGAAAAGAAACCGGAAGACCAGCTGGATCCGTACGCCCATACAGTTTGTTTCGGCCTCCTTCCCGTACGGCGGGCAATTGGTGTGGGATGACCCCATCCCCCCTGCAAAAACTAATATCTCCTTTATTCCCTATATTACGGCAAATACTTCCACTGACAACGAGGTGGAACCGGTGGAACAAAATAGGGGCTTTCAGACAGGATTCGACGCAAAGATCGCCATTACACCCTCTTTGAACCTTGACCTTACGGTAAATCCTGATTTTTCTCAGGTAGAGGTTGACGATCAGATCATAAACCTGACCCGCTTCGAATTCCAGTTCCCGGAAAGGCGGCAGTTTTTTCTGGAAAACAGCGATTTATTCGACCTGGCGGGTTTTCCCGGGGCAAGGCCTTTCTTTTCCCGCAGGATTGGGTTAGCGGCGGATTCTTCCGGGTTGTTTCAGCAAGTCCCCATTGCCTATGGCGCCCGGCTCAGTGGTTCCCTGAGTGAAAAATGGCGGGTGAATGTCTTGAATATGCAAACAAGAGAAGAAACCTCCATTGGCTTGCCTGCTCAAAACTATACCGTTGCGGCCCTGCAGCGGAACTTCTGGGCACAATCCAATGTCACCCTGAGTTTTGTAAACAAACAGCGTTTTGGGGTGGAACCAGAGGATTCCACCAAATTCTTCAGCGATAATGTGTTCCGGGAAGTTCAACTGGGAGACCGGACGGAGCTTAGGCCGAATACCTACAACCGGGTCGTTAGCCTTGATGTGGAAATGTCGAGCAAAGACACGAAGTGGTACCATAGTTCTTTTATCGCGAAATCGTTTGATGATTTTAATGCGAGGGAGAATCTTTCCGGATTGTTGTTTGGCCGTTATTCCACGCGCACCCTCAGTATTTGGTCCGGGTTTTCGTTCATTAATGAGTTCTTCAATGCGGAAGCTGGCTTTGTGCCGAGTATACGGGTTTATCCGGGGCAGTATTCTTTTTTTGGAAATGCAGCCTATCAGTTTTTCCCGAAAAAGGAATCCATAATCCGAATGGGGCCTTTCCTGAGTTTTGATCATACCTACATACCCGGAGGGACCAATACCGACCGTAGTTACGGGCTGGGCTATCAGTTCGAATTCAATAACGCCTCATCGCTGGAGGTGAGTTACAATTACGTTTACCAAAGGCTTACGAATAGCTTCAATTTGCTGGACCCGGATGAGTTTAGGGGTTTTATGGAAGGGGAGGAGTACAATTGGAACGCTGCCTCAATTGAATACAGGAGTAACCCCAGGAAGCGCTTTTACTACCAAATCAGCAGCAGCTACGGAGGTTTTTACAATGGCGAGAACTTCAACCTGAGTGGGGAGCTCGCCTACCGTTACCAACCTTATGGGAATATAGCGCTGCGCTTTGATTTCAATGACTTACGGCTGCCGCAAAACTATGGCCAGGAGCAATTATTCCTATTCGGCCCCCGTATTGACCTGACTTTTACAGACGAGATTTTTCTGACTACCTATGTACAGTACAATAATGTATTGAACAATATCAACCTAAACGCCCGGTTTCAGTGGCGGTATCAGCCGGCTTCAGACTTGTTTATCGTCTACACCGAAAACTATCTGCCTGAAAACTTCGGCAGCAAAAACCGGGCCCTTGTGCTGAAACTGACTTACTGGTTGAATCTCTAAAGCATGGACAGCTTTCCTGGAAAGGTAGAAAGCTGTTTGAGTTAGATTTTGATTAGCCTCCTTGTCATAAGGGTGCTGTTGGATAATCTGATTTTAACAAAATAAATCCCTTTGCTTAATCCGGAGATGTTGATTTCCCGGCTGTTACCATGGTAAACAAGCCTTGAATTTACATCGTAAATTTCGATGGAGGCTAATTCTGGGGCATCAATAGTCAGTAACCCCCCGGTGGGGTTTGGAAATAGCCTTACAGGACTACCCGTGGGGCTTTCAGTAAGGTTCACAACATCTTGGGTGGAAAATGATATGAGCTTTGCCTCCTCAGAGAATGGAGGGATACTGAAGGACTCAGAGGTCATGAAATACGAATCGGGGGCTATATGGGTAATGGCTTCGACTTGTTCGAGCCCAAGGCTGACCAGGGGTATTCGCGTATTGGTCCCGGAGAAGACATCGCTGCCCGAAAAGTCTTCACTAATCCATAGGAAGGGCTGTAGCAGCAGGGTGTACCCCACTGAATACAACTTACCAGTAGCCTCATTAAAGGTGGCACCGGTGATTAACCCTTCGCTGTTTAATGCAGTGGGTAAAGGGCTGACAGCGTAGTCCCCACTCATCTTTGGAATCGGGTAAGCCTTAGATAATCCTGTAACCCAGTTTTTTGTTAGCAGGATTAGCGTAGTATCTAAGTTAAATAATGCTTCTGCGTCCCATTCCGTATTATTAGGATTGGATGGGAAGTCCAGCTGATCTGCGTAATTGAAATTTATGATTTCTGCTGAGACGTGGGTGGTGTCCAGATAGTCGTTCTTGTTGATCTTATAGATTTTCAAGTCCGTTCTGTCCCCGTTATTATTTCCAATATCGCCTATGTAAATGGATGTGCTGTCCTGACAGATATCCTCCCAGTCTGCATTTATGGCATTATCGACTGTAATGGTTCTGGTTATTTCGCCAGTGGCCGGATCTAGTTCATAAAGTATATTTTCATTACCGGAATCATTATGGCTGATGAGCCGGTTGCTGAGAAAGATTACCCCCGAGGATTCACTCAGGACAGCAGGTAGATTGTACTGTTCTTCCACGTCAGTGATCTGAGCAGTTGTACTAAGTGCTCCGAAGAGCAGTATTGCAACTAAAGATAATTTTTGCACAATCTATCTGTCTTTTATTTCGCATTTGGAACTGCAATGCCGGTAAATGCCAGTATTGCGGTTCTATAACTGTTGTAGTAAGCCGGGTAAGGCTTTTCAGGAAGGCAAGTATTTAGCCTTAAACAACTCAAAGCGGGTGGGCTCGCTACACTCTGGCCCGTAATGGTTGTTGCTGTCGGTATCAGCAGTTTCCAGTAGTGGGTCTAAAATAATTCGCTCCACTACTTTTTGCCAGAATAATTCAGCTGAATCCAGTCTCCATTCATGGTATACTGAGTCTTATTTGCCGGGTTTTTAAAAACCAAAACGAGGGTGTCTAAGCCATTCGTTGGGTTGATGGGCACCTCAAAAACTTTAAAGTCTCCCTTGTCCTCATTGAAGTACTCAATGGTTTGCTTGCCCAAAAGCATACCGTTCTCCTGCCCTTTTCTGATCTCCACTTCACCGTAGTAGGCGTAGTCGGCACCGAATGCCGCTCCGATGTTGATGCTGCTTAAGTTGTCAAAGCTGATGGGCTGGAATTTGAAGTGTTTTCCGTCTTTTATCGACCCCACCACGGTGCGGCCTTCTGTTTCCCATACGCCCAGTTCCTTATCCAGGTCAAGAGCGTGCTCTAACTCCATTTTGGGCGGTATAAATGTAAATGCTTCCACCACGGAAAGAGCAGACCCCTCAATGTCGGGATGGCCTTGATCCAGGTAAGAGGCCATAAGCACGTACTTGCCAGCCTCTGCGTCTTTGGGATGGTCGTTAAAGACCAATTCTCCGGACAAGGGCAATAGCTTTTCATTGACTTGCTTTGCCGGGTCGAGGGACAGGATATAATTCACCATGGCATCCACTTCTTCCACGGTCAGTTGCGGGTGGGGAGCCATCATCGTTTCCCCCCAGATGCCCTGACTTCCTTTGATGACGCGGTGGATCAGTGTCTGCTTGTCCTTTTTGTCATAGCGCCTGGCGATGTCTGTATAGCTCGGGCCCGCCACTTTTTTATCCTTGGCATGGCAGGCTTTACAGTCTGAAGCATTGA
This sequence comes from bacterium, assembly GCA_024742755.1. Lineage (GTDB taxonomy): Bacteria > Bacteroidota > Bacteroidia > Chitinophagales > Saprospiraceae > Phaeodactylibacter. The sequence goes on along the minus strand of JANSXW010000162.1, from coordinate 6,770 downwards.
TCAAAGTAAGCCCTTCGGGGGTGAAATTTTGCTGGTGGCCCACGCTTGCGAGAATGAGGTCTTCTCCTTCCGGAATGTAGTTGAGGGTCACTTTGACTTTAGAGGCATCCAAAGTGCCATCAGCGGTGTTGCCGTCTTCCAGGTCGCTCACGGCTACTTCATACCTGACCTTTTTGTTGGTCCAGTAGGTGGAGCCAGGGTCACTTAGTGCGATTTGTAGGGTTGGAGATTCATTGCCGGCCATTATTTTTTTATTCGCGCTGGCTTGTTCGCCCTTTGTGTCGGTCACGATCAGCTTTACATCATAGATGCCAGGGTTTTCAAAGACATAGGTGAAATCAGGAGCATCTTCCTGCATCACTTCCTCTCCAATCACCCAGGTATAGGTGAGTGGGTCCTGATCGTAATCCAGGGACTTCGCTGCTGAAAAATGGACCGTGAGGGGCACTGCGCCCGTTTCCTTACCGGCCTCGAATTGCGCAACGGGAGGGCGGTTTCCTCTGTTGTAGGTAATGACCGATAGGCGGGCATCCAAATTCCGGCTGTTCCATTTTTGACCGTATTCCAGGACGTACAATTTGCCATCCTTCGAAAAGAGCATATCCATCGGGTGGGAAAACGCTGTGCCGGGCATAAAAGGATCGGCCTGAACAAATTGTTGATTGTCATCAAGGTGTACCACATATATCCAGTCTCTCATCCATTCATAGATGAACCATTTGCCATCAAAATAGGGCGGAAAGGCATGTTCAGACGCCGGATAATCCGACGCATGGTAAATAGGGCCTGACATAGGGTTGACGCCACCTAATCCCAGCCACGGGAATGCCTCAGATGCTTCGTAACTGTACCAAATCATGGACTCCTGAATGGGCGGCAGTTTTTGCAGCCCGGTATTGTTGGGCGAATCGTTGATGATGTTTTTGGGATCGAAAACAGCACCGGATGTTTTTGAGCGGAAATCATAGTCCAGATACATTTGGTTATTCCCGCGGCTGTAGGGCCAGCCGTAGAAACCGGGCGATTTGGCTTGGTTGAATTCGCCCATGCCTGCCGGGCCCCGCAAGCTGTCGGAGGCGCCGGCATCCGGGCCTACATCGCCCCAGTACAAAGCATTCGTCTTGGAATCAATGGAAAACCGGAACGGGTTCCGGCACCCCATCACAAATATTTCCGGGCGGCAGTTTGCTGTCCCTTCCGGAAATAAGTTTCCCGGCGGAATGGAATAACTGCCATCTTCTTCCGGCTTTATCCTCAGGATTTTACCCCTTAAATCATTGGTGTTCGCAGCAGACATTTGGGCGTCATAATGCTCGCGACCGGGCCTTTCGTCAATTGGGGCGTAGCCGGAAGATTCAAACGGGTTGGTGTTGTCTCCCACGCCTATGTACAGCAGCCCATCTTTCCCAAACTCCAAAGAGCCGCCACTATGACAGCATTCCCTGATCAGGGGGATTTTCAAAAGTATCTTCTCATCGGTCAGTTGGTCCTCCGCTAAAGTGAAACGGGAAATGTACTGTGTCGCTTCTGATATATTGGGCGAGTAGAACAAGTAAACCCAGTTGTTGTCCTGATAATCCGGGTCGACCGCGATGCCCAGTAGGCCATCTTCGTTATCATAGTGCACATCCAGCGTGTCCAGGATTTTCACCTGCGCTGTGTTGTAGTCATAAAGCTTAATGGCGCCTCTCCGCTCGACATAGATAATGCCTCTGTCCCCCAGCTCATCGAGCTCCATGGGTTCGTCCAGGTTGAAATCCAGCACCTGCTTGCTGAAACGGGTTTCTTCGGGGATCCTGATGGTGGCCGCTTTTGAGTAATCCAGGCGGTTAGGGCCGATCGCAAACTTTGTGCCCTCCAACAGTTGCTTCAAAAACAGAGGGTCCTGATACGTTTCTTCTTTATGCCCCAGGGCCGTGTAGAAGGCTCTTCCCCCATCGAAATGATGCTTCCAGGCCATAGGGTGGTTGGCGCCGTTGCGGCCGCCTTCGTAAGAGGATTCATCAATTTTCATCAGCACTTCGATGGCGGGATTAATGGATTTGAAGTTATACCATTCCTCCTCAATGGACCATACTTCGGGGAGGTGCTGACAGCAGGGGTCTTCTCTTTTTACACAATGCAGTTCGGCTTCCTGAATGGCCGGATGCCCATCAAAGTAAGCCCCAACCAACTGATTGTACCAGGGCCAGTGGTACTCCGTATCCGTGGCCGCATGAATGCCCACAAAGCCTCCGCCTGCCTGAATGTAGCGCTCAAAGTCCGCTTGTTGGGCAGGGTCTAAAACATCGCCGGTGGTATTTAGGAAAACGACCGCTGAAAACTGCTCCAGTGAATCTTCGGTGAAGTAAGCGGCATCCTCGGTGAGGACGGCCCGTATGCCTTCTGATTCATATAACGCTTTTAGGGCGGTAGCTCCAGCTTCTATAGAAGCGTGCCTGAATCCTTCTGTCTTAGAAAAAATAAGTACGCTCTGCTCTCTTTTCGAGCACGAGCAAACAAGGGCAAGGCATAAGAAAAAGAATAGTGATGGTGCCTTGAGGGTTAGGCGAAAAATTCCAGCTCTGTTGATCATCCTGTAACGTGATTTTCTTATCCCCTAAAGTACGGGTAAACGGGTATAAACTACTGCAGAAGTTCCAAAAATTGACAGGGAACTGGCTCACTGAAGCTGTAATGTTGACATAGGACCCGCGCGTAAAGTGTTGGATTTCAGATGGCTTTTGCTCTTGATTAGTACCTGCTGGATTTTTATGTTTTTAAACGCTAGCCCGGATTTTAATTATTCATCATAATGAAATCGGCATTGAATAATTGAACATTTTTGATCCGCTCCTTTCTTTCCGCTTATTCTATAAACTAATCGATGTTCCTGAGTGATTCTTCTTGACCAATAACCTTTCAAACCATGTTTAAGCGGTTCAGGTTTTCCAATTCCTTTGAATGGGGTATTTCTTATTGATTTGAGTAAATCTTTGATTTTGTTGACAATATCTTTATCTGTTTCGACCCAATATTCGAAATCCTCCCAGCCGTTTTTTGTAAATTCAATTATCATGATTTCCTAAATCAATCTTCAAGATTGAATTTGACCGTATTTCCGGCTCTTAGTTGCTCAATAGATTCTTCAAGTCTGTTTCTATTCGTTTTGGTGGAGAGCAGATATTCCGTTTCCTTTAACGAGTTATATTCTTTTATTGACATGATTACAATCGCATCATCGTCATTATTGTTTCTTGGGACGATAATCACTTCCATGGACTTGCTTACTGAATCAAAATAAGCTTTCATTTTAGCTCTTAATGACGAAATGGATACTGCTTTCATTGCTTTAATATTTGTACAAAATTAAGTACAAATTCGTTGAAAATCAATCGTTGTCTGATTTCATTGGCCTTATTGCCTTACAGAATATACCGTGACAATAGATTTAAAAAAGGAGTTCGATCAGCTCGCTGAGGATACGCCAAATGACGAAAATACTAAGCACAAACAGCCCCAGCAAGACCAGTGCAACAAGAAGGACCGGCCCCCAGGCGCTGCCCTGATGTTTACCTTCCTTATAGTGCTCTTCCATGAGGTGTAGGTTGCGGCGGTTGGCTTTGTAGCCGAGGTCGAAGAGGTCGCCAAGGATGGGTATGGCGCCGACGATCACGTCCAGCACAATATTCCCAATCATCTTAAAGAGGACCATGCCGCTCGCCCCTTTGCGTGCCATCACCAGCACCAGCAACCCGGAAATGCCAAAGGTGAGGGCATCACCTGCACCGGGAATGAGGCCCAGCAGGAAGTCTGCTCCAAACCGGATATTCGTGCCGGGGATGCGGTAGCGGGTATCAAGCAGGTCCGAAACGGTATCCAGCCACTTCAGGTCTTCATAGGGCGTGGGAGAAGGGGATTGATGTGCCATTAGCGTTTGTCGCGTTCGAAGTAAAGGTAAAAGTACATGCCGGAGCCGAAGTCTTCGATATCCGTAGAGACCAGCCGCCAGCCATCAGCCGCGCGCTCGTCCAGCTTTTGTTGTATGTCCTTAGTGGAATCTTTGAGGATGTGTGCCCGGTCCAGGGTGATTTTGCTGTAATAAATGAGAGACGCTACATGGTACTCTTTCATAGGGTTTGATTGGATGGTTGGACTACAAATTAACGAATCCACGCAGTTTTACAAATAGTGTACCGCATTCATCATCATCCCATTGCGCCAGTCGATGGTCCGAAGGGCGATGCGGTAGTGGTCCACCTCGAAGCTTTCAGAGCGCTGCCCGATCTGGAAAAAGCAGGAAGGCGTGATGTGCACGGTGAGGTTGTGCTTGGTCACTATTTTTTCAACGTGGTAGTGCCCGGTAAAGACTTGCACAGGGGAGGGGTGTTCGAAAAAGACGGCCTGTACGGCTTCCATGTTGCGCAGGCTGTGCTTGCTATCCATAAACGGGACGCCGCCGGGCAGGGGCGGGTGGTGCATAAAGACGAGCGCCGTACCCTCTATGGCTTTGAGGGCATTGGAGAGCCATTCCAGTTGCTTTGCCGGCATTTCATAAGTGGTGGTATCCAAAAAAAGCACCGTTCGGTCAGCGTACTCCCGGCTGAAGTACAATTCTTTGCCTTTGAGCAAGCCCTCCCGCCCGAATGCCCTGGCAAGCAATACCGGGTCATCGTGGTTGCCTGACATGACTTCGTAGGGCAGGCCCGATTGGTCGAGGCGGCGCTTAATCCATTCATAAATGCGGGCATCCCCGTCACGGTAGCAAAGATCGCCGGAGATGACCAGGAGGTCTGGGTGCTGAGCTTTGGCTTTGTCGAGGATTTGGAGGAAATTCTGCCGGACATCCACGCCATAGGTGTCTTCGTTTTCCAAGCCTATGTGCAGATCTGTCAGTTGTACAATTCTCATAGTAAGGGGCCGTCGTTGATTGCTAGTTGCTAACGCAGGGAGTTGTTCCGAAATTTTACGAAGCGGTAGTTATTTGGGGATTAAGGGTAAGGTAGAGCAGGGGCTCGGGGTCATCCGGGAGGTGAATGATCCGCTGGAATTGGAACCCCAGCCGCTCCAGCAGCTTCCGGGAGGCGGCATTGGCTTCGGTGGTGATGGCCGAGAGTTCCGGCAGGCCAATTTCGTTGAAGGCAGCTTCAATGAGCCGTTGGGCGGCTTCCCGGGCATAGCCCTGCCCCTCGTAAGCGGGCAGTAAACCAAACCCGAGGTCCACGCCCTCAAGCCCCACCCGGTCGTACAGCCCGCAACAGCCCATTTTTGCGCCATCGCTTTTGCGGATGAGGGTGTAATTGGCATAACCCAGCCGCTCAAACTGCGGGCGGATACGTTCCAGGATGTAGTTTTCCGCATTCGCTATACTGTATACTTTCCGGTCGCCGATGAATTCCAGCCACTTGGGCGTATTGAGCAGCTCCAGAATGAGGCCGGCATCCGGGATATCGGTCACTTTCAGCCAAAGGCGTTCCGTCTCAAATTCAGGAAAGAGGGGCATTATTCAGGTTTGTTTCCGGAACTGCGGATGTTGACCAGCTTGCGCAAAAGATCAAACCAGAAGGGCGCGCCCAGGGAAACCGCCAGGGCGGTAACCGTCCAGCCCAGGAGCTTCAGCACCACGTCGTACCAGGTCACTTTCGACCAGTCTACATTTTTCCAGCCCAGCCCCAGCGGGGACTTGACGGACTCGATCTGATCGTTGATCATTTCCTCCAGTTTGTTGAGGGAGGCGTCAAACTCCGGTGACATTTGGGGCGGGGCGATTTCCAGCCCGTCTTTGCCATTGACATAGTCTTCGGCCAACGTCAATACCTGTTGCAGCGTCTCCGGATCGGATTCCAGGCGCTCGTAGATGGCCAGGGTATCGGCATTGAAGACCACCGCTATGAAGAAGCCCATGCCCACCAGAATCTTTTGGGTATAGCGCTTGTACCAGCCCGAGGCCCGGTCCATTACATCATTGTACCAGGTGCGGACTTTGCCTTTGAAGGCTTCCACATCGTGCTCCGATTCCCGCAGGAATTGCTTCAGGACGTCTTTCAGGTCGGCATCCGGCAAGGTGTCCAGCCTTTCCTCTATGCGGTCAAAGCCCTCCCCGTTCAGAATAGTCTCCATGAGGATCGACTGAAAGGAGCGGTCGCTCAGGTAAGAAGGGGAGTAACGCTTTTTGCCGTATTTGTAGGAGAGCTGCTTGTACAATGCATTGTCTTTAAAAGCCGCGACCAGCCGGTCGTCTACCTCCGTAGAAGCCAGCATATTGCGCAGGGCCTTTTCGAGGTTGCGCCCGCGCAGGGAAAAAGCCGAGGCGACGAGCTCCATCATCGTGGTAGCCAGCAGGCTGAGCAGGAGCAATACGAAAATCAGGCCAATGACGACCTGTAGCATTCCAATCATAGTGTTGAGGTCTTAGTTCGGGGCTGAATTTAAGCATTCTCAGGCATATCAGTGCCTCACCGGGGCTGCAATTCCGACTAATTTTGAAAGTTGTGCTTTATGGTTGTGGATTTAGTTTTGAAAAACAATTTAAAATCGTAATTTAATTCCGGATTGAGTCGCAACAGCGGAATTATAAAATAAGCCAGGTGCGGGTCCCCGTTGCATGGGGAAATGTCACTGCCGTAGTATGCGCCTCGTCATATTGTATGCCCTTAAGACCATAGATCTTACAGCAAATATAAAACCAATTACATATGAGCTACGACACCAAAAATCTCCGCAATGTCGCCTTACTTGGCCACCCGGGGAGTGGCAAAACATCCTTCACAGAATGCATGCTCTTTGAAGCA
>JANSXW010000376.1 GCA_024742755.1 bacterium | reverse complement strand
TCACCAATGCTGCCTGATAAGAGATGACGACGTCCATGATGATAATGGGGGCGTACTGATCGTTATCATCCGCGTCATGACAACGATCATCACAACATCCTCTGCATCACTACTTGTTCCTTAATAACTATCATCATCGCATCCTTTGCATTGCCAAGGATGTCTAACGTCCCTTTTGATTTCTATATATTCTATATATAGGCAGATATGAGATGATGCTAGGTGATGATCAGATGATGACAAAGATGGTGACAAGGATGATAACTATCATCGTAGCATCGTTAGCATCACTAACGGCTGTGATGATAACGATCATCGCAGCATCCTCTGTATCATTAATGCTGCCTGATAAGAGATGACGACGACCAAGATGATAATGGCACGGGCCTGATGATCGTTGTCTCAAATCGGGTCTAACGGGACACTTGAAACGTATATAAAAAAAGAGAAGGACGATGACGAAGAAGATGATGATGATGAGCACCGTGATGATGATGCTGATGATGATGATGATGAACTGACATGATAATCATCATGACGCATCCTCAGCATCACCAGCAGTCATCATGATAATCATGTCCGCGCATCTTCTGCATCTCGAATCGGGTCTAACGGGACACTTGAAACGTATATAAAAAAGATTAAAAAAGATAAGGACGATGACGAAGAAGCTGATGATGATGAGCACTGTGATGATGATGATGATGATGATGATGAACTGACACGATAATCATCATGACGCATCCTCAGCATCACCAGCAGCCATCCTTGATTACGACGTTTACGCATATCTGCGAAACGCAAAAGTTGTCTTGGCTTCCTGGGACTTCCCTTCGCAAAAGGCCCATTTTACACCGTGACAGCGTTTTGAGTCGTGGTACCAACTGACCAAGGTGTCTTTTCTACTGAAGAAATGGCAATCGACTATTCCCGTACCTCACGTTTGCCGGTCATTCCGCAGTACCTGTAACTACTTCGCGTGCGCCGTTCATCCCCGGTTAAATAGGGGTCTACTGTTTTGAGGGCCACTCCGAAGCAGTTTTGAACATACGTAAGTGGAAAATGGAGGTACGAAAATAGCCGGATTTGTCCGTACCTCGCCTTTGCCGGTCAGCCCCAGCAACTGCCGACCACTGGTGTTTGCCATTTTGAGAAACGTGTGGAGCGTCCCAAGATATTTTTCTTGGTCACTTCCGCACAGTCGTAGGCTGAGATCCTTTTCTGTAGTTCAGGAAGGCATCAGGCACGCAAAAGGTCGGTTTGTTCAATTTCTGATTGAGTGCTGGGGACCCAACCAACCAGTACCAGTACCTCACATTTGCCCCTGTAACTACCAACCAAGAAGCATCAGGGGGATGGTGTTGACAACGTGACACGGATATATTTTCCGTGCCTGACGCCTATTCCCTTACTA
>JANSXW010000340.1 GCA_024742755.1 bacterium | reverse complement strand
GAAATGGCAGCATCAAGCCAGATTGAGGATAGAACCAGCCAGCTGAAAAATCTCCATCGAACCATTCGTCTCCATTGAACATTGATACATGTTCTTTATTATATACCCCTTTCCCGTTAAAAGAACAGATGAAGCTCCCCCACTTGTCACTATAACTAACATTATTCGCATCAAAAAACATACTACCTTTTTCCTCATTTGACGCAATATGCAGTGTTTCATCCTTGAAAGAAAGTATAGATAACCCAAAAGAGTCATTAACAGGGGTCCCCGGCCCGCCTCCATATCCTAAAATCCAGTTGTAATCATGCATTTGAGCGTATATCACAGCTGTGGGCAGCTGCGTGCTCATTATAATAACAATCAGGACGTTGTACAACCAGCATCTTGTGAAAGTAACTGAGCCATGCTGTTTTTCTGTCATGAGCATAACATATACGTTTAGGATAAATAGAGAAGAAGCCGGGGCACAGCTAAAAACAGTGCCCCAGGCTATAAAAAGATGTTACTGCTTGATCAATTTAATGGTAGAAGAGCTGCCATCCTTCAACTGCAAAGCCAAAAAGTACAAACCTTTTGTATAGTTTTCTAAACTCAACTCGAACATGCGCGCTCCTTCGTCTAGCGGATACTGAGCCATTAACTGCCCCATGGCACTGTATACCTGAAGCTGTCTAGCGTCAGCTGCCCACTGTAAAGTCACTTGCGCTTGGGCTGGATTAGGGAATACTTTTAATTTGGCAACCTGCTCTGAGCGGATTGTAGTGTTGCCTGGCTGAGCGATCAGCTGTTTTACACTGCAAAGCAGGCTGTCATTGTAGCTTGTAGATTGGTAGGCAGACAGCACCGCACGGGCGTGCAGCACTCCGGGGCCACCAATATCAGGGCATTGGTTGGCGATGCCCTTTAGCGTATCCAACTGTAAGCTATCCAATACCCAATCTCCTTGGGCTACATTGGAGAGTAGTAATTGATAGACCTGTAGTTCCAAATCAGCAGCCAAGAGTGTATCTGAAGCGCCTTGCCCGTAGGCAGTGAGGTCCATTGCATTCAAAACAGACGCTTCCTGCCACTGTAGGGCCCACGCCCGGCGGGTAGCCATGGTGACACCCAATAGGGAATCAAGGTCACGGAACGCTTCGAATAATGCAGCGGAGTCCGTAGCGGTAGTCGCATTGTGCAAGTCTTCAAACACCTCATCCAAATCTGCGTACAACATCGTTACACTATCTTGATTGGCAGACCAAGCTTCCTGTTCGGCTAAGGTGAGGGCAAACATGCTGTTGTGCCCCCGCTCCAAGCTATCTAAAGTCTCCAATGTGTGTCCGGTCTGATCATTGTAGAAGCTATCCAACTCGAGGTGTTCAGTAAGCAAACCCGGGTATACTTTTAACTTTTGGTATAGGCTGTGCTTCAGCCGCCAATCCATAGCCGGCTCACTTTCAAACGTGCCCGTCAGTAATAGCGAGTCCAGGCGTGTTCTTTCTTTTTCTCCTACGTATAAGCTACACCCTTCATCTACGGCGCAACTGTCAGCTGCCTGACCTGCGCTAGGAACAAACCATTGTGCCACAGTTGCGTTTGGTACATCAATGCTGCTAACTGCAGGGTAAAGAATAGAACCTGGTGTACCCTGAACTTCGTATTGCGAGGCTAAAACATCAAAAACCGTTCCCAAATGCCGAGCCGAGGCATCACTATAAGCCCCCAGCCACTGATTACCTGGATGCTCTTGCACCCCTATGGCTGTATTGGATTCACAAAGCAGCCCAATATCATGCGTATTCAGCTCATTCTGCCGGATGCTGCCCGGGCTGTTGCCTCTGAAGCGCAGTCCGACTGTATG
>JANSXW010000130.1 GCA_024742755.1 bacterium | reverse complement strand
TTGCAGGGCCTGCGCCAGGTCTTTGACTGTTTTTTTGCGGCCCGCAAAGATGATGACGCGCTCCAGCCGTTTGTTCGCTTCCAGTACCTTTTCGGTCAATGCGATCTTGGCGTGGTCTTCCACTTCATAGACCAGCTGCAGAATATTCTCTGCCGGTTTGGAAATGGCAATATTGATCTCCTTTGTGGGCCCGTTCAGGATTTGCATGGCAAACTTCCGGATTTGGGCAGGCATGGTGGCGGAGAACAGCAGGTTTTGCCGTTCGAGGGGCAGCTTATGCACAATATTCATAATGGCTGGTGCAAAACCCATGTCCAGCATCCGGTCTGCTTCATCCAGGATCAGGTACTTGAGGCCACTAAAGTCCACATACCCCATATCCATGTGGGAGGTAAACCGCCCCGGTGTAGCTACGATAATGCTGGCGCCCCGCTTCAGAGCCCGCTTTTCCTGCTCCATCGCATGGCCGTCCCGGCCGCCGTAAATAGCAATAGAGCTGATCGGTGTGAAGTAGGAGAGGGCTTCCAGTTGCTGGTCCACCTGCATCGCTAACTCCCGCGTTGGCTCGATGATCAGTGCCCGGACTTTGTCGTCGGACGATTCTTTGCTCAGCTCGTTCAGGACCGGCAGCAAAAAGGCAGCTGTTTTTCCGGTCCCGGTTTGGGCGCAAGCCAGTACATCCTGCCCTTCCATGATTGGAGGGATCGCTTGTTCCTGTACCGGAGTGGCCTCTTCAAAACCCATCGCGTAAAGGCCTTCCAGCAGGGAAGGCTCAAAACCAAATTCGTTAAATTTCAATGTCTCTGTATTATTTAGTATCGCTTTATACGCAAATTTGCGCTAAAAACGACTGAAAATCACGATTTCTTACATAATAACGGCCACAAAGGTACGCTAATGCTGCTAAACCACCGGAATTACTTTTATCTGCCGCTTTTTTCTTTCGTTTTTCGTCGACCACTCTTCCGATTCAGTCTATAGAACAGTCCGCTTAAGCAACAAATAATGACTGTGGCAGGTTCTTAACGTAAATTACGCAGTGTAAGATAATTCACCATGCAGTACCATAAATCTTTTCAGGCCTCCAATAATAACCCCTTCAGCTCCATCATTGGCGTGGTGCTGGGCATCCTTTTTTTGCTGGGGCTCTTTTTTGTCGCCCGCTTTATCTTTACCATCCTGTATTACCTCTCGCCAGTAATGCTGATCGCAGCCCTCATTATCGATTACAAGACCGTGACGGGCTACGGCAAATGGCTGGTGGACAAAGTGAAGACTAATCCGCTATTGGGTATCGGCGGCATTTTGCTGACGGTCCTCGCTTTCCCCCTCGTGAGCCTGTTCCTATTGGGCAAAGCCTTGTTCAAAAAGAAAGTACGGGAGGTTGAGCAGGAAGTGGAGCGGCAGCGGGAAGGCGAATACGTCGATTTTGAAGAACTCGACAGCGAGCCTATGGACCTCAAGCGGCTGGAAGAGCAATTCCGCGAGCAGGAAAACCCCAAACGCCGCCGCAGCAATTACGACGATTTCTTCGATAGCCAGTCCTGATGACAGCGGGGCTGATCATTGGAGGCGCCTGCCTGGCCCTTGGTGTCGCATACTTTCTGTTGATCCAATGGGTCATCCGGCAGTGGCATAAGCTTCCTGTGTTTGAGCCTGCTCCGGTTGAGCCCGCCCCTTCCGTGACGATCCTTGTAGCCGCCCGCAATGAAGCAGTCAATATCCGCCATTGCCTGCAGGCTTTAGCCCGGCAAGACTACCCTGAGCAAGCCCTGAAAATCGTAGTGATTGATGACCATTCCACCGATGGCACCGCCGCAATTGTGGAAGCCTTTCCCCACCCCCATCTTACCCTGCTCCGCCTGCCTGCCGGGCAGCATGGAAAAAAGCGGGCGCTGGAGCTGGGGGCAGCCGCTACACAAAGCACGTACCTGCTCACCACGGATGCCGATTGCCAGCCGCCGCCACTTTGGGTGCAGGGGCAGGTGCAGCACTTAGAACGCCGGGAGCTTGCCGCGTCCACGGGCCCCGTGCTGCTTACCGGTGTGGATAACCTGCGCTACCGTTTTCAGGCGCTTGACATGGCCGGCATGATGGTGCTAACGGCGGTGGGCCTGCATACCGGCAGCTGGATGCTCGGCAACGGAGCCAGCCTTGCCTACCGCCGTACGGCTTTCGAGGCAGCAGGTGGCTATGCGGACAACCGGGGCATAGCGTCGGGGGATGATATTTTTCTGATTGCAAAAATTGCCGGGGCGCAAGGGCGTCCGGTCCGGTTCCTAAAAAGTGCGGCGGTGGCAGTGCCTACGCCGGCGGCTCCGGACTGGCTGGCTTTTTTCCGGCAGCGGCTCCGGTGGGGCACCAAGAATGCGGCGGCACCGGCAAGTGCAGGCACGACGTTTGCCCTGGGTATCGCTTTCCTGCTGAGTTGGTCTGTTTTGCTGTCGCCCCTGTTGTTCCTGGCCGTAGGCCACCTCTGGCTGGTTGTTTTGGTGCTGTTGTTACTGCTCAAATCCGGGGCAGACTACCGGCTGCTGAAAACGGCCTGCCGGTTTTTCCAACAGGAGCACTTGCTAAAATCGTTTGCCCGCTCGGAGGCCTTGCACATCGGTTACATAGCCTTCATCGGGCTGGCCTCCTTGTTTGTGAGAAAGTATGAATGGAAAGGCCGGTCTGTGCATTAGAGATGCTAATATAGCATCTCTTAAAGGTCAGGCTGAAGCATTGAGTCTTTCAAGCCGGGTTTTGAAGAGGTACTTTGGCGTGGAAGCGTAAAGCTCCTCGTACCGTTGCAGGGCGGATTTCCGGTACTTTTCCACCTCCGGCAACAAGAGGAAGAGCTCGTAGTAAATGGCGGCTTCCTCTTCCAGTTCCTCCACTTCCTGCAGCAGGTTTTCCAGCGATTGGAGGGCTTTTTCCTTTGCGCCGTGGGCGTGTTCCTGCTTGGCCAGCAACATCCGGGTTTCAAAGATCAGGTCCGGGTTGCCCAGTGCTTCGGCAATGGACTGGGCTTCTTCCGCTACGGGCTTAAGCTCCTCAAGCTGGTTGAGGGCAAGCAGTACCAGCCCCTTTTCCGCAAGGCTGGACCCAAGCACGAGGCGGTTGTTGATCATCCGGGTCACCTCAATGGCGCGGTTGTAGTAATACAGGGACCGGTCGTAGGCCTGGGTAAAGTAAAAGACATCGCCCAGTGTATTCAGCGCTTTCGCAATCCCTTTCTGGTAGCCCAGCTCCTCGCAGAGCATCAGGTTCTTTTGCAGGTACTCAATAGCCCGCTGGAAGTGCCCTTCAATGCTGTACAGCTCCCCGATCAGCCCCAGCGCAATAGCGGTCCCCTGCTTATCGCCGAGTTCCTCGCAGAGCTCCAGGTCGTGCTGGAAATTTTCCATGGCACGCAGGTAGTCGCCCTTGCGTTCATACACGCTGCCAATACAGCCGATGGCAATGGAGGTCAGTTGCTTGTTGCCCAGTTCTTCGCTCAGGGCCAGCCCCTTCTGGTAGCTTTCCAGAGCGGCATCGTAATCGCCTTTCTCAAAGTAGACGATACCGAGGTTGGTAAAGAGGTTGGCCATGCCCTGCTTGTCGTTGAACTGCTCGCTGACTTTGAGCTGATCCAGCTGGCAACGGATGCCCTCATCGTAATTGCCCTGGTTCATATGAGTGAGCCCAAGGTTGGCGGCCACCTGTGCGCTGCCGGTCGGGTCCGATTTTTCCTTATCTGTGCTAAGGCTTCTTGCGAAGTACCCCTTGGCTTCGTCATACTTGCCCTGCCGGAAGAAAAACTCGCCCAGGCTGCCGTAGGCTTTGGCCTTGCCCACTTCGTCCTCTATGGATTCAAACAGGCCCGCTGCGACCTGCAGGTACTGCTGCGCCCGGCTGTAGTCGCCCTTGAGCATGAGCAGCCGGCCCAGGTTGTTGTTGGCTTGCCCCAGGAGCAGGACATCCCGGGTTTGTTTAGCGAGGCTCAGCGCCTCCTCGTAGGTTCGTTCGCATTCTTCCCAGTTGCCAATCAGCTCCAGGACTTTACCTTTATTGAGGTAGGTTTGAATCTGATCGGCATTATCCTTTTGTTTGCCCAGCTTATTGAGCAGCTTTTCGTAGTAGTCGAGCGCCTGTTGGTTTTGGTAGTTGCTGCGGGCATAGTCGGCTGCCTTTTGAAGGTACTCGCAGGTTTTGTCAAAAACATTGGCCTGCTCGTAGTGGAAGGCCAGGTCTGCATACCTTTCTTCCAGGTGATCGGCGTACAGGTTTTCAATGGCTTCCCCAATGAGGCCATGGAGCTGTTCCAGGCGGGTGCGCAGCTGCATGCCGTACACCGCTTCCCGGAGCAGGGAGTGCCGGAAGATATAGCGCAACTCATTCATAGCGTGCCAGATCTGCCCCTTCTCCGCCCGCTTAATCTGATCGCGGAGGACCGCCGAGGCAGCGCCGTTCTTCGCGGCAAAGCCATCCTGTTTGCGCATGACTTCCGTCAAAATGGGGATATCAAACTCGCGCCCGATCACCGCAGCGGCTTTCACGGTCTCCTTTACCAGCTCGCTCAGCCGGTCGATGCGGGCAGTTAGAATGGCATTAATGGAGCTGGAAAGCTTCACATCTTTGTCGTGTATCGTCCAGCGCCCATGCTCCTGTACCAGCAAATCACGCTCGGCGAAGTATTCCAGCATTTGCTCCAGATAGAAAGGGTTGCTGTTGGAGGTCCGCAGCAGGGTATCCAGGAATTCCGGGTGGATGGTGCCGCCCAGGCGCAGTTCGGCAAACTCCTGTACGGCATCCGGGCTCAGGGTGTTCAGGTCCACCTCAACGTGGGGCAGCTTATACTGCACCAGCAGAGCGGGCTCCAGCAGTTTGGGCTTGGAGCCGTCATCAAGGTAGCGGGAAGTCAGGACGACTGCAATTGGATAGCGGCTGACCTGACGGACAAATTCGGTGAGCAACTCCCGGCTGTTTTCATCCATCCAGTGGCCGTCTTCCACTTCTACTACGACCGGTTGTATCAGCGACTCCGCAATGAGCAGGTTGATGATGGAGGAGATGGTGTTCTGGTAGCGGCCTTTGGCGTCCAATACGTCCCAGATGGAGTCCTGATAATTGAGCCCGATGAGCGCCGCCAGTACCGATTTGGTCCGCACCAGCTCCCGGCGGGCGGTTTTCGCTTCCGGTCGGTTGAGGTCTTCCAGGTCTTCCAGCAGCTGATTGTAGCGCTCTTCGAAGTGCTGAAAATTGGCCATGGAGGTACTCTCCGGGTATTGCTCGAAGTAGTTTTTCAGGAAGGTAATGAAAGGGTTGAAAGGCTTGCGCAAAATCTGATCGGCCTGGCAGGTGTGCCATTGCACCAGCCCTTCCTCAAACAGCAGCTTTTTGAGCTCATGCATCAGGCGGCTCTTGCCCACACCGGCCTCTCCAAAAATATAGGCCACCCCGGCAGTCTGCTCCTTAAATATAGGCTGAATGAAAGACAGCAGCTCGCTCAGCTCCTGATTGCGCCCTACCATCTGACTGGAATAGGCCGGGCGGGATTCATAGTTGCGCCCAATCAGCTTATAGGTAGGTACGTTGCCTTTGATGCCTTTGTAGCGGATGTCTCCCCGGTGCTGAAAGTTGAAGTGGTGGTTTTTCTGTATCTCGCCGTCCACCAGTACATCGCCCCATTTGGCATGCGTCATCAGGCGGGCAGCCAAATTGACCCGGTTGCCTACCGCAGCGTACTGACAGCGCTCCCGCCCCCCGACGATGCCGGTGTAGGCGGTGCCGATGGTGATGCCGGCCCGGTACTCCAGCCCGCTATCCAACTGCAGCTGCCGCAGGTTTTCCCGTACACTGAAAATGAACTCCAGGGCCCGGTCATTGCTGTTCTCAAAAGATACAGGCGCCCCGAAAAAGCCAACCATCACGCCGCCCTTGTCTCCGAAATCCACTTCCTTGAAGTAACCGGAGAAGTTGTGCATTTCCTCGATGACAATAGTCGCGAACTCGTCCAGCACCTCGTGGCTTTCCACTCCCTGAAAGGACAGGAAAATGGAAATAACGGTGCGGAATTCCCCATCTTGCTGATAGCTGGCCACGGATTCCGGTAAGAACTGCCGCACGACGGCTTTATCCAGGGCAGATAACTCAGCGCGTCCGGGCAGGGTGCGTTCCGCCTCCGGCAGCAAGCCCCAGACTTTATAGAAGCCCTCTTCCAGTTTTTTCAGGTAGAAGCCTTCCTGCTTGAGCTGATGCCCCAGCTCGTCATCCACTACAATATCCTGGTCTTTGGCCTTCACCTGGCACTCCGCGCACTGATCAATTGGCTTGCCCCGGAAGTAGAAGGATTTATGGTCGGTTTTGCCCACAATCCCCCATTCCACGGTACCATAAGAGAGCCCAAACTTGATGCCGATGGTAAAGTTGTTGAAACGGAACTCCCGCTTACTGAAAAGGTGGCGGGCGAGCATGGCTACTTTAATGATGTCCTGCCCCCGCTCCTCAGAACGGTCGGCAGGGAAAATAGCTGTAAAGGCGTCGCCGGCGAAGTAGGGAATAAAACCGCCCTTGCTGTAGACCAAATGGACGAGCGGCTCAAATATTTCATTGAGGACATTTGTCAATTGCTCCGCCCCCCGGCTACCCTGTTGCATGAGGGCTTCGGTCAGCGGTGTAAAGCCGGACAGGTCCACAAAAAGCGTGTAGGCTTGCAACTGCCCCTGGGCGTGCCCTGCCTTAAACCGGTCCTGAATGAAGTGTGGAATTAGGTTTTTCACAGATCGTTTGTCCTCGTTCCGTTATCAGTGTGGCAAATTACAAATTTTCCGGTTGGTGGACTAATCCGCAGGCGGACAGTGCACCGGCAAACCGGATAGGAGGCGGGCAAAATGGCAGGCAAGATGTGATCTGGGGGCGTGATAATAATCGCTCAATAGGTTTTGAGATTGATTTCGCGGGCTATAACGCAGATGTTTTTAGCTAAATTATGTTTGAGGAGATTAATTCCCGCTTCAGCGCCAGAAGTCTCTTTCTTTTTTTATTTTCCAGTCTAAAATGTGCCAACCCTATGCACCGATTGCTAGTCGCGACTGATTTTACTCCCGCTGCCCGTACTGCTTTTGAGTACACTCTGCAACTGGCCGCCCACCTGAAGGCTGAAATCCACCTGCTTTTCATCAATAAGACGGTGAAAGCGGAGACCTCCCTGCCCGAGCAGCACAGGCGGGCGCTCATTGAACGCGATAACCAGGCGTATGCAAAAAAGCTGCAACGCTGGGCCCGGCACTACCCCGACCAGCCCCGGGAGCATGCCGCAGCGCCCCCTGTCCATTTTCATGTGAGGGCAGGAAAAGCCGCTTCCGGAATCATTCAGGCCGCCACCGAGCTGCAGGCAGAAGCGATTGTGCTGGGCGGGCGCGAAAAGCACAACATCCGGGAGCATCTGTTCGGCAGCGTGACCACCCAGCTTATTGGCCGCAGCCCCTGCCCTATGCTCATTATACCGGAAAAAGCGCGGTATCAACCACTGCAAAGCATTGCCCTCGCGGTTGACATCACCCTCAGCGAAGAACGGGTGGCTCAGCGGCTGAAAGAGATAGCCAGGCCGCTGAATGCCTCCGTACAGCCTTTTTTTGTCAATATGCTCCCGGGAGAACAGGACAAGATCAAATTGGAGCAGCTTGACGCGAACGGGCAGCGCATCGACATGGTGCGCGACCGGGAGATAACGAGCGGCATCACCTATTACCTGGAGCAAAATCCGGTGCAGATGCTCGCTATGTACATTCCGCGAAGGGCCTTTCATGAACACCTGCTGCATGGGCACCTGTTGCGGTACATGGCCTGGCATACGCCCCTGCCTTTATTGCTGGTGCGGGAGTAGGAACCTAATCAAACGACCAGTAAGGTTCCATTTTTGTCAGCACCTCTGCCGGGATCGACCGGATTTTGGCCACATCTTCCAATGAGTTAAAGGCCCCGTGCTGCCCCCGGTAGGCTATGATGGCGTTGGCGTGCTTCCAGGTCAGGTAAGGGTGTGCCTTCAAGCCGGCTGCATCCAAATGATTGATCTGCAAGCGCTGCACCGGGCGGTCCACCACCAGCTGCGGCCGGATACGCCTAAAGGTGCTGTCGGGCAGCCCGTAGGTCTCACCCACCTGATCCACATGAGCAAAACCGCCCAGCTTATCCCTGAATCCACATATGCGGCGGGCAAAAGCCGGTCCAATGCCCGGTAAAGCCTGCCAATCTTCCGGGGCCGCGGTATTGATGCGGATGGAGGCCGGGGCTTCGGGTGCTTTAGGCTGCGGTGGGGCGGCTTCGGCTTTTGCATCTGCTGCCTCGCTTTCGGGCTTAGGTTCACTTTTGGGGATGGTTACAAAAGGCATCAGACCTTCGGCCTGATCAGGTGGCAAGCCGTATATCTTTTTCAGGTCTTCGGGGTGCCGGAACTGCCCTCCCTTTTCCCGGTAATTAAGCAGCGTGCGTACGGTGCGCCCCGAGAGCCCCAGCAGCATCAGGCTGTCGCCGGAGAGGGTGTTGGGGTCGAAGTCAAAGCGTTGGGGGGCAGGCGTTTCGGCCATCGCTGTGGTTGAGCTCTGAGGGTTGGGCGGGCGGCTGAGTATGCGTACGTAAGGAGCGATCCGGGCATAATCCTCCTCAGAGAGGGTGTAAATGTCCTGCAGGTCTTCCGGCTGCCGGAAGGGCTTTACCTTTTCGCGAAAGCGGACGATGGTAGCGGCTGTTTTGCGCGAGAGCCCCAGCAGCTGAAGGCTGTCCAAAGGCAACGTATTAGGATCAAAATGGAACAAGGCTGTTTCCGGGGCAGCAGCGGAGGAAGGTTCCTCAGGTGCCAGGAAAGCTTCAAGCTCTGCCTCAAAACCATTAAACTCAACAGCAGATGGAGGAGATAAAAGGGGGTAAACCAATGGCAGCAAAGCAAAGGTCAGGATCAAAACAGCCAATATCCACGCCCCGTTGCGCTCCGATTTGGTGTAGTAAAAGTAGTCTTTTAGCCAGTCGTTCATTCTGCCGGGTTTTTAATCCATGATTCGATATTGCCGTCTTCCAGAGTTACAGCCCCCGATTGAGCAGTGTGGTAAAAAGGCATGCCCAGCGCCTTCGCCTCTTCCGACCAGCCATTTACCCGCCAGCGTGGATTGGAGCCATCAGCAATAAAGCATGGCGTGTTTACCCGCTCCAGGACTTCGGCAAGTGTTACCCTGGGGCTTTGGCTCAGGACTAGGGCATCCACCCGGAGGCGCCCCTGGCCTGGCAACTGTTCCGCGTCTTGGAGGACCAGCAGCCGGGCATTCCCCAGTTGCCAGTATCCCTTTTGTCCGGCCGCTGCCTCAACCTTTGCGGACTGCCGGGGATGAAGGAGGGTATCGACCCAGGCCCTGCGCCGCCAGCGGTGGGCCTCACAGGCAAAAGCCAGCCGTTCCTGCTCCAATGCAGGGCTGGAGATTTGAGTGATGGTATGGCCGTGAAATACATCTATCGCAGTATGCTTGTACACCTGATACACGACCACCGATTGTTGCTGCCCGCTTGTCCACTTTTGCCATGCATAGCTCCCTGACAGCAGGACGCCTGTCAGCAAACTGCCCAGCACCCACCTGAACTGCCGGGTCCGGTGCCCCAGTACCAGCCCAACTAACAGGGCATAGAGCCCCAAAACGCCGGGCAAGCCAATCCAAATGCCTTCCAAAAGCCCGCCGGGCAGTTGCTGAATGATAAAGATGCCCGCATTGACCAAATAAATAAGGCCGTAGAGTGCTTTGGCGATCAGCACGCCCAGAACGGGCACGCCATGGAAGGCCAGCAGCAAAAGCGTCAGGGATAGGATGAGCCCTGCGGCGGGTACAACAATCAGGCCCGAAAGCACGAAGTAGAGGGGGAACTGATGAAAGTAGTAGAGGCTGATGGGCAGTGTGCCGAGTTGCGCCGCCAGAGAAACCGCAGACAACTGCCAGAGATAGTCGCCAATCCTGTTCTCAATGTGCCAAAGGCTGTAGATGCGGGGCTGAAAGTAGACGATGCCCAACACTGCCAGATACGACAACTGAAAGCCCACATGGAGCAACAAATTGGGGTTGCTGGCCAGCAGCACAAGTGCCGAGGCGGACAGGGTATTGTAGACATTGGTGGTCCGTTGCAAGGCCAGCCCCACGGCCAAAAAGCTAAACATGGTGGAGGCGCGCAGCACGGAAGGCGCAGCACCCGTCAAAAGTGCAAACGCCCAAATACCAGCGATGATCAGCCCGGTCTTGATGATCTTCCACCACGGTTGCCTTAGCGGGATGCGCCCCAGCAACCACATGAGGATGAGCTGCACCAGGCCAACGTGCAGCCCGGATACGGCCAGCACATGCATGGCACCGGTATTGGCGTAGGCATTTTCTACCTCCTCCGTCAGGGCTGATTTGTACCCCATGGTCAGTGCGGCGCCTACAGCATATTCGTTTGGGGTGGGCAGATGTTTTTTTAGTATTTCGAGCGCCCGGGTGCGCAGTTGGGCCGCATAACTCAGCAGTCCTGGCCGATGCTCCAGATGCATCCAGTTGCTGTCTGCAAAAACCTGATGGTGAATATCCCGGGCAGCCAGATATTTTCTGTAGTCAAACTGATCCGGATTCAGAGGCGGGCCAACCTGCCGGACGTCTCCGTGTACCATGATCTGGTCACCCGGGATAGGGGATATCTCCGGCAGGGGGCGGTCGAGGTAGGCGAGTACCTTACCGGTAGCGGGCCAGGTATGGCCGGTTGTATCTGAAATGGCTGTCGCGCGCAGGGTGACTTTCAGGCGTTGCCCGGCGGGCACAGCATCCATGACGGTACCTGTGAGTAAGGCAGGGGTGCCTTCCCGAAGTTGATTTTGGAAATGATGGGCGTAGCTGCGGGTATCGTGCAGCAGGGTAAGCGCCAGCCCTAATCCGGCAAAAGCCACAGTTAGCATTGCCCCGGGTACCCATCGCAGCCGGAAAGCCCACTTCCGGTAGAGCGAAACACCCAAAGCAATAATGCCAGCGAGTGCCAGCCCCAGCCCGAGCTCCCAATAGGGCAAAACCCGGGCAATACCAATCCCCAGTATCGTGGACAGCAGCAATCTTAGCATGGGGGTTTCTCTCCAGTTCATAGGGGGCAGCGCGTTTAAATCATGGTTATTGGTATTTATTGTTCATTGTTTTGCCACCAAATGACTGAAACAGTGTGTTTTGTCAATGCCGGGGCATTACTGCTTTTATATTTTTGCGATTGAAGGCACTTGCTGTATAAATATAGAACATTTTTGAAAAATGCACCTTGAAGTTTTTGTCCTGGAGACTCGGCGGCTGATTCTCAGGTGCTTAATCTGCCTGGTAAAATTGTGTACAATATACACTAAGTGTGTGGTGTTTAATTTGGTAAGGATTGAAATATTTCTTTATTTTCCACTTGTATTTCAGAATGACCGGCAATAATGAACGAATTCAACGAATATTTTAAGTCTGCTTTTACGGTTGATAATGTAATTTTTGGATTTGATGAAGGCGATCTTAAAGTATTGCTCATCAAGCGGGGAGAGGAGCCTTATCATGGCAAATGGGGCTTGCCTGGCTATTTTGTGTACCCCAACGAAGACCTGGACACTGCTGCCAAGCGGGTCCTGGAACAGCTAACGGGCTTGCGCAATGTATTCCTGGAGCAGGTGAAGACGTTCGGTACTGTCAACCGCCACCCCTTTGGCCGCGTCATTACGGTAGCCTACTTTTCGCTCATAAAGATCAGCCACTATACGCTTCAGCCTTCTTCTATTGCCCGAAAAGCGAAGTGGCACTCCGTGGCAGAAGTGGAAGACCTGGCGTTTGACCACAACGATATCCTCAATGCTTGCTTCAACCGCCTGAAGTGGCTGGTCCGCTCCCGGCCGGTTGGGTTTGAGCTCTTGCCGCCTAAGTTTACCCTGACGGAACTGCAGCACCTGTACGAAGCCATTTTGGAAACTAAGCTGGACAAGCGGAACTTCCGAAAAAAGATTCTGACGATGGACCTGCTGGTGGATTTGGAGGAAACACAGGAAGGCGTCGCGCACCGGCCGGCACGGTTGTATCAGTTCGACCGCAACCGTTACGAACAATTGCTTGCAGAAGGGCTCAGCTTCGAGCTCAAGGAAAGCAAGCGAAAGGAACCTGCAGAGCGCAAGCCCCGAACAAAAAGGACACCTCAGGAGATGGCATAGGCTATTGTCTTTACCATTCTTCGCCGTAAGTATTGCCGATTACAATATCCAGCCCTTCGTACGTCTCCCGGTAATTATTGATGAGTTCGACTACGGCGGTTTTCCGGTCGGCGGTCAGGGCCCTTTGGAAGGCTAGTGTTGTGGATGCAGGGGCCGCCGTTTTGGAAAACAGGATTTCCACCCCATTATTTCTGGACTCGAAGAAGCCGTAGTGCCCGTCGATTAGGGACTGCGCCTCCGTAAGCTGTTCCAGTTCGGTATAAAAGGCAACGGCAGCATTGCTCAGGCTATCCACACCCTGATGATCGATGTATCCCCAAACAGTATGCTCAGGCATGCGGAGCAACCGTTCGCGCAAAGGCAGCACTCCTGCTCCCGACTCAAGTTCAATTTGAAAAAAGGAATCACTCACTCTGAGTGTCCCTTCCCGTTCCACCGTCTCCCGCAGAGCTATGGAAACCGGGTAAAAACCGTTGTTCAGCGCTCCTACTTCAACCACTGCCCGTGCCGGCGCATCTGCCGGGTCACAGTCACTGGAAGTCAGTACCTGATTGATGCTTAAAACGAGCGCCTGCCCTTCCTGCTGCTGAAAGGTGTAGTCGATACCTGCATCTTCGCAGCCAACGGATTCGATTGTGCGCAGCTTCCAGTTCAACGACCGGTTGCCATTTTCAAAGGCCTCAGCGAGCTCCAGGTAAAACTCGTCTTCCACGTCCGGCACAATGACGGTATCTGAATCAAGATTGCAGCCAGCAGCCAGCAATAGTATACCAATAAACCCCAGGTAAAATTTTGTCATCTTCATTTTTTGCCTTCCGCAAGTCAACGTTTGTCTCTTATCATAGGTATTAACGCACTGTAGTTCAAAATGCTGCCTGCAAATGTAATAAATGCAGATAGGGGAATCAGTCTTATAAGCGCATCAATAGGGTGACCCACCAAAAACCAGCACCATTTACATCTAGTATTTGCAGGCTTTAGTCCAAAAGAAGTGCCTGTCTGGCAAGTTGAGCTAACTTTGTCAGTCGCCTGAAATACCGATCAGGCCGTACTACTGCAACCCGACTGTATATGATACAACTGAAAAACATCCGCAAAGCCTACCAAACCGGGTACAACCGATTGGAAGTCCTCAAAGGCATCGACCTGCACCTCAAAGAAGGCGCTTTTGCCTCTATCATGGGCTCTTCCGGCTCCGGCAAGTCTACCCTGCTCAACATCCTGGGTATCCTGGACGAGTACGATGAAGGGGAATACCGCCTCGACGGCAAACTCATACAGGGGCTTTCCCAAACCGAAGCCGCTCAGTACCGCAACCAGTTTATTGGCTTTGTGTTCCAGTCCTTCAACTTGCTCCCTTTTAAGACGGCTGCGGAGAATGTGGCACTGCCGCTTTATTACCAAAAGGTAGAGCGCAACGAACGCCACAAACGTGCCGTGGAGTACCTCGATATGGTTGGGCTGGCCGATTGGTCCGACCATTTGCCTACGCAGTTGTCGGGCGGGCAGCAGCAGCGCGTTGCCATCGCCCGGGCCCTGATTACGCAGCCCAAAGTCATCCTGGCGGATGAGCCAACGGGCGCCCTGGATTCCAAAACCTCCTACGAAGTGATGGATCTTTTCAAAAAAGTGAATAACGATGGCATGACCGTCCTGATCGTTACGCACGAGAATGACATCGCGGCCATGACTAAACAGGTCATCCGTTTGCGGGACGGTCTCATCGAGTCCAACGGAAGCCCTGTGGCTGCTGCACCAAATACTTCGGGCCATGATTGATATCGATAAGTGGAGAGAAATATTCAATTCCATTCAGCGGCACCCGCTGCGGACCATACTCACCGCCCTGGGGGTATTTTGGGGCATTTTTATGCTGATCATCCTGCTCGGGGCAGGGGATGGCCTGCAAAACGGCGTGGAGTACGAGTTCCGCGACGATGCCATCAACAGCATGTGGATCCGCAACGGCACTACCTCTGTGCCCTACCGGGGGCTGCCTAAGGGCCGGCGCATTGAGTTCACCAACGAAGACTACGACATGCTGCGCGAGCAGTTTGACGACATCGAGCACCTCACCGGGCGCTATTACCTTTCCGGGGATCAGATGACGATCTACAAGGACAAAAGGCTCTCCTTTACCACCCGGGCCGTCCACCCCGGCCATCGCTACCTGGAGAACACCCTGATTGATGCTGGCCGCTACATCAGCGAACAGGACCTGAAAGAGGTCCGCAAGGTAGCCGTCATTGGTAAGATTGTTAAGCAGGATCTGTTTGGTGAAGAGGATGCCATCGGCAAAGCCATCGAAATCGGAGGTATTGTCTACACCGTCGTAGGCACTTACAGCGATACCGGTGGCGAAAATGAGATGCGGATCATTTACATCCCGGTCACTACTGCTCAAAAAGTATACGCCGGCACCAACCGCCTGCATCAGCTCATGCTGACGACGAAGGACCTGACCCTGGAAGAGACCAAAAAGCTCGAGAATAAAATACACGCCGCCTTTGCGGCAAAGCACGACTTTAGTGTGGAGGACCGCCGGGCGGTATCCATCTTCAGCGCAGCGGAAGAATACCAGAACTTCATCAATCTGTTTACCGCCATCAAGATTTTCGTCTGGTTTGTGGGCCTGGGCAGCATCATTGCCGGGGTGATCGGCATTAGCAACATCATGCTGATTGTCGTGAAGGACCGGACCCGGGAAATCGGCGTTCGGAAAGCCCTGGGCGCTACGCCCTACTCCATCATCTCCATGATCCTGCAGGAGTCCGTGCTCATAACATCGGTAGCGGGTTATCTGGGGCTTTTGGCGGGTGTAGGCGTCATTAGCCTGATGGAGTCGATGGAAGTCGATTTCTTCCGCAACCCTCAGGTCGACCTGGGGGTAGGGCTGGCCGCCACCCTGGTGCTGGTTGTTGCCGGTGCCCTGGCCGGCTGGATGCCTGCCCGTCAGGCCGCCCGAATCAATCCCGTTGAAGCCATGAGAAGTTAACGATTATGCTACTAGACCGCGACAGCTGGCAGGAAATCCTTGCCACCCTAAAAAAACACAAGCTCCGTACCGGCCTCACAGCCCTGGGCGTATTCTGGGGCATCTTCATGCTGGTCTTCGTACTGGGCATGGGGAAGGGCCTGGAGAACGGGGTCTTCCGGGGCTTCGGAGAGCGGGCCAAAAACATCATGTTTGTCTGGCCGGAGCGCACGACTATGCCCTATCAGGGGTTTCAGCCTGGCCGTTATCCGACTTTCCGGCTGGATGACATCGAGGCCATTCAGGAGACGCTGGGCGATGTACAGCACGTAGCGCCCCGCCTGTCTATGAATAATGTCCCCGTTTACCGCAAGGAGATTGGCGAGACGCGGGAAATCCGGGGCGAACTCGACAACATGATCAAAGTCGAGGCGCTGAAGCTTTTCACCGGCCGGTATATCAACGAACGGGATATAGAGGAGGCCCGCAAGGTGGCCGTTGTCGGGCAGCGAACGGCAGAGCTGCTCTTTGGGGAAGAAGAGCCTATTGGGCAGTATATCCGGGTGCAGGGCGTGGAATTTCAGGTGGTGGGCACCTTTGGCCCGCAGCAGCTGAAGCCCTGGACGGAAAGCGATATGGAAGCCATCGTCATTCCGCTAACGGCCATGTACCGCACCTTTGGCACCGGAGAGCGCATCGACTACTTTGTCTGCATGGCACAGCCCAATGTGCTGGTGAGTCAGGTGGAGCCTCAGGTCAAAGGCTTGCTGAAAAAGCGCCACCATATCCATCCGGAGGACCCAAGGGGCGTAGGCTCCTTTAATCTGGAAAATGAGTTTATGAGCATCAATAACTTATTCGGGGGCATACAGGCTTTCCTTTGGTTTGTCGGTATCGGCACCCTGCTGGCGGGCATCGTGGGCGTGGGCAACATCATGCTCATTACCGTCAAGGAGCGCACCAAGGAGATCGGTGTGCGCAAGGCCCTGGGGGCACCGCCATCGAGTATCGTTCGGATGGTGCTGGCAGAATCGGTCCTCATCACGGCCACATCGGGCTACCTGGGGCTTATCGTCGGGACTTTCCTGATCTGGGGCGTCAGTTCGCTGATGCGGGCCAATGATGTAATTGTGGATAATTTCCATAATCCGGAAATCAGCCTGTCTGTAGGCATAGGGTCGGTGATCCTGCTGACGCTTTCCGGGGTCATTGCCGGGGCGATCCCCGCCCGGCACGCGGCACGGGTCAATCCGGTGGTCGCACTCAAAGATGAATAAAGTTGAAGTCACCCATAAAAAACAGTCATTATTATGAACAGAGGTTGTCTAATTGGTTTCGGTGCATTCCTGATCATTGCCACCATTGGCCTGGGCATCTACTTTTACCAGCGCAATACCAAAGAAGCAGAAAATTACGAGGTGGTCCAGCCTGAAACGACGGACATTATTAAGAAAACCGTGGCGACCGGCGCAATCCGGCCCCGCAAGGAAGTGATGGTCAAGCCGCAGGTTTCCGGTGTGGTGGATGAGATTTACGTGGAAGAAGGCCAACTGGTGACTAAGGGGCAGAAGCTGGCTCGCATTAAGCTGGTGCCCAGTGAGGTCAACATCAACACGGCCAAGTCTAACGTGGAACTGGCCCGCCTGCGCCTGCAGGAATCCAAACGTGAACTGGAGCGGCAGCGCAACCTGAACAAGCAACAGCTTGACGTAGAAGAAGCCCGCGCCAGTTTTGAGAATGCCAGACAGGAGGAAGCCCGGCAGCGCGGCTTATTTGAGGAAGGGGTGATTTCCGAACAGGACTACAACCGCTTCAGGCTCGACCTGGAACTGGCACGCGCGGCGTTTGAAAATGCCAAAGTGGTGGCCCAAAACAGCGTGAAGCAGTTTGAAACCGAAGTGGACATCCGCGAGCAGGAGTTGCAGGCCGCCATCAATAACCTGCAGCTGCTGCGCGAAGGGGCGAGCGCCAACTCCCGGCAGGTAGCCAACATCGTCACCTCCACCCTCGATGGCATGGTGCTGGACATCCCCGTAGAGGAAGGCACTTCCGTCATTGAACGCAACAACTTCAATGAAGGCACCAGCATCGCCATCGTCGCCGACATGAACGCCCTGATCTTTGAAGGCAAGGTGGACGAATCCGATGTAGGCAAGCTCAAGGAAGGCATGCCCCTGTTGCTGACCGTGGGCGCCATCGACAATCAAAGCTTTGATGCTACCCTGGAGTTCATTTCCCCAAAGGGCGAAGATGAGGAAGGAACGGTGAAATTCGAGGTGCGGGCAGCGGTCAAGCCTACCGACGACGTATTCCTGCGGGCGGGCTACAGCGCAAATGCCGATATCATTCTGGACCGCCGGAAGCAAGTCCTGGCCATACAGGAGCGGGATATTCTTTACGAAAGTGACACCACCTACGTGGAGGTCAAAACCGGCGACCGCTCCTTCGAGAAGCGGCAGGTAAAGCTGGGCCTCTCGGATGGCATTAAGGTGGAAGTGCTTAGCGGACTGGATGGGTCCAGTGAAGTGAAGGTGCAGACGAAGGGGTAGAGCTGGGTAATATTGAAGATTAAACTCCGGAGAGGTTGAGGTTGAGGGCCAGGTTGAGCGGCCAAGCCCGGTCACCACAGGCGGCGACAGTGAACTGTCGCTCCCTCCAGAAGGGTCTGAGGAGGAGGGTCAGTTTGAGGTTTTAAGTCAGGTGGCGACTTTAGAGTCGCGACCTGACAGGCGAAGAAAGATCCGATCCCAGCAACAACAATAAAACAAACCCCGTCAGACAGTCTAATGACATCTGACGGGGCTTGGTGTTTACCAGTAACCCTTTAGCTCAGGCCGCGACTCCAAAGTCGCCGCCTGAGTGAAAAGTGAAAGTAGGGCTTACTGCCGCACCACCTTCAGCACCTCCCGGTAGCCCTGCGCATCGCGCACTTCCAGAAAGTACAAGCCACGTGGCAGATTGGAGCCGTCGAAGCTGTGGTTGACCGCGCCGGCAGGGAGCTGTAGTTGCTGTATCGCCTGTCCAAGCTCGTTGCGCAGTACGGCGGTGGCTGCGATTTCCAGCGGCCGCTCAAAGTCGAGCGTGAAAGCGCCGGACGTTGGGTTCGGAGCTACCCGTACCTGCTGGAAATTGGACAGGATGGCCGGGCTGCTGTTGCCACCGGGGCCGGGGGTTACAAGATTGGACATGCTGTTGACATTCGTAAAGGTAGCCGTTGCTGTTCCGAAAGGATCGGTGGAGAAGACCGCCAGGCCCATTTCCACGCACTCCTCCATCGGCAGGTACACCTGATGGAAAAGCACCCATTGGCTGCTGTTTTTGTAGAACCCGCGGATCCAGTCGCCCTGACGAACCAGGCGCAGCATGAATGGGAAAGAGGCATAGCTTGTACCTGAGCTGCGCACGCCGTTAGTCTGATAGCGGGTC
>JANSXW010000428.1 GCA_024742755.1 bacterium | reverse complement strand
TATTCAAAGTATCACAAAATTTATCCATACAATCTTCACCTCTGTATAAAAATGGTTTCATTTCACCACTATACGCATTTACAAGGTTAAGCATATAACCGCTGGGTCTATGATTTTGGTAGGTTCCGCGAGGCGCGCAACCTAGGGCTTCGCCGTAGGTTCCCTTTGGTTGCATAGGGTAAGTCCCTTTGATGCCATCTGATGTTTCTGTTGTTAAACATTCAAAATCACCATAAATAACAAATGGTGCTTTCAGTTTCTTAAAATGCTTTTCAAACTTCATTGTTGTTCCTTCTTCTGGTAATTCAGTGTGTTGAATTTCATTTGCCATACAACCTTTTATTAAGTGAGAATGTAAAAGTTTTTCTGACTTATAACCGTGCTGACAGTATTTACAAAAGAACATTTTATTAGTTGTTTTATTGGTCTGACTTCCCATCAATCTGCTATATAGAATTTTGGTTAATTGTTTCAAATGTGTCAATGCCATCATTGGATGCTGGAAAATTTACACCATCCCATTTAAGTAGACTTTCAGTAGTTATTAATTTCTTATAGTGTCTCATATGTTGTGGATGGTCTTTCTTGAAGACTTCATAAAATTTGCATAAAACACAGTATTTGAAACATAACTCATCTTCATTCTGTATGTTGATACATGCCTTTTTCTTTGAAATCCATTCTGGTAGTTCCATATATCTTCCTGCTCTGTTCGGATTGTATTTGTCGTAGTGGATGTTTATTTTATGGACTTTGTTTATTATAAAGCCTGACCTTGTGAGTTCTGAGTTTTCAATCTGTAATTCAATGTCTTTTGGCATGTTACCCAGTTCCTTTTTCAAATCAGCAATGTTTAGGATGTTGCATCTCCTGCTTCTCATTGTAAATTTTGTGGGTGTCTCTGTTTCGAGGTGGTCAAAAAGGACATCAACATCAATAATAATTTTCATTGATTTTTCCTTTGCAAGATATTCTGATAGTCTCTTTTCTTGCCATTTCAAATATGTAAATCCTTTGTATCCCT
>JANSXW010000273.1 GCA_024742755.1 bacterium | reverse complement strand
TTGTGGTTCTGGCTAAATCTTTTTTAGCGCGTTTGGCGGGTCAAATAAGCTAAAAAAGATGACGCCAGAGCCTGCCCCGCATTTCAGCGGGGTTCATAAGTCCTTGGTTTGCAATAGGAGTAAGCTCCAAACATAGTCTTAGTCAGGAAAGCCATATTGCTTAGCGCTTAGGGACAAAAATGCGCCCTTGCCCGGTCATCACACCGCCTTCATACAGCCCAAGCTGATGTTCCAGAGGGGCCGTAAACGCTATTTCGATCTGATACCCAGCTTCCCCAAAGCCGGATTGCACTTCTGAGACTTTCAGAATGTCCAGTGAACCAGAAGCACTTTCCGCCGCAGTTGTCACCAGCCCCCGGTCAGCCCGGTCAGCAGCAGTGGGGTGGTTTTTAAAATAGCCAATCTCTACCATGCCGGGTGCCTGCCCAAGAGACAGGGTTTGCCCGGGCTGCAGCAGATCTTCCAGCTCAAGGGAGAGAGAGGAGGACGCGTCCGGTGCTGGCAGGTAGAAGCAAAACCCCACGCCCCGGTAGCTGGCCGAACCGTAGAGCAGGTCGGCGTTGTTGAATACCGCCTCGTCCTGAAAGTTGGTGTCGATGAGGGTGCTGTCGTTGAAGAAAACAGAATAGACTTCAGTGGTTGCGCCGCTTTCGATCACCCGAAATTCATTGCGCCCCTCAGGCGTGTCCGGGTCGAGGTCGGCGTATAGCGCGATATGCTCGGTGGTGGCTGGGCCGCCGGAGAGGTTAAGCGTGGCGTCAATAAAGTAAGCTGACGTCGCAAAACCGGGCTCACCGGGCGTGAAGTCCTGAAAAGCGGTATCCTCACTGCTGCAGGCCAAAAGGAAGCACAAACAGCACCACACCCCATATTTTAGATCACTTACCAATGCCATTTGAGTGCGAATTGTAAACTGCTGTTATGGTAA
Source organism: bacterium (assembly GCA_024742755.1). GTDB lineage: Bacteria > Bacteroidota > Bacteroidia > Chitinophagales > Saprospiraceae > Phaeodactylibacter. The sequence goes on along the minus strand of JANSXW010000273.1, from coordinate 2,945 downwards.
ACTTCATTGTTTTGGTAGTAGGACTCCGGTGTCAGGTCACGCAGGCCCTGCTGCCATCTGAGCTCAGCCGACCAATGGCTGGCGATCCGGTAATCAAGCCCGGCAATCAGCCCGAGGTCCCATTGCTCAAAGCGGTCCGTCGTTTCAGGTGCTAAAATTGCGGATCCGGCAAAAAAGGAATCTGCGGCAGCCCCCAGATTATTCCTGCTGCTTTCATTGTCCCAGCTGCCTACCGGTTGGTCCGTACCGCGCAGGTAGGCCACCTGCATGCCTCCCATCACCCTTAGCCGCTTCCCGATTTGATACTGCAACGTTACCGGTGCTTCCAGAAAGTGCACCCGCGTAATGGAGCGGTGGTTAGGGGAGATACTGGCAAATGCCGGCAGGTAGATGGTGTCGCCAGGTGGAGGGGAAATGCCCAGCCCGCTGCCGTTGTTTTCCGATCGCCTTTTGTACTGCAGCCCTGCTTCCAGTACCCATTTCCGGTGAGGCCTGAATTGGGTAAATCCGCCAAGCAACGCATTGGTTTGAAGCGACTGATAATCGGCGCCCGCTTTGAGCCCAAAGCTCCATCTGTGCAGCGTGGCTGCATGGATTTCCGGCAAATCCGCCGCTTCAGACGGCCCGGTCAGTGCCTTTGGAGGCAACGCAGGGATAGGTGCTGTTGCCGCAAAAACCCGTTCCTCATCGCGCGTGGCAATGGTGTCGGGGGCTTCCAGGTTAGGAATGATGTCGTTGACTGGGATTTGGGCGATCGTATCGAACGAAGTGTTAGAAAGGTCTGTAAGAGGTGCCGGCATACGGCGCACGGGAGCAGGGGCCGTTCTGCTTCCGGTTTGCGCAGCACGGGCAGGGGGCATAGGAGGTGCTGATACCGGTGCCGGGCTATTCACCGTTTCCGCTTGAACCGATGTTGCCCTTGCTGCCGTATTCTTCGTATTGGAAGCACGGGGCAGACTTGGCAGGGGGACCGGCAATGCAGACAAAAGCACCTGACTATTGGTACGGAACGCCAGCCGCTGCTCCTGTTGAGCGCTTAGCCAGACTCCGCTGCCCACCAGCAGTAAAGCGCCGGCCAGCCAAATCCATCCCGCAAACCTGCGTCGTGGCTTTTCGGGCACAGCGGGCTGCGGGACAGGGCGCTCACCATCGAGAATGGCAGACATTTCCTTCCAGCCGGTGGAGGGCACTTCGTACTCAAAGCCCTCCAACTGCTCCCGTAAGTGCTGAAATCCGTCTTTACGCTCCTTCATGCTCGCTCAATTTAATCATTTCACGAAGTTTTTTCTTTCCATCGGACAGGTGCCATTTTGAAGTGCCCTCGCTGATGCCCAGCATGTCGGCAATTTCCCGGTGATTGTACCCGTCCAGGGTGTAAAGGGAAAAGACCGCCCGGGTGGCGGTGGGCAGTTGCTGCACCAGCTCCAGTAATTCTTCCAGCGCCAGGTTTTGCATAGCCTCGTTGTCCACCGGGCTGTCCCCTGAGGCTTCAAAATCCATGCGCTTGCGGTAGTTGGCCTGCCGCCTCACCCAGTCAATGCAGGTGTACATCATCACCTTGGCCATCCACGCTTTAAAGGACCCCCGGCCTTCAAATTGCCCAACCTTCTGGAAAACCTTGAAAAACCCGGCATTTAGCATGTCCATAGCTTCCTCTTTCCCGTTGGCGTAGCGCATGCAAATGCCCATCATGTACCCCCCGTATCGGTCGTACACGTACTTTTGAGCCAGGCGGTCCCCTTTGACGCACCCCTCCCGGAGCACCTCATCAGAACTGTCAGGCTTGCAAACGGTTGTGGTGGACATGCTGGGCAACGATTTTGGTCCTAAGGCGAAGTCCATTACTGCGATTTACCTTACAGTCGCAGCCGGCAGGAGAAAGGGTTGGGTGGAGGCGTTATTTTTTTTCGGGCTTGTCCTTTCTGGAGAGGAAATACCTGAAAAAATCAATGATGGCATCGATCAGTTTGCGGAATGCGGATTTGTCACTCATAGTTGCAGGTTTTTGGGGATAAGATTTAGCAGTTCAGGATTCAAGGCCCGGTAAGTTATGCAGTTCTTCCGGCCGGCTGCCCAGCAAAAAGGCAAGGGCAGTACGGTTGAAGGTTTCATACTGCTCGATATTGCAAACATGCCCGCACTTCTCAACGATCACCAGCTGGGCGCGCTGATGGGTTTGCGCAAAACGCTTGGCTGCCTTAAAAAATACGTGGTCCTGATCGCCCATCACAACGAGGCTCAGGTTGCGCAGCTCCCGGTTGAAAAACTGGCGCAACAGGCGGAAGAAATCCTTGTAGAGCCCTACCCACTTCAGGTATTCCTTTGGGCTCAGCTTCTGAGACTGCATACGGAACATCCGGCGGGAGCGGCGGTGGTTGCGCCGGGGCAAAACCACCCAGGAAAACAGATTATAAATGGCCCGATACGGCAGAAAGTGGTTGAGGAATTTGGCCGAATGCACAAACAATTTGATGGTGAAAGTGGCCCGGAAAACCCCGCCCGCCATGATCATCTTGTTCACCAGCTCAGGGCGCAGCTCATCCAGCTTCTGCAAAACCACGCTGCCAAGAGATACGGAAAGGAAATGCGCCCGCTTGATTTGAAGGTGATCGATGACTTTTAGGACATCGTCCGTCACAATATCAAAATTGTACGCTTCGTAGGCCGGCTCTATGTTCTTGGACTTTCCGTGATCACGCAAGTCAAGCAACAGCAAATTGAAAAAAGGCTTGAAGGCATCCACCTGATACTTCCAGGTTACAATGCTGCCGCCGGCACCATGTATGAACACAACCCATTCTGCCTTGGGGTCCAGTAAGTGGGTTTCGTAATGTAGGAGCAGTCTGCCCTGTTGTTTAGATTGCATATTGACCTTTACGGGAATAAAACGCTAAAATTACTACAATATAACAACAACAGCCAAACACTTGGTTCGTTTACGGGCT
>JANSXW010000407.1 GCA_024742755.1 bacterium | reverse complement strand
TCCAGAAGCAACATTTTGAAGACAATCCTGGAAGTGGTTGTTCGTTGATAAAATTGAGACAGCGCTGGAAGTGGCCGTTCGTTGCTAAATTTTGTATCAAAAAAATCATTTTGATTCAATTGTAGAGAACTGGCAATTTGGAGCTCCAGAAGCAACATTTTGGACACAGTCCTGGAAGTGGCCGTTCCTTGTATAAAAAAAACACATTCTATGTTAAATGTAGAGAACTGGATTTTGGAGCTCCAGAAGCGATATTTTGGAGTTGGAGGCCGCGCAGTTTATATAAAAATAGCACATTTAAGCTTAAATGTAGAGAATCGGCAACCCCAAGCTTCAAAAACAAGATTTTTAAGCCTGTCCTGGAAGTGGCCGTGCTTTACTAGACTGTATATAAAAAATACACATTGCAGGTCAAATGTAGAGAATTAGCCATTTGAAGCTTCAAAAGCAACATTTTGAAGCAAATCCTTGATAAAACGGCCATTGGCCATTGTAGATGCTAGCGAGGCGATGATAAAGCGGCCATTTGCCATTGAAGATGCTAGCTTGCAAGAATGCAAAAAACGTTGAGTTTTTGCAGTTTTCCAGACAAAAAATTGCAAAAAACATCGGGTTTTCTTCAGAACCCAGAAATAGGTAGCAAAAAACATCGAGTTTTTGAAGGTTTGTGCTCCAAAACACCGTGCAGGTGCAGGTTTGGAGGATGGGGTGAGGCGGAGACCAATCCGGTAAAATTGTTTAGGGTTTAAATTAATATAGAAAAAGAAGTTTAGGGTTTAGGGTTTAGGGTGCCCCAAGCCGCTCGCCTTGCGTAGCCAAGTTCGCCCGTTCCAGCCACCCAAGGTAAAGACTTTTAGGGTTTAGGGTTCCATTTGAGGTGGCACCCTTGAACGGGTTCCAAGCCAACGTGGCGCCGTCTGAAGCAGCTGGGCTGCCAGCTGCCTGCCTCGCTAATCGTCTTGCCTGCGCAGGCTGCAAAGCGCTGCGCGGGCATGGGTGCGGGCTGCGGCGGCAAGTACCATGTAGACGGCGTCTACATAATCAAGCCAGGCTTGGCAGGCCGCCAAGCACACGTAGACGCCGTCTACCTGATCCGTGGGGCGGGTTTCACACGAGCGCGTCGCACGCTGCGTTTGCCTGGGC
>JANSXW010000222.1 GCA_024742755.1 bacterium | reverse complement strand
CGTAGAACAACAAATAGGCGAAGCGCTATTCTTTTCCTGGGCGAACGGCTATTATTTTGATCGTGTATTCAGAATGCGGACAGATGGCATCGCTAGTATAAATTTTCATCGCTTTGATAGCTGGCGTACGGATTTTGCTGTCAAGCGTTCAATTGCTGATGCATTTTTGGTAGGAGCTGGTTTTGGGCTGAACTACATCCATAATTCTGAGATAAGTACAGATGGAAAAGATTACTGGAAAATCACGAGTTACAATTACCGTGAAAACGCTCCTGATCATCGCTATTTCGAGTACACCTCACACCTGTCGCTCGCTTACTGGTACAAAAGGTATATGGTAGAGCTGTCCTATATTCATGGCCTGGGGCTGAGGAACAGGGAGCGGGAAATGCTCCGCCCGATCAATGAGCTCAACCTCACGCTGATCCTTCAGTTCAAGGCGCCGTGGTCTGGCAAAGGGCGCAGGGGGATGGAGCTTCGGTTTTGAAGGCGCTTTCTTGGTTTAAACTCAGGCGACGATTTTGGAATCGTGGCCTGAGGATAAATAGTAAGGTTACCTGTCAGGTCTCCCCCGCATAGCTTTCGGGCTAAAGTCGCCACCTGGCTTGAAGTGGAAACCGGGCTTAGTATCAACAACCCGCCCTGCCAGGCAGTTATTCAAAGTAAAAGCTTATGCATAAATGGTCAACCTCCCGCCGCCACTTCCTCCGGCAGTCTGCTATGGCAGCCGGTAGCCTGCTGGCTGCCCCTGTACTCCTGGGCTGCCAAACACCGAAAAAGCGCCTGGGCGTTGCCCTCGTCGGGCTGGGCAGCTACGCCCGCGGACAACTCGCGCCTGCCCTCCAAATGACGGAGCATTGCTACCTCGCCGGTATCGTGACGGGCAGCCCGGAGAAAATTCCCACCTGGCAGCAGCGGTACGGCATTCCGGATAAGAATGTCTATTCCTACGATACCATGCATGAGATCGCTGACAATCCTGATATTGATGTCATCTACATCGTCGTGCCTACGGGGCTTCATGCCAAGTATGCTATTCGTGCTGCGAATACAGGCAAGCATGTCTGGTGCGAAAAACCCATGGCGATGAATGTGGAGGAATGCCAGGCGATTATTGACGCCTGTAATCAAAACGGAGTGAAGCTCAGCATCGGCTACCGCATGCAGCACGAGCCCAACACGCAGACGGTCATTCAGTACGCTCAAACCCTGCCCTACGGCGCTATCCAATCCACTGAGGCACTGGCGGGCTACGCTGGGCCGGGGCAGGGCAGCGGCTGGCGCTCCCAGGCCGATATGGGTGGTGGTGCGCTTTACGATATGGGCGTGTACACCATCAATGGGCTCCGCTACGCCACAGGGATGGAGCCGGTACAGGTGCGTTCGGCTTCCCGCGATATCCCCAATGAAGTCGATGTGACCACCACCTTTGAGCTCGTTTTTCCGAACGGGGTGAAAGGCAGCGGCAAAACCAGTGTGGTGGAAACCATCAACCGTCTGCAGGTAGACTGCGCCGATGGCTGGTACAAACTCGAGCCTATGCAGTCCTACAGCGGCGTGCAGGGCATCACCAGCGATGGCAAGCGGCTGGACCTACCCATCAAAGACCAACAGGCCCGGCAGATGGACAACGATGCCCTGGCTATTCTGAAGGATAGGCCGGTGCTGGTCCCGGGCGAGGAGGGGCTTCGGGACATCCGCATCGTGCAGGCGATTATGGAGGCGGACCGTACGGGAGCAGTGGTGAACTTGTAGGATGGTGTCGGTAGGCAGTGGCAATGCGTGAGACGGGGAAGGGCTGGGATCGAGGTTAAGGTTAAGGTTGAGGCTGAGGTTGAGACCGCCCGGGGCCCTGCAGGGAGCGACAGTTCACTGTCGCCGCCAGGAAGGCTGCGCCTGGCCCTTAACCTCAACCTCAGCCTCAACCTCCCCAGTCCAGCTCCCCTCAGCCCTCCACCCGGTGCCGTTCCAGTTCTTCCAGCGTAGCACGGATATTCTCTTTTTTGCGGTGATGCTGCAGCACCGTTGGCGGCACTGCCCGCGCCCCACAATCCGAAATGCCACAGCGCTCGCAGGTGGTGTGCACGTCTTTGGTGACCAGCTTCGGGTCATTCAGAAAGCGGAACAGGCGTTTGAGCTTGTCATTCACCAGCAGTCCGATGGTAACGCTTGAGCTGTTGTCGGCGTGGTTGTGCCCGGGCTTGGCGATGGTAATACAGAGGTAAGCATTGGGCGTGCCCCAGTAACGCGAAATCTGCGCCCCGGCAATGGGCCCTTCCGTATTGCTGATGCCCTGTTGTGCTTTCAGCTGACGGATGAGGTTGATGCTGATCCAGCGGCGGCAGTAGTGCTCGTCCAGTTGATTGGCATGGGGGTTGTGGAGCTGCGAAAGGTGCATCTCCTTAGTCATTTCAAACTTCTGCAGATCTGGGCGTGCGAAAAAACGCAGGAAGAATAAATCCTGAATATTGAAGTGCCGGGGCAGGAGATTGGTCAGGCGCTGTATGAGCATCTCAGAGGTGACATCGTACTTGGCAAACAGTTCCAGGAAAGCCTCTGCGTCCCAGGTCCGCCAACGGGCCATCGTTTCAATGTCCTCGATCATTTCTTTTTCGTCCATCAGCAGGGCAACGGAGAAGTAGGAGGCTTTGAAATTGTTGAGCAGCTTGTCAAAAGAATCGGCTTCCATCATTCGGGTTTCGTAGGGCCGTTCCTCCAATTTTAAGAACTGAAAGCCGATCTCCTTGCCCAACAAGCTCTTCTCCTGAGCGGAACTCAGCCCGCCGTTGAGGTACAGCACTTTGTTTTTCACAGAATAGTAGGAGCGCACCTCCGTCAGGTCCGGCCGGCTGCTGAGGAAGTCGCGGTCTACCCGTACATCGAAGTTTACGTGCAGGAGATGCTCCAGTTCTGGCGCTTCGAACCCGGGCTGTTGCTTCAGCGGATTTTTGGATTTGAAATCCCGGACGGCCTGTTCCAGGTCATCAAAATAGTTGTCGTGCAGGTCCTGATAAGAGCGAAGGGCTGCTTTGTAGAAGTCCTCGCCCTGCAGGTGGTGGTTGCGCACAATTTTGATCACGGTGCTGATGAAGGCGTTCACCTTGTCCGGCGTCACCGAAAGCAGCTCGATCAGCTTAGGGGTGTTGATGCCAAAGAGCTCCAGCGGGAAGATTTTGAGGAAATCCGAGTGGATCAGGTCGATGATGGGCTTCAGCCGCTTGTCTGCATCCAGAGAAACGAGGTAGTTGTATTCTGTATTCAGGGCACGGGCGAGGGCCATTATTTTGTCGGCCTTCGGGTACTTTTTGCCTTTCTCAATATTGTGCAGGTAGGAAATGGCCAGCCCGGTGCGGTCGGACAGTTGCTGATAAGACAAGTCCTGCTCCTGCCGCAACTGATGCACCTTGAGCCCGAAAATGAGTTTTACCGTGTCGATCTCTTTTAACATAGGTGCAAATTTAAGCATTTGAAAAAAAATCTGTTAGAGAAATTTTCTCTAAATGCGAAAAACATCTTTCTTTGCCCCAACGTTTCAAGTTTGTACTGCCAACAGGCAACGCAAATTTTTCCCGAATAGCAAAACTAACCTTCCTACAATGGAGAAGTTTGAGATTAAAAACCCTGCTGCAACATTGGAAACACTGGGCATCAAGCAGGTCAAAAATGCCCACTGGAACCTAAGCCCGGAGGCGCTCGTTCAGGAGACGATCCGGCGCGGGCAAGGCTATCTTACCGACCTTGGCGCTATTGCTATAGAAACCGGCGAATTTACCGGCCGCTCTCCTCAGGACCGTTTCATCGTTGAGGACGCAGAAACAAAGCATACCGTCGACTGGGGCAACATCAACAAGCCTATTGATAACCGGTACTTTCAGCAGCTCAAAGGCAAAATCATTGACTACTTCGCGGACAAAGAGGTCTTTGTGCGTGATGCCTATGCCTGCGCGGACGATCAGTACCGCATGAATATTCGCCTGGTAAGCGAATATCCGTGGAGCAATCAGTTTGCCTACAATATGTTCCTCCGCCCTACCGGAGAGGAGCTCGAAAACTTTGAACCGGAGTGGAGTATCCTCTGTGCGCCGGGCTTCCATGCGGACCCGGAAGTGGACGGTACCCGTCAGCACAACTTCGCCATCATCAACTTCACGGAAAAGCAGATCATCATCGGCGGTACGGGGTACACCGGAGAAATCAAGAAAGGCATTTTCTCCGTCCTCAACTATGTACTGCCCAAGCACCGTGGGGTACTGTCTATGCACTGCTCCGCCAACGTAGGTCAGGAAGGCGATACCGCTGTCTTTTTCGGGCTTAGCGGCACAGGCAAAACCACCCTTTCGGCCGACCCTAACCGTAACCTGATCGGCGACGATGAGCACGGCTGGTCCGAAAACGGCATTTTCAACTTCGAAGGCGGCTGCTACGCCAAGACGATTGACCTTTCGGAGGAGAAAGAGCCCGAAATCTACCACGCCATCAAGCACCGGGCCATCCTGGAAAACATCAAGTGTTACCCGGGCACCCGCACGCCGGACTTCGAAAACAGCGACATCACCGAAAATACCCGGGTTTCTTATCCGATTTACCACATCGATAATGCCCTTGAGCCTTCGCGCAGCGGGCACCCGACGAATATCTTTTTCCTGACCTGCGATGCATTTGGAGTACTGCCTCCAATCAGCAAACTGACGCCAGGCCAGGCCATGTACCACTTCATGTCTGGCTATACGGCAAAGGTCGCCGGCACAGAGGCGGGCATTACGGAGCCACAAGCTACATTTTCAGCCTGTTTTGGTGCGCCCTTCATGCCGCTGCACCCGGCAGAATACGCTGAGATGCTTGGCGAAAAAATGCAGGAGCACAACGTCAATGTCTGGCTGGTGAATACCGGATGGACGGGCGGAGCACACGGTACTGGCCACCGCATGAGCCTGAAGTACACCCGTGCCATGATCACGGCAGCCCTGCGCGGCGAACTAGACGACGTGGACTACCACACCCACGAAATCTTCGGCCTGAGCATGCCGGTAAGCTGCCCCAACGTGCCTGATGAGGTTCTCGACCCGAAGCAGACCTGGTCAGATGCCGATGCCTACGACGCTAAAGCCAATGACCTGGCCGAGCGTTTCAATAAAAACTTTGAGAAATTCGCTGCGAAAACCAGCGATGAAATCCTTGCTGCTGCGCCAAAAGTACTGGCTAGCTAGGCAAGCGTTTGTCCCTCAGCCTTACACTACTTTTTACCAAATTGAACCAAGTTGAACTTACGCCCCGGCAGTGGCCGGGGCTTTTTTGCCCATGCTAATAATCAAGTATAGAAGTCTTTTAGTCTCTGATAGGTGAAGTGGCGCATTAGGTGTTTCTTTCCGCGAACTTATTGAATGCAGGATTCGTCCAGTTTTCAATTGTAAGTCCTGCTTTCAAGAATGCTCTTAAAAATATCTTCGTCAATATCTTTCCAAGCTCCGTATAGGCGGTCTACCAGAACCGATTTTTCGATGTCGTTGCTTTGAGGAGGTATATCTGATTTTATTTCGCTGGAAAGTCTGCTCATTATTTCTAACTTGCTTTCCAGGCTTAGTGCATGAATAAGCTTCATGATATTATTGATTTCCAGTTTGCCTTCCATAATTTCTATTTTGTTTTGTAAACAAAGCTTTTTTTAACTTGGTTTCCAAAGGCGTTGCTTTCTGTATCTTTTAGGTTTAGATACCTCAGATCATTTTATCTTTCTTTGGGGCATTTGCTACATTTGCTAAAAAGCAAGTCCTGGCATGTCAGACCCTTCTATCAGCCTCAACAAATTCATCAGTTCCACCGGCATCTGTTCCCGGCGGGAAGCAGACCGTATGATTGAGGCCGGTCGGGTACAACTGAATGGCACTACTGCCCGCAAAGGCAACCGCGTTAACCCCGGCGATGAGGTACTGCTGGATGGCGCGCCCCTGAAAGCCAGACCCAAAGCCGTTTACCTCGCCCTCCACAAGCCCCCCGGCATTACCTGCACCACCGACCGCAAGGACAAAGACAACATCATCGACTTCCTGAATTACCCGGAGCGCATCTTCCATATTGGCCGCCTGGACAAAGCCTCCACCGGGCTGATTTTCCTGACCAACGACGGCGACATCGTCAATGAAATCCTGCGCGAGCAAAACGAGCACGAGAAAGAGTACATCGTCACCGTCAATAAACCCATCAATACTTCCTTCGTGAAGCGTATGAGTCAGGGCATTCCCATCCTGGGTACCGTGACCAAAAAGTGCCAGGTGGAAAAAATCGGGCGTCAGGCCTTCCGCATCGTGCTCACGCAAGGGCTCAACCGGCAAATCCGCCGCATGTGCGAATACCTGGGCTACGACGTGGTGACCCTCAAGCGGGTGCGCATCATGAATGTCCACCTCGGCGGGCTCAAGCCCGGGAAGTGGCGGTATTTGACGGAGGGAGAGCTGCAGGAGCTGAGGCGGCATTTGGGGTGATACTTTTCCGAGATAAAAGCCCCCTGGCTTTGCTTCCATTCTGACTCACCGCTCCAGCCCCCGCGTCATCTCCTCCAGTTGCTTTTGTAGTTCCTGCACATGCTCCAGGGAAAGGTTATCAGGGACTTTTAGAGAAAGTTCGTCAATAGTATCCAGGTATAGCGTTTCCAGTTCCATGTCGGAGCGCAGGGCTTCCATGTCTGCCAGGTCATCGTAATGGTGCTCTTTGAGGCGGCGCAGTTCGGCTTCTTTGTCTGCCAGCGATTGTGACAATTGGTGGTTGTGCAGCAGGCGGTTGAGTTTGTGTTGAACGGTTTTGTAGAAGGAGGATTTGGCCCGGCGCAGCTCCAGTTCGGCTTCAAATTCCCGGATGAGGTAGTTGGCGTCGGTGCGGTTTTTGGTGTTCAGGGCATCCTCATCGTGGAGCTCGCGCCGAAGCTCCCTTAGGTTTTTCCGGATGGACTTGATCTCTTTTTCATTGCGGGCAAGTTGCTCCTCCACCTGTTCCAGACGTGCGCCAACACCAGCTGGCACACTGCCCCGGTTGCGGAAATTGCTATTCTCCTGCCGGATGTACTCGTAGACCAGGTAGCCCAAAAAGCCAATGCCGCCCAGTATGGTCAGCGTCAGGATCATAAATCGCAGCGGGCCCGCAAAACGGAGCAACAGAATGATTCCTACCACGATCAGGATTATACGAAACGGACTAAGCCAATTGTTTTTTT
>JANSXW010000121.1 GCA_024742755.1 bacterium | reverse complement strand
TGGCGAAGTCTGTAACTGTTGAGTAAAACAACGTCAACGAATTTTTATGAACGATCCGAACAAAATCGGGATGGAGTATAACTCTAACCGAGAGCACCTCATCATCCCGGAATACGGGCGTAATGTGCAGAAAATGATCCAATATGCGAAGGCATTAGAGGACAAAGCCGAGCGACAGGCTCACATCGAAAAGATCATCGACATGATGCAGATGATGCACCCACAGAGCCGCAGTATCGAAGATTACCGCGAGCGCCTTTGGAAGCACGTCTACCGCATCGCAGAATACGACCTTGATGTAGATTACCCGTACGGTGAGCCCCCTACTGAAGAGGAGCACCTCAAGCGCCCGGAACAAGTGCCTTATCCTGTTTGGGAAGCACGCTACCGCCACTATGGCCATAACGTGCAGGAACTCATCAAAAAAGCGAAGGAAATGCCGGAAGGCCCCAAGCGGGACGGTTTCGTCGCTACCATTGGTTCCTACATGAAGCTGGCCTACCGTACCTGGAACAAGGAGCATTACGTTAGCGATGAAGTCATCAAGTCTGACCTCAAAGGTTTGTCCAAAGGCGAACTGACCATGGATGAGGATGAGAATATTGAAAACCTCGCTAAAGGCAGTAGCAACAACAACAATAATAATAACAATAACAACAACCGCCGCCGCTCCAACAACAAGCGGTCCGGTGGTGGGCGCTCTGGCGGCAGCCGGTCCGGTGGCACTGGAGGGCGCTCCCGCGGAGGGCGCAGCAATTACCGCCGTGGCAAACGCTAGATAACATAAAAACTGTTCCCGAAATGTTTGCTGTTTCGGGAACAGTAATCTCTTCTCACATTCGACTTTCCTTCTTTTTGGGCTTACCTTTGCGGTAAAACCAAAACAACGCTATGTCTTTCGATGCCTTCGAAGTGCACGGTGGTTTGCCACTGAGCGGAAACATTACCCCACAGGGTGCCAAAAATGAAGCCCTTCAGGTGCTTTGTGCCACCCTCCTGACCACAGAACCGGTCACCCTTTCCAATCTGCCGAACATCCTTGATGTCAACCGCCTGCTCGACCTCCTGCGCGGGCTGGGCGTAAAGGTGGAACAAAAAAGCCCCCACTCCTATCAGCTTCAGGCAGATGACATAGACCTGGGCTTCTTTGAAACACCGGAATTCCGCCGGGATGCCAGCCGCATCCGGGGCTCTGTGATGCTTATTGCGCCACTGCTGGCCCGGTACGGACAGGCTTTTCTCCCGCAACCGGGTGGCGACAAAATCGGCCGACGCAGATTGGATACCCACTTCGTTGGGCTCCAAAAGCTCGGTGCGCACTTCGACTACGAAGCCGACAAACGGCAGTACTCCGTTACCGCACCGGAAGGCTTGAAAGGCACCTACCTGCTGATGGACGAGATTTCCGTCACGGGAACCGCCAACGTAGTGATGGCCGCCGTCCTCGCTAAGGGCACCACGCAGATTTACAATGCCGCCTGCGAGCCCTACGTGCAGCAACTCTGCCGCATGCTGGTGCAAATGGGCGCCAAAATCGAAGGCATCGGCTCCAATCTTCTGACCATCGAAGGGGTAAGTGAACTAAAAGGCACCGAACACCGCCTCCTGCCCGATATGATTGAGATTGGCTCTTTCATCGGTCTGGCAGCCATGACCCAGTCCGACATTACCATCAAAGATGCCAGGATAGATCAGCTTGGCATCATCCCCACTGCCTTCGAACGCATGGGCATTAAGCTCGACTTCGAAGGCGACAACATCTGCATCCCACAGCAGGACACCTACGAGATACAAACCTTTATTGATGGCTCCATCATGACCATCTACGATGCCCCCTGGCCCGGCTTTACGCCCGACCTGATGAGCATCATGCTGGTCATCGCCACACAAGCCAAGGGCAGCGTGCTCATCCACCAAAAAATGTTTGAAAGCCGCCTGTTCTTCGTGGATAAACTCATTGACATGGGCGCACAGATCATTCTCTGCGACCCACACCGGGCTACCGTCATCGGGCTGGGGCGGAAGAACCAGCTCCGGGGCATCGAAATGTCCTCACCGGATATCCGTGCCGGGGTGGCCCTGCTGATTGCGGCCCTTTCGGCAAAGGGCAAGAGCGTCATCCACAACATCCATCAGATCGACCGGGGCTATGAGCAGATTGATGCGCGGCTGAGGGCCCTGGGTGCGCGGATTGAGCGGGTGGAAGGGTAAGGTACTTTCATAGCGCTAATTGGAGCCTTCGTTTTTTTAGAAAAGCCCTATCGCTGTATCATAAGCGGAATGACGTTTTGCTCCCCTTCCGCCCGGAGGCTCAGCTGATACCAGCCTTCTGGCAAGTTGCCCAGTTGGAAGGTGGCATTGCCGCCGAAGAGCTCCAGGGTACGTTGCCATACCGGCTGCCCAAGGGCATTGAATAGTGTTGCTCGGACGTGTACTAAGCAAGTGGATTAAGCTGTAAACGCCTAACCATTTTATGAGCAGCATTAGCAAGGGCTTCAGGGGCAAAACAACTAACAAGTAATTCGGCCTAATCGAATTAATAAGGTAAGCTAGATTACTATACTGACGCTATTTTGGTTTGGGCGGGCCATACCTCCAACAGATCAGCATTTGCTCGGTCGTCGTGGTTTAGCTACTGACGATCCTGCTGGAAGTCAGCACAGGTACTGACGATCCTGTGGATGCCAGCACAGGTTCGCCCAAACCACTTCGTGACGAGTAAAACAACGGAAATAGCGGTAAACTCCTTTTTCTCATTGAATAAAAACGTTATTTATCAACCGCATCGCCCCCAAACAACTCATACCCCACCGTAAAGTCAAAGCGGTCTTGCCCTTCGAAGAATAGGTATGCTGGTTTATAAGGCTTGAAACGACGAGCATACGTCAGCCTAGCGTAAAAGCGACGATAATGACAGACCATCATTAGGTGCAGGCCGCTATTCCAATCATTATAATATTGCGTTGGTTCGCTATCAACTTCTACGAAAGAGAATCCTGTATTCATGCGCCGAACTATAGTATATCCGCCCCCAATGTGGAAAGTGCTATTGAGAGCGTACAACAAGCTTAGCTCCATATTCAGGTCGCTTTGGGTGTAAGTTGAATACAAGTAGTCCGGGCACAGGCACAAATCCTGCCACTGAAAGTCCTCACGGTCTACATAAGATATGCGGAGATTAGCCAAAATGCGCTTTGATACTTGCAAACTACCGTTGATCCCAAACAAGTAATCTAGCCGGTTGGAAGTGTGTTGTGTATTGATGCCATATATCGTAAACGGGGCGTAACTCACCCCTATTTCCGGGCTGACTTTTACTTGGGCGGTTAGTCCAGACAAACCTATGGTGAGTACTAGGAAAGGAACCAAGATGGTTCTCGACAGAATCACTGAATAGCTTATTTTAAAATAGATAAAAGAATGTAACATTTATACGGTATTTAACGGCTATGAGATACAAAAACCTTCTCAGATTTTACCAAATATCCATCCTTGCTCCAATAGGTAAGTATTATTATCGTTGGGGCATTGTGGAGTTCCCCCAAATAGAATAGAAGTGTTTTCAATTTTCGTAATCCCAGGATCTCCGAAGCTAGGTGACAAATCATAAGCCGTGAGTCGATTATTCTTCAATATTTTCTCATCCCCCTCTACTTGATCATCCAAAAACTGTATCCCATAATCAGCTGTTGGCGCATTATGAAAGTTATGCTTGCTGGTCTCGGATAAAAGTACTCCAGTCTCGTTGTCTATCCATCCGATCCTATCACCCTTCTGACTATCTTGATAGTCGACCTTCCAGACCAATTTGTAGGTGCACTCCCCAGCCATATCATGGGCAATGCTAAGCTTACGTGACCGCAATTGGGAAGCATCTATACTAAGTATAGTATTCAACTGGGATTCGGCCAATAAATTTGTATTGGTAACATCAATATCTATATTCTCAAATATATGAGCTGAAATATAGGATACAAGCGCACATGGACTAGGGGGTGGGCACCCTTCGCAGGGAGGACCAGGAATCTCACTAGTCCCTCCTGGCTCAATCAAAATATTGAACCCACCTCCCAGTACAGGAACACCTTGATAAAACTGCTGATACCTATAATACTGTCCATTGAAAAACCTACTTTTTGAAGTGCTTATATGCTCGAAAGTTATTTCCTCTTCTTGTACCAAAGAAGCAGTAAAGGCTTGCCATCCTCCAATTTCGATAATAGAGAAAGGGTGAATTTTAATTCTATCCTTTCTCTCTTTTTCGTAAAAATATGGATATAAAGTATTTTCCTCCCCCATCTGACTTAAGGTAAGGTTGTAAGAATTACATGTCCCTTGATTAAAAATGGAGTCCGGAAAGTGGGTCTGAGAAATCACAAAGTGGCTTTGGAATGTAAGAGATATTGCTAAAAGAGCCGTCAATATAAAATCCTTCATCGGGTTGTTATTTTAATTTAAAAATTTTACTAATACCGCTAAATCAGCGTTTTTTTAAGGCAGATATTTATATCAAAAAAATAGCGATAAAAAACCAAACCGGCAGAGGTGAGCAAAGACGAAAACATAGTGCAGCAGGCTAAGGAAACAGTCGAGCTGAAATCACTGCTGTCAGTGGTGCTGGAATTGAAATCAAGCATAGACGCTTCCCCCCAGTCATTGCTGAGGATGTATTGTTCACTGAACAGCCAGGTGTAATCGTGTTTTTGGGCGGACAGGTTGGAGGTAACTCCGGCCATACAGCAGAGTAAAATCAAAAAAGTACGCATGTTCAAAAATTAATGTACCTGGCCCGTGCAGGCCAGGTACAAAAGTCAATAAATTTTATTTCCTTATCGCTGTATCATAAGCGGAATAACATTTTGCTCCCCTTCCGCCCGGAGGCTCAATTGATAGACCTATAGTCATTAGAGATGCTATGTTAGCATCTCTATTAATGCTCAAAAATATTTTGACCCGCTATCTAACCATTGCTAAACTAATACCGTAACTCATATCGGCGCTCAACTTGTGGGTCTCTTCTCCAATTTCAAACATCTTATAACTCGTCCTATTGATTTGTAAGTTGAATATCCCATCGTCAGGAATTCCATCGAAAAAACCTTCAGGAAATTCAATTTTGCCTGAGTCTACAGGAACATATAGGCACCTCCTAATTTCACCATTGTCGGCATCCGAATTTTGAATGTCATCCAGAGTTGTATTCAAGCTAAGGCCACGATAGAACAAATTCACTAGAATTCCATTCGAGTTTTGAGGGTCACGGTTAATGTATAGAGGCAGCCCTTTTTTATATAGCCCTATGCCTGAACCTTCAAACCTAATAATATTGGATAATCTTAAATCCACTATAATATCCTT
The DNA here is from genome assembly GCA_024742755.1 of bacterium. Classification (GTDB taxonomy): domain Bacteria; phylum Bacteroidota; class Bacteroidia; order Chitinophagales; family Saprospiraceae; genus Phaeodactylibacter. The sequence goes on along the minus strand of JANSXW010000121.1, from coordinate 14,868 downwards.
AGGAAGGTACAAAGGCTCGCTGTAAACCTCTTTCCCGTTCTCAATAAATTTGTAGACTACCTCTTTGCCTGTGTTCTCTTCAACGATTGACGCCCGTTCTTCATGCTCTAGGGCCAAAAAAGATCGAAGTGAATGATCATTAATAAAAAAGGCATCAAACCTTATTTCAGGATAATCATGGTTTGCTGCTGTATATCCTGCCATTTCACCACTTTTTGTAGAGGTATAAAGCCCGTTTTTGAAGGAGCCAAATCGCTGAAAGCCATCTGTCCTGATGTATCCGGGTTCATAACCTCCTATTTCAGATGCAAATGATATGTCGCCGTCAATTACCTCAAAAAATTTGTTATGCTGTTTTTCAACTGCGATAGGGTTTTTCTGGCAAGCTGCTAGAACAATGGATAAAATGGCTATTATCAAAAATGATTTATTAAAAAACATAACCTGATTTTTTACTACCACTCCTTATCAAGTAGATATACACCGAACCAGGTGCTACTACATCTTAATATGAAGGGGGCAGGGATTATTTAAAGGATTTCTAAAAAGTAGTAATTATCTCAATTCACCTTCTTCACAACCGTAATCTACATGCCACGAACAATCAGCTAGCATTTGATACTCAAGATTCATTGGTAGTGCTGAGGCTGGTGAAGTGTAGGCATCCAATTCATTTGCCATAAAAGTTCGTTCATACTTCCACCATCTGCCTTTAGGGAGGAATGCTTGGTCGTTGCAGTCTTGGCATTGAGAACAAAAGTCCACCCATACCCCATTTTGACTCCAGCAAACATCTACATCAGGAACAATCATTCTTGCGCCACCGGGCGCAACGTGATCTGTAATGGCATTATCGATACAAATTTCATCGCCCGCGCAAGCTCCATGGAACCAAAAATACTCAGCACCCCCTAACATTTCCTGATTGTACCAAACAGTCTTAGTAAGCTTAGTTATACTGTAGTCACCAGAGCTGTTTTTCCATAAACTGCCGCTAAAGTAAGGTTCTTCTTCGTCACAATCAATCCATGGGACTTGATCATCTATAGCTCCAATCGAAGCAACTTCAATGTACACCTCTTCAAGACAGTTCCTAAATTGCACCTTATCTTTCCCAGTAGTTTGTGCACTGCTACCTACTAATAGGCAACTGAATGTTAAAAACAGATAAATCTTATTGCTCATAACCAGAACCTTTTATTTGTTAAATTTGACCGTTTAGAAAAATATACAGGGTGCTAAACACATTTAATCAAGGGCAATCAACTATCCGATTCCGCAATATTTTCGGCAAGTCACCTAGTTGAAAGGTGGCATTGCCAGCTGCGAGTTCCGGGGGCGTGTTGTCATACGGACTGTACAATGGTGATTACCAACTGAGAGCTGAACAACCCAATTGAAGCCTAAATAAAAGCCCAAAAAATACTCTTCATACAATTTTAGTAAGCGCCATCGCGTGCAATCATTAGAAAGAAACTACATTCCAGGCCATGCAATAAAACTTATTGATCTGACCCGGATCTAAAATTTTGTATCGCAATGTTTATTCAGTTAGATGCAAGATACCCCCCCTCGCGATATTTCCAAATATTCTAAAAGTTTTCTCAGTAAAAACATTGCAAGCTGGCAAAACACCAAAGAGGTACAGAAACTCAGACGGGAAAACCTAATCAAAATTCCATTAATGCCCCTTTTCCTCCCCCTACCGCACCAGCAGCTTCCGCGTCACCACCTCGCCGCCCCAGCCGGCCTGCACAAAATACACGCCGGTCTGCCAGCCACTGACCGGCACCTGTTCCACCTCATCCGGCGCGTCATTGGCGTACATCAGCTGTCCTTTGGTATTGTAAATGCGGTACCAGTAGATTGGTATGCCCTTTGCATTGAGGGTGACGATGGAGCGGGTTGGGTTAGGCCAGAGGAAAAGGGCAGGCTCAACCGGGGGAGCTTCTGGTTCAGGAGGAGTGAGGTCTTCCTGCACGCAGCCCTGATCAACTGGTGGATAGCAATCCCCCCAGTATGTAAGGTGCTGAGCATCTGCGAAGAACAAGTTGAGCCTTTCGTCTTGATTGTATCCCTCATAAGACCATCTGCTTAATGGAAAAGCTACCTGGAAAAAATGCACCCGGCCGGAATAAGAACCTATTGGTCCGGCAGACATCAAGCCCATGCGCCTGCCCGGGGTATGGCCTAATGCTGCTTCAGACCATCCAAATTTATCTGTAGGAAAGCCCGAAAAAATGGACTCGGTTGGAGCACCAGAACCACCGTAGCCCGACCCACCGTAACTTATGGATGTACCATCTGCCCAATCAGCATTCAGATAGCGGTAGACTTCGAGGGGTTGCCCCGGGAAACGTTGCCCATTCACAGGCGTTTCGTCCGAAGGGAAGAGTTGAGCCATCTTTTTAAACCGAACTGTAAAAATAGTATCGTTGCCCGTTGTACCCTGCCCGGAATCCCAGGGAGGGTGGAGCACCTTACACCCAACCAAATCGGTAAAACGGCAATCTGCAGTGGAAGCCCCTTCTGTATTGTAAAAATAAAGGAGTTCCTGATCCGGCTTTGTCCCCAGATGACGTCCTGCTCCACAGTCAGGAGCTGCATCCATAAACATTCCGAAATACAAAGAGTCTAAAGGCACAAACCCTTTATTTTGAACATTATATTCTAACAATAAAGCATGGCTCATCGCTGAATGCTCCGCATTGCTGAAGCTCCTCTTTCCGCAATAATAAACAGCTCCGGTCAGGTTCACCTGAATGGGGTGCTTATTCGTATTCAGGGACCCCGAATTGTCATTCAAATTATTAAAAGACAACCAGAAAAAGACATCGGGAATGGTCGGTCTCCAACAATCGAAACGGTTGCTGGCGACCGGATGATCTCCTTCATCCGGATTATAAATGCCATCGGCATCATGGTCCCAGTAAGGCGCTAGCCCGGATACCTCCGTGGGTAATTCGGCAGTAGTATTGTTATAGGCTCCATAGTGGGGGTTGCGTGCCCCTGGCCAGGCATAAATGGCAGGCTGCGGGTCATCAATCCTACCATTGTCCGCATAGTCGCGCTGATGTTTAAGGATTTCGGCGCGGGTGACCCGCCAAACGCTGTTGGTGCCTTCCAGGACAGAATCGACCGGGGCGCCTTCAAGGTGAGAGAAGACAATTCCGGGCTGGAAACCATTATTTTCATCATCCTCTAAATGGACAGAGGTGTGCAGGTTGCCAGAAGGGTCCAAACCACCTAGCCAAAGCCCTGCAAAGTGCAGGCTGCTCGCATACGTTCGACCGTCTTCCTTATAGCTTAGCCGCAGGTCTCCTCCACCCTCAGCATCGTGAAAAAGCCGCCCATCTGAGCTTACGCTGAAACGGAGGTTATTGCCATGGAAATATTCATACTTGGGCGTGAAATCCTGCCCAAAAAGGAATCCAAAACAGCTGCAAAAGCAGAGCAGAAAGAAGGGGCGCATCGTTTTTTTGAGGAAAAATGCAAAATTGCCGCCTGATGTGCAAGGAAAAAACATTGCTAAAGTCAGGTTCCTGAATAGCTTCAGCCCTCCAGCTCCGCCAGGCGCTCCACCCGGCGGATGAAAGCGGTTTTGGCTTTGGCGTAATCATTATGGCTTTCCCAAACGCCCTTGGCCAGCTTGACTTTCATGCGGTAGTAAGCATCGCGCGTAATCGGGTGCCGCCGAAGGTAATCGCGGAAGGCCAGGTGCCGTTGCCAGAAAGGAGAGCCGCGCCGCAGCAGATGAAGATGGAAAACAGGCGGATGGGCAACCCGGTCCGGGAAGTCCTCCGGGCTTTCAAAAACAGTAGCCGGAAACCCGTGCAGCCGGGCCAGAAAACGCCGGTCGCGGAAAGGAGGCTCCTCAAAACAGGGATAATAACAGTAGCCTGCTTTCAGCAGCGGATCCACGGCAGCGCTTAGGCCTTCTTCATCCGAAAAGCCCACCATGATGTCAATAACGGGCTTCCCGCCCAGCCCTTCCACTGCTGTGCTGCCGATGTGCTGCACTTCGGGCGACCACGCAGTAAGACAGGATTCCAAACGCCCTTGCTCCTGCTGGAAAGCCACTGCCCATTCGGCGCTGTAAGGTTCTATTATAATCACACGTACTGCCATGGGCCGAATATAGCACATTCTGTGCGATCAGAATTGTCAGATTGAACGCAAAGCGAGCGGGTTTCAGCCTCATCCGGCACACAAAGCCTTTGAATTTGAGTATGTTTGCAAAAAAAGTGGCATGATCAATCCGACCAGTCAGTTCATGGTAGACTTTACGCTCCCGGAGGAACTCTCCACCGAATTCACAGACCTCATCCCGTATCAGCGGGCTGTGGTGGACCGCTACCTGTCGGAAGGCTCGCTGGTGAACTATGCCCTGGCGCTGGAAAGTGCCAAACTGTGGGCCATCTTTAATGCCAACTCTGAAATGGAGGTGCTGGAAATGCTGACAGACTTCCCGCTCACGCCTTTCATGCAAGTGGAAATCAATCAGCTGACTTCTTTCAATACTGCTGAGGCAGCACCTGCTTTTTCGCTCAACTGATTATTGGCAGCCAATGGTTTGAACCAGCGCCCCCCTCTGTTTTGTTTCATCTGTAAAATTTCCATGCAAATCCTCCGCAATCTGCAACTCACCGGGGCCGCCGCCCGCCCCTTCCTGCTCGATGTATACTACGTGCCAAGCGGGCAGCCCAAGCCCATTGTGCTGTTTGCCCATGGCTTCAAGGGCTTTAAGGACTGGGGGCACTGGGACCTTATCGCCCGGCAGTTTGCGGAAGCCGGCTTTGTTTTCATCAAATTCAACTTTTCGCACAACGGCACTACGCTGGCTGCACCAACTGATTTTGCCGACTTGGAAGCATTCGGGCAGAACAACTATTCCAAGGAGCTGAATGACCTGCAGGCTGTACTCACCTGGCTGCACCACGGTGACAAAAGGCTGTCTGCCGAAGAAGCCGACCTGGGGCGCATCCACCTCATCGGGCACAGCCGGGGTGGCGCGATTTCAATCATCTATGCCAGTCAGGACGAGCGGATTTCGAGCCTGCTGACCTGGGCTTCCGTTGCCAGCCTGGATTATGCCTGGAAAACGCCGGGCATGATCGCAAAGTGGGAAGCAGACGGGCAATATGAAGTGGTCAATGGGCGGACCGGACAGCGAATGCCTATCTATTTTCAGATGTACCGCGATTACAAAGCCCGGGAGGAAGCCATGGATGTCAGTCAGGCGCTTCAGCGGCTCGATATCCCCATGCTGATCCTGCACGGCACGGCAGACCCGGCAGTCCCGGCTTCTGCTGCGGAGGCGTTAAAAGAGGGCAAAACAGATGCTCAATTGCACCTGATTGAGGGCGCAGACCATGTCTTTGGCGGTCAGCACCCTTTTGAACAGGATGCCTTACCTGCTCATAGCCGGGCATTGGTTGAACAATCGCTACGGTTTTTAAATAGCCTGCAGCCATAAAAAAACCCGGCTGGGGCGCCGGGTTTAGCAAATTGAGAACGAATCTGGAGAGATTTGGTTTTTTGGGGTTACTCTCTCAAAATTTGTAGGGATTGATAAGTGAGCCCTTGGGGTTATACAAGGTTCAAAAGTGTTTTCTTGGTGGTTTTGTAAATAAGAGTGAAGGCGGGCCGATTTTCCACAAAACAAAAGGCACTTTTTTTATTTTTTTGCCTCAACTCCATCTAAGTATCTGAAAAACAGATACTTAAACCCGATTAGAATTTTCAAAAAAGTCAGCTGCCCCCTATAATCCTTCGATTTATCTTAATTCGCAGGCAGGAGTCGCGGTTTTCGTTTTTTGCATTAGGTTGAATTCGGTACTTTTGAGCATCAACAGAACGAATTGCTGTGTTAGCCATATTCAGATCCAACCAGCTTATGGCGAGTGTGCTGCTCGCATTTTACATCCTGCTTGTGCGAGGTTCTGTATTCTTTGTGCCTGTTGACATGGCGCCTCACGGTGCCGGCCCATTCTCTATCTGGGTTTACGACTGGATCGGCCACAGCGGGCAGTTGCCGTCTATTGTTGCGATGGTGCTGTTGCTGCTGCAGGGCTTTTACCTGAATTATATGGTTATGGAACACCGGCTGGCCAGTGAAGTCAGTTTGTTTCCCGGCGTTTTCTATGTACTGGCCTGCAGCCTGCTTCCTTCCTTTCACTACCTCTCACCGGTCTTAATGGGCAATACCTTTTTCCTGATTGTGATGGGGGAAGTTTTTGCCACTTACAAAAAAAACAGGGCCGCCGACCGGATTTTCAATATAGGGTTCTGGTCAGGGGTGGGTTTTTTATTCTACCCCTCTTTCCTCCTGCTGCTGTTGTTTGGCTTTTCCGGGCTCAATATCCTGCGTGCCTTTAAGGTACGGGAGCGGCTGATGGCCATTACGGGGCTTTGTATCCCGGTGTTCCTCACCGGAGTATGGGCTTTTTGGAACGGCTGGTACCCGGCATACCTGCAAATGCTGGGCAATAGCTTTGAATGGCTAAGCTATGTAGCTGCCGAACCGGTACGGGTGTACCGCGACCTGGGCATTATGAGCGCATTGGTGCTTGTGGTACTGTTCAGCCACCGAAGCTATATGCTGAAGCAAAATATCGAAGTGCAGCGCAAAATCAACATCGTATACTGGGGGCTGATCATTTTCACGCTGAGCCTGCTCTTTCAGGCTGATATCCAACTGGACCACCTCTTGGTTACGACGGTACCGATCGGCCTGCTGCTTTCCTTCAACTTTGTACGTATGCCCCGGCGCATGGCCGAAGTCCTGCACCTTCTGCTACTCGTGATTGCCCTGGCACTGCAGTTCCAGCCTATGATTTTCCCAGATATTTAGCCTCTTTCCCAGGCCATGCTTAACTGTTAAACTTTTATTATTGCCTTCCTGAGCTTCAGCAACTTAGCGTGCCAGCATGTAAATTTGCCCCTTCATCATAATACAAAGCCAGACTATGAAATACCTCCTTTTGTGTTTGCTCCTTGGGTGGGGAACGGTACAACTCGCAGCGCAGCAAGGCATGCCCCAGCCTGTAAACTGGGCCTTTGAGGCAAAAATGGTCAATGATACCACCTTTGACCTGACCTTTACGGCTTCAATCCAAAAAGGATGGTACCTCTATGCGCAGGACCTGGAAGAGGGCGGCCCCATTCCCACCACTATCGCATTTGACCCGGCAGAGGGCTTGCAGCTGATTGGTGAGATCAGTGAAGCCGGCCCTGCAATTGAGGGCATGGACGAGCTCTTTCAAATGAACGTCAAAAAATTCAAAAACGAAGTCATTTTCACCCAACGGGCCATCCTCTCCGAAAAGACGAAAGTCGTCAGCGGCTATATCGAGTTTATGACCTGTGACGACGAGCAATGCCTGCCCCCTACGGAAATACCGTTTGCGTTTTCGTTCCGGGGCTGACCGAAGTACGGCATTGTACTTCAGATCACATTTTAAGCTGCTAAAGGTTATTATCTTTGCGCTTCAACTGACCTCCCGCACACCTTGTTAATCTTGCAAAGCTAAACGTAAGTCATGAAAAAAACGCTTCTGCTCCTTCCAATACTTTTCCTGGCAAGCCTGCTGACGGGTCAGGTTGAAACGCCGGTTACCTGGTCGTTTGAAGCCAAGCCTGCCGGTGACAATACCTATGATCTGGTCTTTAAGGCTAAGATTGCCGATGGCTGGAAGACCTACTCCCCTTTCCAGTCTTACGGCGATGACGTCTTCGGCCCGGTCCCTACCGGTATTTACTTTGACGAGGGCGATCATTTCGAGACCGTGGGCAAGCTAAAGGAGTCTGACAACCGTAAGGAAGCGCTTGAGCCTCTTTTTGACAACATCACGGTAGCCTACTTTAAGAAATATGCCACCTTCACGCAGCGGGTGAAAGTGATCAACTTCGGGAACCCCATCACCGGCTATGTGGAATGCATGGCCTGTGATGCGGAAAAGTGCCTGCCGCCATCTGCGGAAGACTTCAGCTTCAGCCTGAAACCAACCGGCGCAGCTCCCAAAGCAGCAGAGCCTGAGCCTGCACAAGCCGAAACCGCCCCGGCCACTGATGAAAAAACAGCCGATGCGGCCCCGGCATTTTCCATCTCCGGTACAGAAGACGCGCTCGTCACCGACGCAGGCGCCTCCTCCGGCATGAAGGAGCCGGTGCAGTGGTCCTTCAGCAGCAAGCTCGTGCAGGACAGCCTTTACGAAGTGACGTTCACTGCCGATATCGAAGCAGGCTGGACCATTTATTCGGTCCATACCAACCCTGATGATGGCCCGCTGCCTACCGCTTTCAACTTTGAGGACAGCGATGCCTATCAGTTGGTAGGCGCGGTTGCCGAATCCGGAAAGACCAAAACAGGAATGGACCCGGTTTTCAAGGTGGAAGTGACCAAATTTGTCGAAAGCCCGGCGGTTTTCACCCAACAACTGGTTGCGATGGACGCTGCTCAGCCCGTAACCGGCTACCTGACTTACATGACCTGCAATGATGCCGAGTGCATCCCTGCCGATGTGGACTTTGCCATCAACCTGGCAGCCGGCGCAGGAGGGATTGTACAGGTAGACCCCGAAAGCGGCCTCAAAGCCATTGACCAGACGGTACCGACTATACGCGAAACGCACAAATCACCGGTAGCCACCTGCGGCAAGGAAGCCCAAAGCGACGAAGAAAGCAGCCTGCTCTGGACTTTCGTGCTTGGGTTTGCGGGCGGCCTGCTCGCTCTGCTGACGCCCTGTGTCTTCCCGATGATCCCGCTTACGGTGAGCTTTTTTACCAAAAGTTCTCAGGACCGGGCGACAGGCGTACGGAATGCATTGATTTATGGCTTGTCTATCATTGTCATCTACGTGGCTATAGGCTTGCTCATCACCGGTATTTTTGGGGCCACAGCCCTGAATGCGCTGTCTACAAACTGGATTGCGAACACCTTATTTTTCGTGATCTTCTTGTTCTTTGCCTTCTCCTTCTTTGGCTATTACGAGATCACCCTCCCCAGCTCCTGGGCCAATAAGAGCGACGCCATGGCGGACCGTGGCGGCCTGATTGGTATTTTCTTTATGGCCTTCACCCTGGCGCTTGTTTCCTTCTCCTGTACCGGCCCGATCATTGGTTCGGCTCTGGTACAATCGGCCACAAGCAGCCTCGGGCCATTTGTGGTGATGCTGGGCTTTTCCTCAGCACTGGCGCTGCCCTTTGCTTTGTTTGCGGCTTTCCCCGGCTGGCTCAATTCCCTGCCCCGCTCGGGCGGATGGATGAACTCCGTGAAAGTCGTCCTGGGCTTCCTGGAGCTGGCACTGGCCCTCAAGTTCCTCTCGGTTGCGGATATGACGATGCACTGGGGCATCCTGCCCTACGAGGTATTCCTGGGCGCCTGGATTTTGGTCTTTGCGGCGATGACGGCCTATCTCTTTGGCTGGATCAAATTCCCGCACGACAGCCCGGTAACAAAATTGTCGCCCACCCGCGGTGGCTTTGCTGCCCTGTCGCTGGCCTTCACCATCTACCTCGTTACCGGATTCATGTACAATGAAGATACCAAGAGCTACAACGCCCTGAAGCTGATGAGCGGCCTGGCGCCTCCTGCCAACTACAACGTGCTGCTGGCAAAGGGAGAGGCCGACGAAAGCATCAAGGCAAAGTACCCTTCCTTTACGAAGTGTGCCAATGACCTGGACTGCTTCAAAAACTACGAAGAGGGCGTGGCTTACGCCAAAGAAAAGGACATGCCTATCCTGCTCGACTTCACCGGCTATGGCTGCGTCAACTGCCGTAAGACCGAAGAGCACATCTGGGTGGAGGATGTTGTCAAGGACAAACTGGAACAGGACTTCGTGCTCATTTCACTTTACGTGGATGACCGTAAGGAACTGGAGGAGACGCTCATGTCTATCCCACGGCAGGAGAAGCTGCGCAATGTGGGCAACCTTTGGGCGGACTTCCAGATCGTCAACTTTGAGCAAAACTCTCAGCCGCTCTACGTGATGATGAGCCCGGATGAGCAGGTGCTTGCCCCGCCCCGTGGCTACAAGGAAGGCGTTCAGGATTATGCTGAATTCCTGGAATGCGGGCTGAATACGTTTCAGGGGCTCAACTCAGGGGCGGCCCCGCAGGGCAATAAGCCACTGGGCAGCAATTAGAATCCATTTCAATGGACGAAAAAAAGGGTACGCCGCCTGTAGCTTCGTTGCTGCAGGCGGCGTATGCGTTACTGCCTCAGCACCGTGGACTGCCACCGTTGAGCCCCTTCCTGCACCACCACTATGTACCAGCCGGGAGGGAGTACGCTCCACTGCCATTGGAGCTGACTTTGCCCCGCCGGCCAAATGCCCTGCTGTACGCGCTGCCCCAGGCTGTTGTAGATGGCCACCTGCCCGGTATTTTTGAATGGCGCCCCGGCTGCCAGGTATAGCCAATCTCCTGCGGGGTTGGGAAATGCTTTTACCGGCGCCTGAACGGATGGCTTATCAGCAGCGGCAACCGGTGTACAGTCAAAAATATTATCCAGGACCGCCCGGTACTTGGGCGCATCCTCATAGGGCGCATCCTGATAAAACTGACTTGTCAGCAATCCCCAGCTTCCGTAGCGCCCGCTCGTTGGCCCGATGAAGGAAAAATTCATAAGCAAGGTGGGATCCGGACCAACAGAGAGCGTGCGCAGCGAATCGTACCATTCCTGATACAAATCGTACATGCCCGGGTGGGACTGAGCTTCCACTAATGCCGGATTGTAAGGTTGCTCGGAGCCAAAGGGCTGTGGCGTCAGGTGCTGCCCGCCTTCGTAGAAAAGCATGGGAATCCCCAGTTCGTCAGCGATAGACACCTGCTGCGCCTTTACCCACGGTACAGCCCTGCCCAGCATCCCTTCACGCGCCCAATCCAGGACATCCCCGGCGGAGGCCGCTGCGCCCAGTGCCTCCAAAGCAGCAATGCCCTCATCTGAAAAGCCAAAATAGGCAGCCGGCGCAAAGGCATCGAAACTGCCGGGCTCCATATTGAATACGATGCGGTTGCTTACATCCTGCCAGGACAATTGTACGCCCACCACCCTTACGAGCCGGTCTTCCTGCCCTTCAAACTCCTCTGTCCAGATATCCAGAGCGTTTTGCACAAAGGGGACAATCCGCTCCGGCCAGGGCACCTCCTGATCGCCATTATCATGGCAGTAGTGAGTCTGTTCGAAAATCCAGTTCCAGATTTCATTGGAGTATTCCACATAAAGAGTAAGGCCGGGATCCAGTTCATCGCGGAACAACCGCGCCATCTGACGGATATAGTCCTCATCAGCAGCGTGGGGGATGCACACCCAGGCAGCTGCCTGCTTCAGGTTGCAAATTTCGGCCCACCACTCATAGGGAATGCCATGAGGGGTGTAAGTGTAGTCGTCCATTTGCGGGCGGTCTGCCCAGTGCTGCAGGGGTGAGCTGTTGGTATGCCCCCAGTCCATAAACCTCAGCGCGTTGAACGGCTCCAGTTTGCTAAGCCAGGCTTCTGACCAGGGCTGATCCATATAGGTTGATTCTGTGCCGGGCAGCAAAAAGCGGATATTGCGGACGGGGTCACTGCCAGCGGAGGTCAGCAGCTCCATGGCCATGATATCAGCTACGCCGGGGGTAACCTCGACCTCTATCCGGCCGGGGGCAGAGGCGATCGCTTCTGCGTCCCCCCAAAAATCGAAGGTCCCCGTGCCTTCGTACAATACGGTATAAACCCCTTCGGGCAGTGCCTCCGTATTGGCCCAAACGGACCGGACGATCTGCGGCGCTTCCGTGCCGGGGATATCCGCTACCGGCAGGGACAACGGATAACCCTGCTCATCCAGAGGGATTTGGGACAGGACATCAGTATCCCAGTCATTCGCGCCCCCGTCTACCCAATAGGCATTGTGGGTGATCCAGGTACGCCCGTACTTCATAATATTTACAAAGGGCCACTCGCTGCCCCAGTCTGCCGGCCCCGCCAGATTGGTGCCTATACGCAAGCGGCAGCTGTCTGCGAGTTGAGCTGACAGTGCGAGGGGCGTTGCTGCCAAAAACAGGAGCGCCAACGCCCGGAACCATTTATTTTTCATCTTATCCCATTTTTGAAAGGTCTGCAGGGAAGGTGCTCAGTCCCAGTTCTGATTTCACCCGGTCGTTCAGGCGGCGGGCCTGATCGAAGTTGTCAAAAGCGCCCACAATTACTTTGTAAACCGTTTTGCCATTAAGCTCTGCGATGTTGACGATGACAGGCTGATTAAACTGCCGTTCCAGCTTTTCCGCCTGTACCAGCACATTGCCATAATCGCCAAATACACCGATCTGAACTCCCCAGCCCTGAGCCGGTTGAGGGGCGACCTTGAACCGGAACAACCCTTGCCCTGATGAAACCTGTGGGGCCACACTCCCCCGGGAGGGCGATGGCGCCGGAGCAGGAGCCGGAGAGGGCGTTGGGCCGGGAGAAGGCTTCGGTGTTGGCGGTGGCACCACATTAGACGATTCGCGGCGGTCACGGCGGCGCAGAGCTTCTGCCACCGCTTTGTCGGCATTGACCCTGCCGTAGCCGTATTTCAGCGATCGCCCGTTGACGTATTCAGAGGGGGAGCCAATCTTATCCGCAGTAGCGCGAAGGATTTCTTTGACTTCCCGGGCGGTGAGGTCCGGATTGGCGGAAAGCATAAGGGCGCAAATACCAGCAACTAAGGGCGTGGAGCTGGAAGTACCGCCAAAGTGCTTGTAGTGCGGGCCCCGGTCACGCCCGTCCCGGTAATACTTGTAGACGCCGGTTTCCCAGCTCAGCCCGGGGTCCCATGAAGCCCGGGCAGCCAGTATCGGCCAATCGCCGTTGGAAGGCGCACAGATATCAATTTCCCGACCCCGGTTGGAATAGCTGGCGTGGGTATCTTTACTGGTGGAGGCCCCTACTGCGATGACATCGGGGTGCGCGGCATAAAAGTTGACATAATCTTTATCATCGTTGCCTACGGCATAAAGGATGACACAGCCCTTGCCGTTACGCCCCTGCCGTGCGGCTTTTGCAATGGCCTGTTCCTTAATGCTGCCCAGGCTAAAGTTGGGGTCTGTGGTGCCCCAGCTGCAGCTGATGATGTCTGCCCCGTTGCGCATGCAGTAGTCAAACATCTGTTCCGTAGCCCGGTTGCTGAAGGAAGTGCCATTAACCGGCATAAAGCGGGATTCCGGTGCAGCGCCCACAATGCCTCTCCCATTGCTTACCGCAAGGGCGACACTGGCACAGGGCGTGCCGTGGGTAAACCGGGCATCGCCCATCGTCATATTGGAAGAGCCGGTCCACAGGTCAAAGGGGCGGAACAGCTTAGTCCGCAAGTCCGGATGATTGACGTCAAAACCATTATCAATAATGGCGATGGTAATGCGGTCAGAGCCCATGCCATCGAGCCGGCGCCAGGCGTCAAAAACTTTTGCATCAGCGCCCTGCCTCAGGCGGTAGTTAGCACCGGGGATGTAGCCGCGGTTGCGCAGGTGCCACTGCTGGGTGACCAAATCATCGTTAGGCTCATGGTATTCGTACTCATCGAGCAAGGTGTCCAGGTCGGGCTCAGCAACCTTCACCATGGATATCTCCTGCAGCAAATGGGCGACTTTTAGTGGATTGGGAGAGTTTTCTGTTACCCGGGCAACGATCTGCTGTTTGTCCCGCCGTTCGACGAGCTCCAGTTTATATTCTTCGAGGACAATGCCCTGCTCCTCTTCATCCACGCCTTCTTCAAAGGTGATAAACAGTTCTCCGGTGGCGACCAGGGGCTTGTCACTGCCCTCAGCATAATAGACATGTGTGCCAACGGTCACTTCATCGCTGGTGCGCACCGCGTCCAGTTGCTGGTCGATGTCCTCCCCTTCTGCATCCAGGCTCACAATTTTGAACCCTCCCAGATTTTGGTGGACCTCTTTTTTGACGAAAGGCTGGTTTTCGGCTGTTTTTTCTTCAGCTGTACGCAGCCCTACCAGGGCTTTACTTTTCTTGAGGGTGAGTTCACCCTTGCCGCTGCGGACTTTAAGATTGCTCATGTGCTCTGTTTTCGGGGATTTGGTAACAGATAACCAATATAGAAATATTTCATGGATAATAGCGCCTTTGTAACACAGGACCTGTCTCAAAGGCTTGGAAACAGGAGCGGGGTTGAGCTACTGAATAGCTCAACCCCGCTTACTGCAACAACATTAGTGGTGGGGCAGAAATAAAATACACAACTTTCAAAAACCAGTTGTGTATTTTATTTTTCGAGAAGCCCTTAATTTTTCGGCATTTTAAGCCCGGCGCTCTTTTTGAGCCTCAGCGTACATCTTTTGCAGCTTTTTGCGGGCGAAGAAAATCCGGCTTTTGATGGTACCGAGTGGAGACCCCAGTTGTTCTGCAATCTCGTCGTACTTATACCCCTGATAGGCCATCATAAACGGGCGGCAGAAGTCCTCGGGCAAAGAGTTGACCATTTTCATCAGCTCTTTGTAAGCCACATTATTTTCCCCATCGTTTTCCACCGTTTTGTCTCCGGAGTTGAGGTAATAATTGTTGGGGGTTTGGTCGATGATCATATTACGGCGCACCTTCTTACGGTAGTTGTTGATGAAGATGTTACGCATGATGGTCACCGCCCAGGCTTTAAAGTTGGTGCCTTGCCTGTATTTGTCGGCATTAGTGATAATGCGGACTGCTGTATCCTGGTACAGATCCTCAGCATCAACCGGGTTGCCGGTCAGCTTGAGCGAAAACGCCCGAAGCGAACTGCTGATGCTGTCCAGTTGTTCCTGAATCTGATTTTGCACTGTATATAGCATAGTCGGTGATTTATGTTTGATGAATTAGCTTTTGTAATTATTATTTACAAATTTACAGTTCCAACAT
>JANSXW010000158.1 GCA_024742755.1 bacterium | reverse complement strand
GAAAACCTGATCATCAAAAGTTGTATTTTCCACTATGAAATGGAGTTTATCCACCCCTTTTCGGATGGTAACGGCCGAATGGGCAGGCTTTGGCAAACCCGCCTATTGATGGAAGCCAATCCCGTCTTTGAGTTTCTGCCTGTGGAAAAAGCCATTAAGGATAGTCAGGAAGATTACTACAAAGCACTTAGCGACAGTGACCGGTCAGGATTGTCTACCACCTTTGTAGTTTATGCCCTGAAAAAGATAAGAAGCAGCCTGCAGGAGATGATTAAGCTGAGTACTCCACCGGCTAATGCTGAAGAGCGCATTCAATACTTCATGGAACAGCACGATCAGCCTTTTTTTACCCGTAAGGATTATATGGCTGTTTTCCCAAACCTTTCCACCTCCACTGCCTCCCGGGATTTACAGGCAGCAGTGCAACAGGGCTTGCTGCTTAAGACCGGGGATAAGCGCAATACGACCTATGAGCGTCGGTGAGGCTTATGTCCCAACCCGCAGCACAATCTTCCCTTTGCTCTGATTGCTTTCCATATACCGGTGGGCCTCGGCCACTTCCGACCAATCGTAGACCTTATCGATGACCGGGCGCAGCTGCCCGTTCGCAAACAAAGGCCAGGCAAAAAGCTGCAAATCGCTGGAGAGGCGGATTTTGTACTCCAAATCCCGGGCGCGCAGGGTGGAGCCGATAACCTGAAGCCGCTTGCGCAAAACCGGTGCGATGTTGAGCCCGTCCACCTTTGCCCCTCCCAGAAAAGCCAGGAGCACCATACGCCCTTCGAGCCCCATGACCTCCAGGTTTTGCTGCAGGTAGGGCCCGCCGATGAAGTCGACAACCACATTCACGCCTTCCCCATCGGTATAGTCCTTTAGCCTTTTGGCAAAATTCTCAGTCTTATAGTCAATAGCGAGCTCCGCGCCCAGTTCCTGACAAAGGCCATGCTTGCCGGCCGATGCTGTTACCACCGGATGTGCGCCCATGACTTTCGCCAGTTGAATGGCAGCAGTGCCCACGCCGCTTGCGCCCGCATGTATCAGCACCCGCTCGCCTTCCTGCAGGTGGGCCAGCCAGCGCAGGGCCTGAAAAGCGGTTAGAAATACCTCCGGGACCGAAGCGGCCTGCACGGCATCGAAGCCTTCGGGCCAGGGCAGCGCCAGGCGCTCGGGAATCACCGCATACTCGGCATAGCCCCCTCCGCCCAGCAGTCCGCAAACCTTATCGCCGACCTTCCAGTGAATGACCTGCCCGCCGACTTCCACCACCTCGCCTGCCATCTCCAGCCCCATGATCGGGCTATCGCCCTCCGGTGGCGGGTATTTGCCCATGCGCTGCAGGGTATCCGCCCGGTTGAGGGCCGTGGCTTCCACCTTGACTAAAATTTCGTTCCCGGCAGGTGTTGGGGTCTCATAATCGCCCAGGTAGAGTTCTTCCGGGCCTCCAAAAGCTTTAATTTGTATGGCTTTCATCGTTGTGTTTTAATGGCTTCAAACTGAGCGGCGGCATCAGCCCATCGTCGCTGCCGGCCTGTCGCGAGGGCGCGGGCGTTTTCAAGGTAAGGCTTGAAAGCTTCAGGCTGCGTTGCCCAGCGGTTCAACCAAGATACAATTTCGGCATGAGATGAGCAAAGCGCCCCGTTCCGCCCTGCCTCCACGTGGTTGGGCACATTGCCCCCGGCATAAGCCAAAATAGGCAACCCTGCCGCTGCGGCTTCCTGCAGGGCCATGCCGTAGGTTTCCATGTAGGCGGCTGAAATCAACAGGTTGGAGCGAGCGTATGCTGCATGCAGGGCTGCCGGTGTGAGCGTGCCCAGGTAATGCACGCCTTGCAGCTTTTCCACAACCGACAGGCACTGTTTGGCGTATGCGGGTTCCATATCCCGGCTGCCAGCCAGGCTGAGGGTTGCGCCTTCGGGGGGCGCGGCGGCCCAGGCATTCAGCAGGGGCCGTATGCCTTTCCGCTCCACTAAATTGGCAACCACGATGGCCTGAACAGGGTGGGCGGCTTTTTCCCGTACGCCCGGCAACTGCTTCAGAGCGGGCTCAATCACTTCAACCGGTTTGGACACGCCCCGGTCCCGCAGGTAATCCGCTGTGTAGGGGCTTGTCGCCAGATACCAGCCAAAGCGTTGCAGCCAGGGCCATTCCTTTTCCCGAAACCAGTCCGCCCCACACCATCCCGCCGGTGGGTGCAGGCTTTGCAGGTGGTGCACGATCAGTCCGGATTGCTTCGCGAGTGGGGGAGGCAGGGATGGAGCCAGCAGGGTGTCAGCCAGCATTGGCAAGCCTTCCGGCAAGCCCTCCGGTTGGGCACTTTCGTAAATGGTGTGCCCCCGCTCCCGCAGCGCATCAATAAGGTGTCGGTTGTAAAGGTTGCCCCCGGACACAAAGGCTTCGGTATCGGGAATGAGAAAGGCGTATGCTTGCTCCTTAGGCTTCATAGGCAGCCCAGGCTTCGTGCGATTCGCCAAGGACGACCTTGATGCGCCCGTCAAACTGACCGGCCACCGCGGCCTTCACCTGCCCGTGAATGTACTGAGCCAGAAACTCGGTAGTCGTCAGCTTGCCTTTAAATTGGGGCAGCTCGTCCAGGTTTTGGTAATCCAAAGGGGCGAGGGCTTTCCTGAGCGCATCGTGGGCGAGCGCAATATCAATGACGATGCCCATTTCTGTGAGTTGTGGGCTGTAGAAAGTCACATCTGTAACGTAGGTCGCGCCGTGCAGCCGCTGTGCCGGCCCAAAGTCCGGGTGTGGCAGGGAGTGCGCAATCATAATGTGCTGTCTGATGGTAACGCTGAACATATCTTACATTTTGGATGAATAATCGAAGGCGGTACCCAGAGGAGGCAGAGCGCCCGTGCGCAGCTCCTCAAAAAAAGCCGGGGCCTGCCGGAAGGGAAGTACCTGTGTGATGTGGGCGTCGTAGCCCGGGTCAGCGAGCAATTCCATCACCAGGGCTTTGCGCCGGTGGAAGCCCCAGCGCGCCCGTCGGCCTGAGGGAAGATGCGCCACCTGCGAACTGATGATTTGCTTGCGCCCGTAGTGGAAATCGCCGCCCAGCTGTACTTTGGCTTCCCGCTCGCCGTACCAGCTCAGTTCGATGATTTTGCCTTCCTGCCCCACAGTGTCTATGGCTTGTTGCAGCCCTCCTCCCGTTGCGGTGGTGTGAAAAGCGAGGTCTGCCGGTTGCCCGTCCCATGCTTCAAACCCCATTTCCAGGTGCTGCGCCCGGCGCTGCTCATCGGTTTCCGCTACCTGTACCTGCACGCCCGGCATGCGCGACAGGGTCCGGGCCAGTAAGCCACCGATCATCCCGAAGCCCACCACCAGCACCCGGTCGCCCAGGCTGACACCGCTGTCCCAGAGGGCATTCACCACCGTTTCCATATTGCTGGCCAGGGTTGCCCGCAACGGGGGTACTTCCTGAGGTATAGGGAAGAGGGCTTCAGCAGGCGCACAGATTTCTGTTTGGTGGGGCCAGAGCGTATGTACCATTTGTTCATGCAGCGGATGGCCAGGCGCTTCCACTTTCCCTACCCAGGAATAGCCGTAGGTCAACGGGAAGCTGAAGGTGCCGATCATGCCTGGCACCCGCATATCGGCATGCAGGGAACGGGGCACACCGCCGGTGGCGACAAGGCGTTCTGTACCGGTGCTGACCAAAGAGTAATGCGCCTGTACGTGCAGGCCTTCATCAGTCTGCTCAGCGGGCTGAATAGCAGATTGGATATCCGAAAGGTGCCATAGGGCATGAGGCATAGTTATTTGCTTTTTGGCGTGGCGGTGGCTGCCGGCGCGACCGGGGCCGCCTGTTGTATATTTTCAGGGATGCCCACAAACATCATGGTGTCGCCCACCGGCTCAAAGGTGAAGCTACGAAAGGCAATGGCTTCGTCTACTTTGCCGATTGGCGCGAACTGCACAGCCCCCATGCCCGAGCCAAACAGCATAGGCGAAATATGCAACTGCAGGATATCGACTGCCCCGTCTTGCAGGAAGCGGGAAGTGGTCGTAGGCCCTCCTTCGAGGTACACGGTCCGGATACCGCGGCCATACAGCGCCTGCAACACCCGAACGGAACACACCCTGCCCTCAGGCAAGTCCGGCAGTCGTGTGTAGTCCACAGGGGCATTCACGCGGGCTTCCGCAGTGCCATAGACGAAGATGGGCTGATCGCAGGCCTGCAGCAGGGAGTTGTAGTCTGCTTCGGGCCGGCCCACCACCACGCGGACGGGGTGCTCACCGGCCACATGCCGTACCGTCAGCCGGGGGCGGTCGCAGGCCAGGGTGCCGCCACCAATCAGCACAGCATCGCACAGCGCGCGCATGCGGTGGGCATGCACCAGGTTTTCGTCATTGCCAATCCATTTGGAATGGCCGGATTCAGTAGCAATTTTACCGTCAAGCGACTGAGCAAAGTGGGCTACCGTGCAGGCGCGCTCCATTTGGTCTGCCATTTGAGGCAAAAAAAGGTAGGGCAGGTAGGTCTGCAGGCATTGCAGGGCGACGGTATCAAAGTCTCCTCGCTTGCGTATGCTGAAACGCAAAGCATCTGTTTTTTGGAGGTAGGCCTGACCGGGCAGGGGTTTGTGGGCGCCTGTGCCCAGCCCGATGTAAATGACTTTTTCAGCCGAAAGCAGCTCATTAAGGGAGACATCGCCAGCTGCGGAAAGGCAGGCAAAATGGACAGGCTGAGTGGTACGTGACACTGCGGCACGCATGGCTAACACCCCATTCCATAGCCCATTTGTCATTGCTTACAGCTTAAATAGATGCCCCATTTCATCCTGCTTTGTCTTGAGGTATTTAAAGTTCTCTTTCTGTGGCTTGATGATGAGCGGCACGCGGGCGAGCACGTCGATTTCCGCATCATCAAAAGCGCTGATTTTTTCGGGGTTATTGGTTAGCAGGTTGATTTTATCGATCCCGAGTTCCTGCAGCATTTCAATGGCGATGTTGTACTGCCGGGCGTCCACTTCCAGCCCGAGGTGGATATTCGCATCCACGGTATTCATGCCTTTGTCCTGCAGGTTGTAAGCTTTGAGTTTGTTGATAATGCCGATGCCCCGGCCTTCCTGCCGCAGGTAGAGGACCACGCCACCATGCTCAGCGGCCAGGCGCAGGGCTTCCGACAGTTGCTCCCCGCAGTCGCACCGCTTGGAGCCAAAAAGGTCGCCGGTGATGCATTCAGAGTGCAGGCGCACCAGCATAGGGCCGGAGGGGTCAGCATCCTTGTGGATGAGCGCCAGGTGCGGCATCCAATCCTCATCGCTTTCTGAAAAGGCGACCATATTGAACTCGCCCCAGGGCGTTGGGATCATGGCTTCTGCCTGCCGTTTCATTGCTGTTGTGTTTTTTTGCTGAATCTGCTTTACCATCCCCTTTGTGTCATTAGCGCAGTGCCTGCCGGTTGTTGGGGCAGGCACCTGATCATTCTTTTTATTTCTTTTCAAACCTTATTTCACGCGAAAAGTTTTGACGGGCGGAAATGCAGGCTTCGGGCTTCTCATCCGGAAGAAGGACATTGGTTGTGTTATCGCCATTTCACCTTCTGTGACGAATATCATTTTATTTACAGAAAACTAATACTACCTTTGGAGGGTATTTGAGATCATCACCATGAAAGTCATTGCTCAATTTATGGCGTTTTATTTTCTGCTCGGCAGTTTCCTGCCCGGAGCGGACTTTAGCCAGTTGAGCAAACTCCCGGCAGCACTCCGGCACTTTCAGCTGCACAAAGAGCTGGCTGCCGATCAGGGTGCCACGGTGTCCTTCCATCATTTCATGGGAGCGCATTTCTGGAACCCGGACAATCACGATCATGGTGATGGAGGCCAAAGCCACAAGGACCTGCCGCTGAAGCATGTCCATTCTTTCGACCACCTGGTCCTGGAATTTCCTTACCTCCTGGCACCTGCACCGGCAGAGACCAGCCATTTCCTTACCGAGCGGCCGCTTAGCTTTCTGCTGCACCACCACCTCACCAACGTTTTCCGGCCGCCCATTCAGGCCTGATTAGCCCTCTGCTTTACTGGCGGAGTGAATTCCGTTATTCTTTTTCAAGTCTGAATTTAACAACACATGATCAAAGCAATCATTGAGTTTTCCGTACGGAATAAACTCATCATTCTCCTGTTGGTCGCGGGGTTGATCAGCGCAGGGATTTACAGCCTGTCCCGTCTCCCCATTGATGCCGTACCTGATATCACCAACAATCAGGTACAAATTGTGACCGTCTCCGGCTCTCTGGCACCTCAGGAAGTCGAACAATTCATTACCTACCCGGTCGAGATTGCCGTAGCCAACATCCCGGACGTTACCGAAATCCGGTCCATCTCCCGCTTTGGGCTTTCGGTGGTTACAGTGGTTTTCGAATCAGGGGTACCTATACTACAGGCCCGGCAGTATGTCAAGGAACAACTGGGCATGGCCGAGCAGGAAATCCCGCCCGGGCTGGGCACACCGGAGCTCATGCCCATCACTACCGGGCTGGGCGAAATATACCAGTATGTCCTGCGCGTGAAGCCCGGGTACGAAGACCAATACAGCCCTATGGAGCTGCGCACCATTCAGGACTGGATCGTCAAGCGCCAAATGGCAGGCACGAAGGGCATTATTGAAATCAGCAGCTTCGGGGGCTACCTGAAGCAGTACGAAGTCGCCCTTGATCCCGTCACCCTGCAGGGCTACGACATTGCCATCAGCGAGGTCTTCGATGCCCTGGCCCGCAACAATCAGAACAGCGGCGGCAGCTACATCGAAAAAAACACCAATGCCTACTACATCCGTACCGAAGGCATGGTGCAGAGCTTTGAAGATATTGAGCAAATTGTAGTGGCGGCCCGCAACGGCACCCCCGTCCTGATCCGCGATGTGGGCAAGGTGCAGCTCGGCAGCCCGAAGCGCTTCGGGGCAATGACGATGGATGGCAAGGGCGAAGCCGTTGGGGGCATTACCCTGATGTTCAAAGGGGCCAACTCCTCTGAAGCCATCGCCAATGTGCACGACCGGGTGGAACAGGTCCGGGAATCTCTGCCGGAAGGCATAGAGCTCTACCCTTACCTCGACCGCTCTGTGCTGGTCGGCAAAACCATCAGCACCGTCAAAAATAACCTGCTGGAAGGCGGACTGATTGTGGTCTTCGTGCTGGTCCTCCTGCTGGGCAACCTGCGGGCAGGGCTGATCGTGGCTTCGGTCATCCCATTAGCGATGCTCTTTGCACTGATTTTGATGAGCTACTTCGGCCTGTCAGCTAACCTCATGAGCCTCGGTGCGATCGACTTTGGCATCGTGGTGGATGGCGCAGTGATTATTGTAGAGGGGGTACTCCATGGCTTATTCACCTATCATGTGGGCAAAAAGCTGACGCAGGCTCAGATGGACAACATCATTATCGACGAGTCCGCCAAGCTCTTCCGTTCTGCCGTATTTGGAGTGTTTATCATCCTCACGGTGTTTATCCCCATCATGACACTGACGGGCATTGAGGGCAAGATGTTCCGGCCTATGGCCATGACCTTCAGCTTTGCGGTGCTGGGTGCGCTAATTCTATCGCTCACCTACGTACCAATGATGACTGCCTGGGTAATGCCCCGCAATATCAAAGCCCACAAAACTTTTGCCGACCGTATCGTAGGCTTTTTGCGGAAGCTTTACCGGCCCACACTTGAGGGTGCCCTGCGCCTGCCACAACTGGTACTGGGTGCCACGCTGGCTGTACTGATTGGCTCCGTGCTCCTCTTCCGTACCCTGGGCGCTGAATTCCTCCCTACCCTGGAAGAAGGCGACCTGGCGATGCAAATGGCCATTCAGCCGGGCAGCTCCCTGCAGGAGAGTGTCAAAACGGCCACTAAAGCAGAAAAAATCATCCTCGACCATTTCCCGGAAGTGGAGCACGTCGTTTCCAAAATCGGTACCGCCGAAGTCCCCACAGACCCAATGGCGATTGAGGATGCCGACATCATGATCATCCTCAAGCCACAGGAAGAGTGGGTCAGCGCTGCAGACCGGGAGGGGCTGGTCGCCGCCATGAAGGAAAAACTGGAAGTCATCGCCGGTGCCTCCTTCGAGTTTACCCAACCCATTCAGCTGCGCTTCAACGAACTGCTAACGGGCGCCAAAACGGATATTGCCGTGAAGATTTTCGGGGAGAACACCACCGTGCTCAAAGAGCAGGCTGACCGGGCGGCTGATATTATCAAAGGTATTCCCGGGGCCGGCGACGTCAAAGTGGAACAAACCGAGGGCCTGCCTCAGCTGATGGTCGACTTCAACCGGCCTAAGATCGCAGAGTACGGGCTGGATATTGAACAGCTCAACACCCTGGTGCGCACTGCATTTGCCGGAGAGACGGCAGGTGTGGTTTTTGAGAATGAGCGGAAGTTCGATCTTGTGGTCCGCCTTGACCAACAGAGCCGTCAGGAACTAGACCTGCAGCAACTGTTCGTCCACCTGCCCGATGGGCGGTCCCTGCCGATGAGCGAGGTAGCTAAAGTGCACTATACCGAAGGCCCCATGCAGATCTCCCGGGAAGGCACCCGCCGCCGCATCAACATCGGGGTAAATGTGCGCGACCGGGACGTAGCCAGCCTGGTGGCCGATATCGAGGCTCAGCTCAGTGACGGGCTCGATTTGCCTGCCGGTTATTACATTCAGTATGGCGGGCAATTTGAGAACCTGGAGGCGGCCAAAGCCCGGCTGGGGGTAGCCGTACCGGCCGCACTGGCGCTGATCTTCGTTTTGCTTTATTTCACTTTTGGCAAACTGAAATACGCGCTGATGATCTTCACGGCTGTGCCCACCGCCGCCGTTGGGGGCATCCTGGGGCTATGGGCCAGGGGCATGCCATTCAGCATTTCGGCGGGCGTTGGGTTTATCGCGCTGTTTGGCGTGGCGGTGCTCAATGGCATCGTACTCATCAGCCACTTCAACCGGTTGCGGTATGAAGAGGGGTACACGGATATCCGGAAGGTTGTCATTGATGGCGGGCTGGCACGGATGCGCCCGGTTGTCATGACGGCCACGGTGGCTGCGCTCGGCTTTTTGCCAATGGCACTTTCCACCTCCAATGGTGCGGAAGTACAAAAACCCCTCGCGACGGTCGTCATCGGCGGGCTGATCACGGCGACGCTGCTTACCCTGCTCGTCCTGCCTGTGCTTTACTACCTGACGAACAAGAACCTGAAGCCTTCCGTACCTGGTGCATCGGTCATTGCATTGCTGATCCTGGCAACACCGGCGATGGCCCAGCAGCCACTCACACTGGACTACGCCACGCAGCAGGCACTGGAGCTTAATCCGGACCTCCAAAACGGTACGCTGAGCATCCAACAGGCGCAATTGGGCATTACCGCTGCCCGTGAAATCCCGCAAACGGAGTTCATGGCCGGCTTTGGGCAGTACAATACCACAATGGGGGACTATCAGGTTTCGATTACGCAGCCTTTGGCTCCATTTGGACTGAACAAAAAGCAGGAGGCGGCTGCCCGCGCTCAGCTGGCGCTGTCTGGCAGCCAACAGGCGTTGCTGGAGCATCAGGTCACCTTTGGCATCAGGCAGGCCCGGCAAAACTGGCTGGCCGAACAGGCCCGCCTGCAATTGTACCAACGGCAGGAGCTGGTGTTCCAAAATCTGGCCGACCGGGCGGCGCTTCAGCTGCGGGCCGGTGCCATCGACCGCTTGTCGTACACCCTGGCTCAACAGCAACTCACGCAGGCCCAAAGCGCAAGCCGGCAAGCCCTTCAACAGGAGGAACAAGCTTTCCGCCGTTTCCAGCAGCTGGCGTACAGTCCGGCATCGGTACGGCCAGTAGACTCCCTTGATGTGCTCACCCCGGGAACAGCAGACACCACGGCTGCCCTACAGGCATTTCTGCGCCCGCTGGAACAGGAAAGGCAGGCCGCTGCTGCCAATGCAGAGGTGGAAGCCCAACGCCTGCAGCCACAGTTGTCGTTTGGTTACATGCAACAAAGCATACGTCCCGATATTCCACTGAATGCCGTTCAGATCGGGCTACGGGCACCGGTTTTCCAAAAAAGTCAGCGCGCCCGTATTGCTCAGGCAGAACTGGAGGCGACCAAAGCTGCTCAGCAACTGCAGGGGCAGCGGCAGCAGCTCGAACAGGAGCGGCGGATGGCTCAGGTGCAATGGCAGCAACTGGCCCGGCAACTGGAAGAACAGGGCCCGGCACTCCAAGCTCAGGCGGGGCAGCTGCGGCAGCTCGCACAACTGCAACTGGAGCAGGGGGAGGTCAACTACTTCCAATATGCACAGAGCCTTAATGCTGCCCTAAGCAGCGAGCTCGAACGCATCAACCTCACCGCCCGCTACAATCAGGCGGTGCTGTATCTCGAATTCCTATCTCAATAATCCTCTTTAAAACAACCACCATGAAATACGTATTTTTCATCTTCATCCTTTCCGCGAGCCTGCTGGCTTGCCAAAACGAAGCTGCCCCGGCCGACGTCACCGAGACGCCGGCGGCTACCGAAGCGGCTGATGGCCTCATCCACTTATCTGCCGCTCAACTGAAAGAAGCAGGCATCCAAACCGGACAGCCTGAGCAACGGGAAATCCCGACGTACCTCTCCTGTTCCGGCACGATTGATGTGCCCCCGGCTTATCAGCAGGCGGTGCATAGCCCGGTGATGGGTTTTGTGCGCAACATCCGTCACCTGCCCGGCGAACAAGTCCGGCGGGGCGAGCGCCTGGCCAGCATTGACCACCCTGACCTGGTGCGATTGCAGCGGACTTTCCTGGAGACGGCTGCACAGCTGCCTTACCTCCAAAAAGACAGGGACCGCAAAGCGGAACTGGCTCAGTCGGATGCTGCTTCTCAAAGAGACTACGAACTGGCGATGTCGGAGCTGGCCATTATGCAGTCCCGGCACGAAGGCCTGAAAGCAGAATTGAAACTCATCGGAATTGATACAAAAAACCTTGAGGAAACCAGGGAAATTCAGTCTGCAATCGGCATTGATGCACCCGCTGGCGGTCAGCTCACACACGTGGAAGTCCGTTCCGGTCAGCTGGTACAGCCGGAGACCATGCTTTTCCAGGTCACTGACGATAGCCACCTCCACCTGGAGCTGCAAGTCTATGCCAAAGACCTGCACCGCGTGAAAAAGGGGCAGCCGGTGATCGCCAACCTGCCGGGCGAAGAGGCACCGATAACCGGTACGGTGCACCTGGTGAACCAAAGCATTGATATGGAGCAGAAGACCGCACGGGTGCATGTCCACCTGGACGAAGGCACCCCCAAGCTGGCAATCGGCAGCTTCCTGTTTGCCAAAATACAGACAGACAGCCGCATGGCGCTGACCGTGCCGGAAGAGGCGCTGATCCGCTCCGGGGAGGAAGCCTTTGTCTTTCAGGAAACCGGTAATGGCTTTCAGCGAATACCGGTAAAGCCGGGCACCGTTGCCGATGGGTATGTGGAGATTAGCGGGACAAGTATCACCGACCGTACGCCGGTGGCGCTGAAGGGCGCGTATTATATCAATGGTACGGAGTAGAGGGGAATGGTGGGAGGCGCCTTTGATTTCCGGGGGTGCCTTCTTCTAATTTTTTGCCGAAGTATGTTATTTTTACCGGTAACAATCATAAACGACCTGACACCCATGACCGCAAAATCCAACCTTCCCAACCGCACAGAGCGCCGCAAAGCCAAACAGCGCAAACAACGCAACCTTATCCTTTTGATGGCCATTCTCGCCCTCCCCATTGTAGGGGGGCTAATCTATATGTCTATGCCAAAATCCACGCCCCGGGCTTCGGGGCCTCAGTTTACCAAACAGGGCACGCTTACGTTTTATGCCGAACAGGGCGGTCAGGCAATCAGCACCCTTGATATCGAAATCAAAGCGGATGACATGGGCCGGGCAGAAGGCATGATGTGGCGCAAGTCCATGGAAGAGAATCAGGGCATGCTTTTCATTATGGAGCGGGCGGAGCCGCAGTCCTTTTGGATGCGCAATACTTATGTCCCCCTCGATATAATGTTCATCAGTGAAGACCAGCGCATTCTGAATATCCGCAAGAATGCACAGCCCCAAACGTTGAGCCCGCAGACGAGTCAGGGAGATGCCAAGTACGTGCTGGAGGTGATTGGCGGCCTGTCCGATAAACTGGGCGTTCAGCCGGGCGACAGGATTGAGTTTGAGCGGCAATAAGACTATGTCGGGATTTCACCCATTGGGCTGCATTTGCCAAATTTTATCCTGCACTTCGTTACTCTCCCGCCTGCCAAAGTCTTGTACGGCGGGCAGGTCAGTCACTTAGCTCAGGCTATGCTCCTTCATCGTGCCTCGTTCAGAATAAAATTTGACTAAATTCGCTCCAAAAGCGAATTCCCAACATAGTCTAAAAAATCCCCCCGGCGCGGTCATGCCGTGCCGGGGGGATTATAACAATTGTACTAGAAAACCCGCTGAGCGGGGTCAATATTATCCATTCTCGAGGGCAGCCGCACCGCCCACGATTTCGAGGATTTCGTTCGTAATGGCTTCCTGACGCGCTTTGTTGTAGGAAATCTTGAGGTCGCGCAGCAGTTCCTGAGCGTTCTCCGTTGCCTTGTCCATAGCTGTCATACGGGCACCGTGCTCAGAAGCGTGGGTGTCGAGGACGTACTTCTGGAACTGCGTCTGAAGGATGGTCGGGATAAGGTATTCCAGCAACGCTTCCTTACCGGGCTCGAAGATGTAATCGGCCAGCATGCCTTCCGCTTCTTCTTCACCAGCTTCCGCCTCAATCTTAGGTACAGGGAGGAATTGCTCCACCTGTGTAATCTGAGTGGCTGCGTTTTTGAACTTGCCGTAGGTCACGTCCACCGCATCAAAATCGCCATCCTCGAAGCACTGAATAAGCATTTTAGGCACCTCCGAAACGTTGTCGAAGCTCAGATTCTCAAATAAGTCGACATAGCCCGGGATGAAGTCCAGGTCCGGATAGCGCTTTTTAAAGTACTCCGCTCCTTTCTTACCAATGCACAGCATGCTCAGGTTGCCGCTTTCGCGCACAGCCGCATACTTAGTCTCCACCAAATGAGCTGCCGCTTTGGAGATGTTGGAGTTGAACGCACCGCAAAGACCACGGTTGGAAGTCACCACGACGATGCAGGCTTTCTTCACCTCGCGCTCAACGCCGAGGCTGCTGCCGGCATCTCCTTCCAGGTTGGAAAGGATGTTGCGCAGTACCTGATTCAGTTTATCAGCATAGGGGCGCATCTGCAGGATCGCATCCTGCGCACGGCGCAGCTTAGCCGCTGACACCATTTTCATCGCCTTGGTAATTTGCTGAGTATTCTGAACCGACTTAATACGGTCCCGTACCTCTTTTAAGTTAGCCATCTATAGCAATTTTGCCGGCAGCCACAGGGGCTGCCGATCAAATAAACGATTGTCTTACTTCTTGTACTGTGCAGACAGTTCAGCTGCCAGTGCTTCCACCTTGTCGGTAGCCTCTTTGTCCAGCTTACCAGCCCGGAAAGTATCGAGTACATCAGGATGCTGCTTCTCCAGCGTGGTCAGGAAGAGCTCTTCGAACTCCTTCACCTTGTCTACCGGTACATTACGCAGTTTGCCTTTGGTACCCAGGTAGATGATGGCAACCTGCTTCTCAACCGATACCGGAGAGTACTGTGGCTGCTTCAGGATTTCCACGTTGCGCTTACCTTTCTCCAGCACTGCGGTGGTTGCAGCGTCCAGGTCAGAACCGAACTTGGAGAACGCCTCCAGCTCGCGGTACTGTGCCTGATCGAGCTTCAGGGTACCGGATACTTTCTTCATGGACTTGATCTGAGCCGAACCACCCACACGGGATACGGAGATACCTACGTTGATCGCAGGGCGCACACCGGCGTTGAAGAGGTTGGACTCGAGGAAGATCTGACCGTCGGTAATGGAAATTACGTTGGTCGGGATATAGGCAGAAACGTCACCCGCCTGCGTCTCAATGATCGGCAGGGCAGTCAGTGATCCCCCACCTTTTACCAGTGGCTCGCCTTTTTCGTCTTTGGCGTTGGCCAGGGTTTCCGGCAGGTCGTTCATATTGCGGGCAATCTCGTCGTTGCTGATGATCTTCGCTGCACGCTCCAGCAGGCGGGAGTGCAGGTAGAATACGTCACCAGGGTATGCCTCACGGCCCGGAGGACGACGCAGCAGCAGGGATACCTCACGGTAAGCTACCGCCTGCTTGGACAGGTCATCATAAATGATCAGGGCAGGGCGGCCTGTATCGCGGAAGTACTCACCCACAGCAGCACCGGCAAAGGGTGCGTAGAACTGAAGCGGTGCAGGGTCAGCAGCCGAAGCAGAAACGATAACCGTGTAGTCCATCGCTCCGTTATCTTCCAGGGTCTTCGCTACGTTGGCAACGGTAGATGCCTTCTGACCGGAAGCTACATAGATACAGAAAACCGGCTCGCCGCGCTCGTAAAACTCACGCTGATTGATGATGGTATCGATTGCAATCGCTGTCTTGCCCGTCTGACGGTCACCGATGATCAGCTCCCGCTGTCCACGGCCGATTGGAATCATGGCATCAATAGACTTGATACCGGTCTGCAGCGGCTCGTTTACCGGCTGACGGTAGATTACACCCGGCGCTTTGCGCTCCAGTGGCATTTCGTAAGTTGTGCCTTCGATCGCACCCTTACCGTCGATTGGCTCGCCCAGCGCGTTTACTACGCGGCCAACGAAACCTTCCCCTACCTTGATAGAAGCAATGCGGTTGGTACGCTGTACGCGGCTGCCCTCACGGATGCCATCACTTGGGCCCATGAGTACCACACCTACGTTATCTTCTTCCAGGTTCAGAACGATCGCCTGTGTGCCGTTATCAAATTCCACCAGTTCACCAGCCTGTGCTTTGGTCAAACCGTACACACGCGCGATACCGTCACCTACCTGAAGTACGGTACCGTACTCTTCAAGTTCGGTTGCGGAGCTGAAACCGGAGAGTTGTTGTTTGAGTATTGCTGAGATCTCATCAGGTTTTACATCAACCATGTCTGAAAAATTTTATCACTGCGCG
>JANSXW010000213.1 GCA_024742755.1 bacterium | reverse complement strand
TGAAAAAGCTTCATCACTTGTGTTAGTAACTGTAGCGTAGCCTACTAGTTCATACTCATTGTCATTTAGATCAATATAGTCTGATACACTGATCGTATCTGGCTGAAAAGTAAGGGTGATTTGTGCCTCAATACTTAGCGTAAATATGAGTAGAAAAGAAAAGAGAAGTAAATTTTTTTTCATCAGCTTATGTTGATTTGGCTTAGTTTCAATAGAAATATTCTTTCACGCTACAAAAGTACCGAATAAACGGGCATACTCCAAACGCTTAACTCTTAAACATATCTAAAAGTCCTCTGCGCTACAAAATAAAACAGGAGCTGTGGATCATTGTCCACAGCTCCTGAGTGTGCTGTTTCAGATAAGCAAAGGACTTACTTCACAACAGTAACACGCTTGGTGAGCGCACTATCAGGTGTAGATACGCGAATCAGGTACAAACCAGCCTCCTGAGGAGCCCAGCGCAATTGGTGCGCACCAGTACCCAATGCTACATTTGCAGCAAGCGTAGTAATGGCTTTACCGGAAACGTCAAATACCTGTACGGTAACATCGCTCTTTTCTTCGAGGGTGAAGTCGACATAAACCAGATCAGTTGCCGGATTAGGGTAGGTGAAGACTTTGCCTTCTAGTTTGTTGGCTTCGTCAGCACTGACAACCGTACCGCTTTCGATAGTAATGTTGTCCAGGAACAGGTTGTTGCCCCAATCTGTTTGAGCAGAGAAGCGAACATTCAGCTCAGCTGTACCATCATAAGCACTCAGGTCGATAGTGTCTGCTGCCCAGTCGCCACTGCCGGCAATGAAGAACGGCTCGGAAGCCGGAGCAGTTGCAAAGCTTGCGCCCCCCTCATTGTAAACGGTAGTCCATGTCGCACCGCAATCCTCAGATACGGAAACAATGAGACGGTCATTGGTCGCAAAGCCTGAATACTGCGCAAATGCATAGTCAAATGTGATGATTGCATCTGTCATTTCCGTCAGGTCAAGCTTGTCAAAAATCAGGTGCGACTGCTCTCCGGCGTTGTTCCACTGGTAGAAATTGGCAAAAATGGCTTTGTTTGATTCTCCATAAGCACCAATCTGCCCGTTTTGCTGAAAGTAGCCTGCGTTAATTACACCCATACGATCCGGTGCACTTGCTTCGATTAATGCATTAGCAGGAGTTACCAAATTCGGTGTTGTTTCGAAGCCCTCCATGTGCTCTGTTGCGAAAGGCTCTTCCGACAATGTATTGACCTGTACGGAATTGTCAAGCTGGTTCATCCGGTTGTAATCGGGTAAGCCATTTATAGAAATTACTTCGAAGGAGACTTCGGATGCCCCCGGCTCTACAGCAACCGCAGCAAAATTAATTGTTGCAGATTCTCCCTGAGCGAGCGTACCTTCCCATGTCTCACTAGCAATTGTCTCTCCATTTATAATCATTTGAACCTCGATGGTATTGACTTCAGTATCAGACGCATTCTCCACCTCAGCGGATGCAGAAACTTCGTATTCACAGTAGCTGGGAGGGGTTTGGATATCAAGCCCCAAGGAAACATCACCGTATTCATCAGAGATTCCAAGAGTCTCACTAATGTCTGATTGGTAAACCTCCTGACTGGAGTTGTTTTGCACAAACCCGATTGCTCCAAGTTGATCATAAAAATAAATGTATTCTGGAAGGGGTACGGCAAATGCCAGAACAACAGAATCACCTGCAGCTATAGCGCCAAGGGAAGTACCATCGGCATCAGGGAGCATTTTACGCATCACATTGTAGAAGTCTAATTCATCTGTAGAACCAGGAGGCTCTGGAAACAAAATCTCCTGTTCAACAATTGCGATATGGGCAACGGTATTGCCAGGGTTGAACTCATCTGCAGAAACGTTTTTGATTACAGCAGTGATGAACATAGAGTCAAGGTCAGCAGAAATGCTGTGGCTCATATCCATTTCGATAGGCGTCATCTCAGCGTGGATGTTGTCAATCTGACCAACGGTTGCCTGACCGGCGGTTCCGGCATCAAGCGTACCGCCCATGATGACATTAGGTACACCCGTAACACCATAGTAGTCTACACGGGATTGTACTTCACCGGGGTTTTGCTCATTCATGGGGTCAAACCCTGGCCAGGAAGTCTGGTACTTAATAGTTACCAGCTTTTCCCAGTTGTCAAACAACATGTTGTTGAAAGCTGGGTTCTGTGCCGCACAAGGAGGACAGGAAGCCTGAGTGAAGTGTTCTACAAGTACACGCTTTTGTACCTGCGCAGTCGTTTCAGTCGCCTGCAGCATAAATAATGCGAGAATAAAGAGTATAGCTGCTCTCATACCTAAAAAAGGATTTAGTTAATATTCTGAAATAAAATCATGGCGACAGGCTTTCCCGCCACCAATTACTAGCGCAGCAAAGCTAAAGTAAAAATTGGATTTTGAGTCAGGGTGGTGGTCGCTGTTTTTAATAATGTACAGTTTGTTTACCGCTTTTTTATGATTTGTAACCTTTCTGACAATTGAAAACCGGCATAGTCGGGCCCAAAGCAGGCCTGCTTTATGGAGATGAGATGAACGTTCACAAGCAGAAATTATAGTAACGCCCCCTGTTGGAATACATACGAAAATCGCTCTGGTAAGGAGAGGGCAAGTGAGATCCTCTCTTAGTACAGCAGCCCAAACATCCAAAGCGGGATGCGCTGTGGGTGAGCGGTGGCAGCAGAATCGACAACTACGTAATGATGAGGGGCGGTGCCGATTTGTTTGGCCTCTTTATTGGGGCCACCGATTTCAAACAGGTATTCCTGCCCGGGCAAAGCGAAGAGAAAGTCCCCCTTTTTGGGTAGTAACAGCTGAGCCGGTGCAGCGCCCTGATGCGTAAGGGCGTGGAGTTGATTGTAGAAAAACGTTTCCCGCAGCGTTCCGATTGCGGCATCTTTGGGGGAGAGGGCGTAGACAAGGTTAGGGTTGTTAAGGTAAAGTTTATCAGGCTTTTGCAAGGCGCTCACTCCTTTTGCGGACGTGCGCAGGCTCCCGATTAGCTCTGCACGTTCCAGCAGTTGAAGGTATTGGAGCAGCGTATTTCGGCTTAAACCAAGGCGCTCTGCCAGTTTGCTGATATTGGGTTTGAAAGGGGAAGAGGAGGCAATAGCATAGAGCAAGCGCCCCAGTTGCTGATGTTTTGCGGCACTGACGCTATTCATCAGGGAAATATCCTGGTCAATCACTAGCTGAACCACCATATTCAGCCGTTGGGCATAACCCGCCTCGTCCTCCAGGAAAAAGGGATAATATCCGGTTTGCCAATACTGTCGCAGGGCAGGGATAGGACGGAAGGTACTGAGCGATGCTGCAATTTCCAGATGGCCCTGCAAGAGCTGCTCTAACCCCAAAACCGGCAGTGATACTTGCAACTTGAGCAGGAGGTACTCCCGGAATGATAAGCCTTGCATACGGTAAAATCGCACCCGCCGGCTCAAATCTGCCTGCTGATCCAAAATGTTGATGAGGGAAGAGCCGGAAAAGACAATCTTCAAATCCTTGCGGTATAAATCATACAGGGACTTAAGTTCCTGCGCCCAATGGCCGAAACCATAGCGGTGAACCTCGTCCAGAAACAGGTATTGCCCGCCTTGCTCAATAAAGGATTCTGCAAAGTCCAACAGGCGGTTTTCCTGAAAGTACAAATCTCCGAGGTCGGCGTACAAAGCTTGCTGAGGGGGTAGTTTTAAAGCCTGCAGGCGCTGCAACAGCAAGGTGGTCTTGCCTACGCCACGCGCTCCGATTACCGCAATAAGGGGATTGCTCCAGTCGATACTATCGTAAAGCGGGCGGCGGTACGCTGTATCAGCCGTTTTTAGGGCAGCCTGAGACCGGAGGAAAAGCTTTTGCATTTTATTTTGTTTAATCTATGAAACAAAAATACCAAAAAGTGTTTAGTGGGCTAAACAAAATTGGTTGCTTTTCTTCTTTCCCTGATCAGGGTGAGAGGCAGCTCTTAGATGGAGTTGTCTAAAATGATGAATTTTAAGATTGAATCTTTTCAATTGAATCCTCAATGTGTTCCAGATAGGTGAGATCACGAAAGGCACTCATCACACAGTAATAATTTTTAGGTCCTGCTCCACTTCCGGCTTTATTCTGGGGTCAAGGTATTTTTCACTAACGATATCTACTTCGCGGTCAAGTAGTTCTGATAGTTCCCGGTGCATGCGTGCCAGTATGAAAAGGTTAACAGGTTCATCATAGGTTACTAAGATGTCAATATCACTTTCCGGTGTGTGTTCGTTTCTGGCAAAAGACCCGAATACCCCAATCCTGGAAATTGGATATTGAGCAAGATAGTTTCTAATGATACGGTGAACCTCTTCATTTGTCATATTGCAAGTATAATCTTTTTATCATTGGGTAGCAAGTAGGCAAAGGCATGAAATCTTTGTTGAAGCAGGCATCGTGCCATAGGGGTTCTTTCGCTGCAAAACAGTAGCGAAAGAATCCCTGCATCTTCCAGAAGTCATAGAAGCTCTGAAGGTGGCACGCTTACCAACCCCAAAACCTTAGAACGGTTTAACGCTGTCAAAAAAATGCTAACCTTTACTTGCTTAGTCTCTAGCGTTGCAGTTTCCTTACCGGTAAATCGCCCGCCGCAGCGCCCGCCAGTGCTTTTTCGTCATACGACCGGGGGTAAACAGGCAGATACCCGCTGCACCGTTATCTATAGATACCTCCACCGCTGCTCCCAGTTCTTCCGGGATAAGGCCGTGGTTTTCCGGGTCCGGCTGCCGGGCTTTGCTCTTTGGGTCCGGGCAGATGAACAAACCGCTGATTAGCGCAGCCCGGTCGTCAAGTGCTTCTACGCCCTCTGCGGTCATCTCGCCGATCCATTCCACATCTTCCAGGTAAAAATCATTGTAGAGCATGGGGAAGACCTGATCAAGATCCCATTGGTCCCATTCCTGCCGCACGATGCGCTTGGCCACGGAGTGCGGGCCCGGGAAAACGGCAGCGTTAATGCGCTTGTCTTGGGCGTGTACCTGCTCTGCCAGCCGGTTGACGATGCTCGTGATCAGATCATAGCGGTACTGCTTCCAGGCTTGTACCTGCGTGGGGTCTTCCACGGATTGGATATCGATGCCGCTCTGCTCCTCGAAGCCCGAAGTACAGCGGTCGCAGTAGCAGTAATCATATTTGGGGTACTCCTTGTCCATCACCAGGCCGTACTTGTCCCACAGCCCCCGCGCCAGGATGACGTCCGGGAAGCGGATGTAGTCGAGGTGTACAGCAGCTACCTGCTCCACTTCAGCGACGCTCGTGTACAGCTCCTCCAGAAATTGGTATACGCCGGGTTCATTCGGGCACAGAAAAGTATAGTACGGCACATAAGCAGGCTTGTCATAAGCCGACTCCCCAGCCCGGTTGACGGCATACCATTCTGGCTTCAGTTCGGGGCGGGGCTTTTGGACCATGGTAGGAATCCAGGCGTGGAGCCCGAGGCCTGCGGCTTCTGCCAGTTTCCCGATGCGCGCGTAGTCAGCGGGATCCTGCCCGCCGTTGTACATGAGGGTGTCCACCCCTTTGGCTTTCCAGCCGCTCAGGGTTTTCAAAACTTCATCGTCGGTTTTGTCATTCAGTCCGCCATCCCAGGCATAGACCGGGATTTTGCTGGCGCTGGAAGTTGATGAGAGGGAAGAACAGCTTTGCAATAAGCCGATGCTGAGCAACAACAAGCCCAGGAAAAGGGTAGAGGGTAACCGCATGATTTGTTTTTTGCCCGCCAATATAGGAAAAGGAACGCTGCTCGATTGACAATGTGCTTTTTGATCTAGGGCAAACGCACCAAACTAAGTTTTCATTACCCAAAAATTAGCGCTACACCCACCGGCACCGCTCGCAACCCAAGACCGTCCCAGCAAGCACGTCCGGCGAAAGGACCGACTTCCCATATTTGTCCGTATGGACGGGCCAGTACTGGCGTTTCATACTACGTCGGACAGCGAGAGTGCCGGGCGAGGCTGCCATACCGACCGGCACCGCTCGCCCCCAAGCCACACCCTAGCAGCCACCGCCCCGAAGACCAAGCCTTGGCCCCCGGCATTGCAGCATTTAGGGAAAATCACAGGCAGACGACGGCCACACAGTGGCGCGGATACACTGTTTGAGCCAATATGCCCCATCCACCTGAAAACCCGGCATCAAGCTATTCCCCACAGTCCCTTAACCCACCTTGTACCAAGGCGAGTTTGTAGGCGCGAGTCGTCTGCCTGTGATTTTCCCGTTAAGAATGCTGGACAGCCGTGATTTTTGTTTCTTTTCATCCAGGAAAAGAAAATGTGATATTTGCGCCAAGCCAAACCCACCGGCACCGCTCGAAACCCAAGACCAACCTAACAAGCACGCCCGGCGAAAGGAACCACTTCCCATAACTTGTCCATATGGGCCTGTCCGTATGGACGGGCCAGTTCCTACGGACAGGCCCATACGGATATATACTGGCGTTATAAAACTACGTCGGACAGCGAGAGCGCCGGGCGAGGTTGAGCGCCCAGGTGCCGCCTGCCAAGGGCACGGCCGATTTGCGGGACTCCTCCGTCGAACATACAATTTCGGCAGCTGCCACCCGCTCTTACGTGTTCCGCGACACGTTCCAAACGTGCTCCAATCCCATTCAACTTTTGGTGCGTTTGCCCTGCTTCCGATCTGTCCCCGCAAAGACATCAATACCGGCAGAGCTGCGCTTTTACCATCTCCATTCCTATCTTTGGAACAAACAAGCACCACCTATGCATATCGCCATCCTCGGCAACGGCATTAGCGGCATTACCGCTGCCCGTTTTTTACGGAAGCTGACCAACCATAAAATAACGGTGATCTCAGCAGAAACCGATCACTTCTTTTCCCGCACGGCCCTGATGTATGTCTACATGGGGCATATGCGGTACGAAGACATCAAACCCTACGAAGACTGGTTTTGGGAGAAAAACCGCATCGGGCTGAAGCGGGGATACGTAGAGCAGATTGATTTTGAGCAAAAACAGCTGCATTTCCGGGAGGGCGATCAGTTGGGATATGACAAGCTCATCCTTGCCCTTGGCTCCACCCCCAATAAGTTTGGCTGGCCGGGGCAGGACCTGCAGGGCGTGCGGGGGCTTTACAGCTATCAGGATTTGGAATACATGGAAGCGCATAGCGAGGGCTTGGAACGCGCCGTCATCGTTGGCGGCGGGCTGATTGGCATCGAAATGGCAGAGATGTTCCACTCCCGCCACATTTCGGTCACCTTTTTGGTAAGAGAATCGGCCTACTGGAATGCCGTGCTGCCAAAGGAGGAGTCTGAAATGGTGACCCGCCACATCCGGGAGCATGGCATCGACCTACGCTTGTCCACCGAGCTGAAAGAGATTGTAGATGATGGGCAGGGCAGGGCTTGTGCAGTGGTTACCGGTGCTGGCGAACGGATTGATTGTGGCTACGTGGGCCTTACCGCGGGCGTACATCCCAATATCGGCTGGCTGAAAAATACAGCTATGGAAATCGATAAAGGCATTTTAGTCGACGAGTACCTGCAGACCAACCTGCCCGATGTCTATGCAATCGGCGACTGCGCACAGATACGCACCCCCCGGCCCGGCCGGCGGCCGATCGAAGCCGTATGGTACACCGGGCGCATGATGGGCGAGACGGTGGCGCATACCATCGGTGGGCAGCCCGTGGAATATGATCCGGGGGTCTGGTTCAACTCCGCCAAGTTTATGGATATCGAATACCAGGTATATGGGGATGTCAGCGGCCGAATGCCAGACCACTATGCCTCTGTTTACTGGGAACATGCCGATGGGCGCAAGAGCATC
>JANSXW010000312.1 GCA_024742755.1 bacterium | reverse complement strand
GGCTCTGGCGTTATCTTTTTTAGCTTATTTGGCCCTGACGATAAATGTCTGGATGTAAACACCCGCCAAACGCGCTAAAAAAGATTTAGCCAGAACCACAATTCCTTGATTTTCATGACGAACCCGCTCCAAACATAGTCTCAAGATGCCGTATTTTGCCCTAAAAAAAATGTCAACCACTACACCACTTAACTTTCTGGACAATATCCGTCCGCTCTTCAGCTATTACAAGTCTCTTGGTGAACAAGCAATGGCACAGGTCACTGATGCCGCGCTCTTTCACACTACCGGTGACAGCCAGAATAGTATTGCAACCATCGTCAAGCACCTGCACGGCAATATGCTGTCACGCTGGACCAACTTTCTGACTGAGGACGGGGAAAAACCCTGGCGGGACCGGGAAGGGGAATTCCATCCCACCTTCGCAAACAGAACCGAGGTCATGCAGGCCTGGGAGGAAGGCTGGGCTTGTTTGTTTGAAGCGATTGACCACTTAAAGCCTGAACAGCTGCAAGACCTCATCTACATCAGAAACGAAGGGCATACGGTGCTGGAGGCCCTGCAACGTCAACTTGCTCATTACAGCTATCACTGCGGCCAAATCGTCCTGCTGTCCAAGCTTGATGCCGGGGAAAAGTGGCAGCCACTAAGCATTGCCAGGGGCGAAACGCAAGCCTATAATGCCAGACGGTTTGCACAACCAAAGGAAAGAAAACGATTCTACGAATAAGAAAAAAGTATCATATCGGGCCAAGTCCTATACATGACTCTTAAAAAAATAGGTGATAAGACCTTATTACACATTTCATTTATGTGAATATTTTTTTACTTTTGTAAGGACACTATTTTTGAAAGTCGATTTAACGGCTTGAGAGCTTACCTTTAGCGACTACCAGAAACGAAGCCTGCTGAATACAAAGCTCCGGGAGGCAATCAACATCGAACAATAGCACAGTAGTGGTACTACCAACTCTGCCTTTCCCTGATCGATCTGAAAACTAAATCATTTTACAGGAAAAGAAACGTCTTCATTTTTTGGCACAGTAATTGCACTTGACTTGAAGCGTTTCTTTAATATGTAAAATAGCTTGATATGAGAAAACAGAAGAACGAAACCGTAACACTAAATCAGGGCGATAGCGATATCACACTGGATTATGCCGAGCTGCGAAAGGCCGTATTGGTTTTGCGCGCCATCAACCATAAGCTGCGTCAGCGGATTATCGGGCTGCTGGAAGAAAGCGAAAGCATGACTGTAACTGATATTTATATCAAACTTCGGCTGGAGCAGTCTGTAGCTTCGCAGCATCTTGCTATACTGCGGCGTGCAGGGGTTGTTGATACAGAGCGTCAAGGCAAGTTCATCAACTATTCGCTAAACCGGGACCGCCTTGCGCAAATTTCCCGCCTGGTGGATGAGCTGGCCTCCTAATCAGGCCGGCCCTCTCTTCCCAGAGTAAGCGTACTTTTACCCACTTCTTTTGAAGAGAAGTCTCGTTTTGTCAATGCCCCCAGCTTGACCCTGAAGATTTATGCCATGACCTGATTTGGGTGGTTACAAGTTCAAAGCAATAAAAAAGCGGTGCCGGACCTGATCCGAAACCGCTTTTTCATTTTATGAAACCGAAGCTTCACTGAAAATGGTTTGAAACAATTTCAGTGAAGCTTGAAGTTTTAGCAATTATGGCTTAGTACGACCAAAGATCGTGCTCAAAGTTGAAGATCTCCTGACGAATCCGTTCTGATTCCATCAGCAGGTCTGTACCGGAAAGGTAATCCTCAAGACGGCGGTCAAATACGTTGGATTCTTTGTAGATGTAGCTGGCGAAGAACCGCATCTCAAACAGGTCTTCGTAGCTCATCGGGCTGGAATCATTGGCAATATTGAACACGCGCTCCCGGGCCAGCACTTCGCGGGCTTCAGGGTAGTATACCCAAAACATAGGACGCTCGTACCGGAAGTTGCCATTGTCATCAAACTCCTCGATAAGCGGTGCAATACCGAGGATGCGTACCTGCATAGTAGAGGTTTCTTCATCGAAGAACCAAATCTCCTTCAGGCGGTACCGCTTAACGTCAGTAGGGTCGACTTCGTTACGTACGACCTGGAAAGTCTCTTCGTAGGTTTCCGGGTCCACGGTGGCGATGGTATCCACGCTGGCACCCATTGAGGCTACCTCATCAGGCGTAAGCGGAATAGAAAACTTGTCGTCCTCTGTGCTGTAAACAGTAATTTCACCAGCTTCAGCAGCTTCCATCAAAATGGTGAAAAACGGGCGCTCAGGATAAGCGAAAGCAAGGTTCATTTTCTCACGTACGTCAATGACCCGCCAGATGCGCTTTTCCCAGAAAATATCTGCCTCACGGACATGGTCGTAAGGCAAAACGCGCTTCTCAAAGGTCAGGCGCTTTTCTACGATATCATCGAGGGGCTTGTCCGCATTCATCTCCCCTGACTCAGTCATGATGATGTTGTCGGGGGTCTGTGCATTGAGCGGACCAGCGAGGAAGAACATCAACAATCCTAAGCTGAAAAATTTCAGAGCGATCTTCATGGCTGATTTTTTAATTTAATTTGTTTGAACGAGAATTTGACCACGGCCAAAAGCCTTAGGATGCGAAAAATACTGCTTT
>JANSXW010000293.1 GCA_024742755.1 bacterium | reverse complement strand
GTAGGAGCGGAGTTTGATTCTGATCTTCTGATTCATGCCTTCAATTCAGCTAAATAAGTGATGATATTAGTGCAGCCCCGTTGGGCTGCACCTTGTTTTAACTCTGCTTACAAATTTATGCGTTAACTTCTCCTTTCGCGCCGGCGATAATTTCCTTCGCGATTCCTGATGGTGCTTCTGCGTAGTGCGAGAACTCCATCGTTGAGTTGGCACGACCGGAAGTGATCGTACGCAGAGAAGTCACATATCCAAACATTTCTGACAGTGGGGCATCAGCCTTGATGCTTACTGCTCCACCTGCGCGTGGCTCTTGTCCTTTTGGCAGGCCGCGGCGGCGGTTGAGGTCACCGATTACGGAACCTACAAACTCTTCCGGCGTTACGATC
Organism: bacterium; assembly: GCA_024742755.1. Taxonomy (GTDB): domain Bacteria; phylum Bacteroidota; class Bacteroidia; order Chitinophagales; family Saprospiraceae; genus Phaeodactylibacter. Next base: position 2,770 of record JANSXW010000293.1, on the reverse strand, counting down.
TCGAGCTTCATGATAGGCTCAAGGATAACCGGATTGGTCTTAGGCGCTGCTTCGCGGAAGCCTTCCTTCGCACAAAGCTCGAAGGCGATTGGCTTAGAGTCCACTGCGTGCATTCCACCATCATAAACACGGACTTTCATGCTGTCGATGCTGTAGCCGGCCAAAATGCCGTTGTCCATCATCTGCAGGAAGCCGTCCTTGATAGGCTTCTGATAGTTCTTGTCGATTGAGCCACCAACGATGTCCCAAACAAACTGCAGCTTTTCTTTACCGTTTTTGAATTCATCGCTGTCCAGGAATTCCTGGTCGGCTGGTCCAAGTTCGAACTGCATGTCTGCAAAGAGACCGGAACCACCGGACTGCTTCTTGAGGCGCTCGCGGTGATCCACCTTTGCGGTCAGTGCCTCTTTGTAGTTTACCTGTGGTGCACCCTGGCTTACTTCTACCTTGAATTCACGGCGCAGGCGGTCTACGATAATTTCCAGGTGAAGCTCACCCATACCGCTGATGACCGTTTGGTTCGTTTCTTCGTTGTAGTTAACGCGGAAAGTCGGATCCTCTTCTGACAGTTTTGCCAGTGCCATACCCAGCTTATCCAGGTCTTTCTGAGACTTAGGCTCGATCGCCAGACCGATTACAGGCTCAGGGAAAGTCATACTTTCCAGAACGATTGGTGCGTTTTCGTCACAGATGGTGTCACCGGTACGCAGGTCTTTGAAACCTACTGCAGCAGCGATGTCCCCTGCTTCAACGAAATCAATCGGGTTCTGCTTATTAGAGTGCATCTGGTACAAACGGGAGATCCGTTCTTTCTTACCAGAGCGGGTATTCAGTACATAGGAGCCAGCATCGAGGCGGCCGGAGTAAGCACGGAAGAAAGCCAGGCGGCCTACGAATGGGTCGGTTGCAATCTTGAACGCCAGAGCGGAGAATGGCTCGTTAACGTCCGGCTTGCGGGACTCTTCTGCTTCTGTGTCCGGGTTAGTACCTGTGATGGCTTCCACATCAACCGGAGATGGCATGAATGCGCAAACGGCATCCAATACGGCCTGTACGCCTTTGTTCTTGAAGGCAGAACCGCACATCATCGGGATGATGCTCATATCGATCACTGCTGCACGGATAGCTGCGCGAATCTCCTCAGCAGAAATGCTGTCTGGGTCTTCAAAGAACTTCTCGAGCAGATTCTCATCGTACTCAGCAACTGCTTCCAGCAGCTTCTCACGGTATTCCGCAACAGTATCTACCAGGTCTTCAGGAATAGGCTCTACCTCGTAGGTCATGCCCATGTCGTGGTCATTCCAGATACGTGCTTCGTTGGTGATCAGGTCAACAACCCCTTTGAAGGTTTCTTCAGCACCGATTGGCACCTGCAGTGGCACTGCGTTGGCACCCAGTTTCTCCTTCACGTCATTAACTACGTTGAAGAAGTCTGCACCAGAACGGTCCATTTTGTTGACGAAACCAATACGTGGTACTTTATAGCGGTTAGCCTGACGCCAAACGGTTTCAGACTGAGGCTCCACACCAGATACGGCGCAGAACAGAGCGACCACACCATCCAGTACACGCAGGGAACGCTCTACCTCAACGGTAAAGTCAACGTGGCCCGGTGTATCAATGATGTTGACGACATAATCCTGCTCTTTCCACTTCCAGGATGTTTTGGTTGCAGCAGAGGTAATGGTGATACCACGCTCCTGCTCCTGCTCCATCCAGTCCATGGTAGCTGCACCATCGTGCACCTCGCCAATTTTGTGGCTAAGGCCGGTGTAGAAAAGGACACGCTCGGTAGTAGTCGTCTTACCGGCATCGATATGCGCGGCAATACCAATATTTCTAGTGTACTTAAGATCTCTTTGTGCCATGACTACTCCTCGAAAGGGATTTTTGAATTATTGAAAAAGGATTAAGAAGGATTATACGCGGAAGTGGGCGAACGCACGGTTAGACTCTGCCATCCGGTGCGTGTCTTCTTTACGCTTAACAGCAGCTCCTTCTCCTTTGCTTGCTGCCAACAGTTCTGCAGCCAGCTTTTCTGCCATTCCCTTACCGCTCCGCTGACGGGCGAACTTAATCAACCACTTCATACCGATCGCTATCTTACGCTTGGCAGGGATTTCAGTAGGGATTTGGAAGGTTGCACCACCGATACGGCGGCTGCGTACCTCTACCTGAGGCATTGCGTTGTTCAGCGCCTTCTTCCAAAGAGCGTGCTCATCCTGATCAGTACGCTCCTTCATAAGGTCCATTGCGTCATAGAAAATCTGGAAGGCAGTTCCTTTTTTGCCTTGCAGCATCATATTGTTGACGAACTGGGTCACCATCGGATCCTTGTAACGCGGGTCCGGCTGGATGATTCTTAACTTTGGCTTTCTTTTTCTCATTACTCTGAATTAGAGGTTTCGCAAATATGTTGAAACATAATTACTTCTTCGGACGCTTCGCACCGTAGCGGGAGCGTGCCTGAAGACGGCCTTCAACACCCGCAGTATCGAGTGCGCCACGTACGATAGTATAACGTACACCGGGAAGGTCTTTAACACGACCGCCGCGCACCAGTACAATGGAGTGCTCCTGCAGGTTGTGCCCTTCACCAGGGATGTAGCAGATCACTTCAATGCCGTTCGTCAGGCGGACCTTAGCAACCTTACGCAAGGCCGAGTTCGGCTTCTTAGGCGTTGTTGTATAAACACGCGTACATACCCCACGCTTTTGTGGACATCCGTCCAAAGCGCGAGACTTGCTCTTGGCCACAATTTTCTTTCTG
>JANSXW010000354.1 GCA_024742755.1 bacterium | reverse complement strand
GGTGAGGGTGACGGCGTAGGTGCCTGGAGCCGTGGTGCTCAGTGCGGGCCCTGCGGTGCCATCACTCCATAAGAAAGCGCCACTGCCATTGCCCGTAAGCGTAGCGCTGCCGCCGTTGCAGAGGCTCCCCGACTGACTGATGGACAAAGCCGGCTCCGGATGAAGGCCCAGCTCCAGCACCACCACACTGTCGCAAGGCTGCCCGTCGCTGATCGTATCCCGGTAGGTGCCGGGCACGGTGAGCAGCTGCCCGCCGAAGGCGTAGGCCCCGTCGGGGCAGATGTCCGCCTGAAGGCTGCCCTCCCGCCGCTCGTAGCGCAGCTCCAGGCAGTGGGTGCTGTCGCAGCCGTACTGGGAGAGGTAGGTGAGGCAGAGGGCGGTGTCGGTGGTGAAGGTTTGGTTTTGCCATGTGTAAGGCGTGCCTGCACAGTCTTTCACCACATCAGTTTGCAGGAAAGTATCAGCCTGCAACAGCTCAAAGTCGGCTGTAGCTTCACAGTCATTGGCATCGGTAAGGGTAACGGTGTAGGTGCCTGCATCAAGCCCCGCTGCGGTGGCACCGGACTGCCCGTTGCTCCAGGCGAAAGCGTAAGCGCCCGTACCCCCAACTCCGGAGGCGGCAAGGCTGCCACTTCCCTCACAGGCAAACAGTGCCGCTGCCGTTATGCCCACAGACAGGCTATCGGGGGCTTGTACCCAAAGCGTATCCTGTCCACTGCACCCCTGCCCGTCACCGATTTGGATGAGGTAGCTCCCCGCTCCAAGCCCACTGCGCTCGGCGGCCTGTACGCCATCCGGCCAGGTGAACGTGTACCCACCCGTGCCGTTCTCGCCCTGCAGGGAGACGGAGGCGTCCTCCTGTCCGTAGCAGCGCGTAGAAGCCGTATCAGCGGCAAGGGCGAGGTGGTTCAGCGTATCGAGCGTGATGGTAGCGATGCTCGGCATAGTCCCATAGTAGGAAGAATACATTTCCAACAGGATTTCCCGGCTGCCCAGGGTAGGTGAGGCAGCCGTATTTTCATACACCACAGCCTGGACAGCAGCTGCAAAATCGGTACCGAGGGAAGCATAGCTGTTGGATAAAAGCAAGCTCCCGGTATTGTTGCCCGCTACCTCCACTCCGGGCGCCCCCGGGCAGGATAACTGCTCTGCCCCTCCATCGGGCGGGCTCAGCACCTGCAGGCGGATTGAATCCAGCACAAAGGGCGAAAAAACCTCCACATCCGCATCAGCCACCGGCACCGGACCGGTACAAGTCGTGCGCTGATAGCCCAGCCCGGAGGCGCCGGAGCTGTCGTCAGGGTCCAGGTCGGTATAAAGCATGCTCCAAGGCGGCAAAGTGCATTCGGTAGAAGAAGCGACCCCCGTGACAAAGGCATCGAGTGTACAATGGAAGGACAAGCTATAGTCCTCAACATCCAGTTCATAGACCTGCGTATCCCCGGTATCGTCCGTCGCAAAAACGTAGGTGGAGATGCTGTCGCAGGCATAAGGGAAAGAGCCCATTGCCTGTACATCGCCTATGGAATCCGGAAAGGCATGCACAACCTGGCTTTGCTGAAGGTCAGCCATATTGAGCAGCACCAGTTCATTTTCCAG
>JANSXW010000258.1 GCA_024742755.1 bacterium | reverse complement strand
TGCGCTCTGACGTTTTTCATCATCCTATCCATACGCCTTTCCATACTTGGTCTTAATCCTACTCTGGACTGGATATGCGCTCTGACTATTAAATGATGGAGTATCTAAAATGGCAGAGATAAGTCTTAATCCTACTCTGGACTGGATATGCGCTCTGACTGGCTAAAGCCGTGGAATGAAAGCTATTTCGGGGTCTTAATCCTACTCTGGACTGGATATGCGCTCTGACCCTCATAAAGTGGGTTTTTCTAATTTAACCAATTGGTCTTAATCCTACTCTGGACTGGATATGCGCTCTGACACTCACCATTTACATTTTCTCTTTTAATTTTCACTTGTCTTAATCCTACTCTGGACTGGATATGCGCTCTGACGAAGTTAAAAATCTTGAAGAGTTCGACAACGAACTGTCTTAATCCTACTCTGGACTGGATATGCGCTCTGACCACACAATCAAGTACACAGGGTCTATTCCAAAAGGGTCTTAATCCTACTCTGGACTGGATATGCGCTCTGACGCTCTATCCGTTGAACAGGCAATCATCCTTTCTATGTGTCTTAATCCTACTCTGGACTGGATATGCGCTCTGACCGTGTAAGACACTACCTGTTACTGGTGCCCTTCGGGTCTTAATCCTACTCTGGACTGGATATGCGCTCTGACTATGTATACATCGCTATGTCACTGTTTTACAGTGAGTCTTAATCCTACTCTGGACTGGATATGCGCTCTGACCTCAATAGACATGAAATATAACTTCAAAGTCAAGGGTGTCTTAATCCTACTCTGGACTGGATATGCGCTCTGACTGAGCGAGGCTCAGATGGAAACCTTGCTAGAAGGGACTGTCTTAATCCTACTCTGGACTGGATATGCGCTCTGACCACAGGCTATAAAGACCGTATCTGCGTACACATCAAAGAGTCTTAATCCTACTCTGGACTGGATATGCGCTCTGACTAGACATGGTTGCAAGGAAGGGGCAAAAATTTACATGGTCTTAATCCTACTCTGGACTGGATATGCGCTCTGACCAATAATCGGTCGTACAACTCGGCCCCGGCTTTGTTCGTCTTAATCCTACTCTGGACTGGATATGCGCTCTGACCTTTATTGAGTTTTGCAAAGCTCAGGGAATGACCGAAGTCTTAATCCTACTCTGGACTGGATATGCGCTCTGACAGTGGGTTTCAACACCCATAACGGTTTCGAGAAGTAGTCTTAATCCTACTCTGGACTGGATATGCGCTCTGACTCTACAGGGCTAAAGTAAAACCCTAACTTGAAACGGTCTTAATCCTACTCTGGACTGGATATGCGCTCTGACAAGCGTCAAGCCAGACAAGGTCTTGGCTATCATCCGGTCTTAATCCTACTCTGGACTGGATATGCGCTCTGACGTGTTTCACTCAAAACTCTTGAAAATCATGGCTAAGATGTCTTAATCCTACTCTGGACTGGATATGCGCTCTGACAGCAATCTTTGCAATTAAATGAAAATCAACCAGTTAATGTCAAAGAACTTGAAATTTTAACACTTTTTAACAGGGGTTTTTCAATTGGAACCTTCAATTGAATACACTAAAATAAGACCGAACAGCGATACGGTTTATCGCTGCCGGAGTTAGTCAATATACGAAAAAATCATCGCTTTAGTTTCATAATCAGCCTGAAAAAGTTTAATAAAATAAGGTGTTTGGCGGATCAATCAAAGATTGAATCTGTATGTCTTTACCAATGATCTTCATACTGCTCACATTGCTCGTCTGTATTGGCACGAGCAAAATGCTATCATGATTGTCGTAGGTCTCCTGCACTTCCTTCAGTGTGTCATTGATTTCACTGAAGACCCTTTGGTGTGTTTTGGCCAGATATACTGATTTCTGAATTCGTATACAGCCTTTGGACAGCAAGTATTTAGCAATATGGGTGCGCACCCGGTTGTCTTCAATATCATACATTACCAGATAGGTCATATCGTAAGGGTTTTGGCTGGGTTGGCGGACTAAATCAAGAATGCTGCGAATACGCTCGTTGAGCGTAAGCAAAGGCCGTTCTTCCTCCATTTCTGTTTCCGCCCCGCTATGGGGCGTGTTTACAGACAGTCCGGCATCCCGCAGCTTTTGCAGTTTCTCCTTCAGGTCATAGGTAACTTTACGTGGCCTTGCCATACTGTGCAAATTAGTCGGTTGAGCTATTTGGGAAAAGGTGCCCCATAATTACCTGATAAGCCAGATCGGCTAACTCGGCACTTGTGCCTGTCTTTGTCGTTTTCACTACCGAAAAGCCTCGCTTCCCGAAGAAAACATTGATTTCCGCCATAAGGGGCATTGCCTCAAGTTTAAGTTGTTTTCCATAGTTTATCGACACCGCTTCCCTCAGCGTAATTCCAGCTTCTTGCAGTTTCTCGGAAAGCGCCGGAATCTGTGATTCCAGCTCAAGAGGGACATGCGCCTCCTTTTTCGGCGGGCGGGGTTTAAAGTTGGGGTTGAGCTTTTTCTTGATGTTGTCTAAGACTTCCTTTGACAGCGGGTCTTCCTTTGGTTCAGGTATATCCGCTACGGCCTGTCGCTGCTTCAGCTCCTGTTCCTTATCGCGGATAACCTTCGTTACTTCCGGAGCGAAGGGGTCAAAGTACTGGCTCAGGGAAACCGGCTGTGCACCGGGATTGAAATAGGCCTCATTGTCAACACTTAGGAAGCAGGCCCGGGAAACGTCATGGGTCGTCAGGTCCGCTACCTTTGCCAGATCATACTGCTGAATAAGCTTTTGGAGAAATGCCTTGTAAAAGTAACTGTACATACCGGGGTCAAAACACCGTTCCTGCAAACGGAACATCACTTTAAGCCCGTCACCGCCCGGAGAAGTAAACACCATCAATGACCTGTCATCCGAGCGCATCGCTTCCGCGACCTCTTCCCGGCGGAGCCCACTGCCCTCGAAGTGGTCCAAATCAATGACAAAACATTCAATGCTTGAAAAATGCTCTTTACGGCGAATAGCCGGATGGAAACGCCCGCAAACGAAATAGGGCAACTGCTTTTTGAGCTTTGCATATTGCCTGGGGTCCATCGCCCGGACCATCCGGAGCCGCTTAATCTGTGTGAGAAACTGAGGCTTAGGGTGCCGGATGCCCTGATAAAGGCGTTCCAGGCTTACCGTTTTAAGCGCTTCTTCGATGCTCGTGATATGCTGTCCAAACTGTAACTCAATCATAGGCTGCTGTTTTGGAAAAACCGCGCCAATTGGTGGGCGTACAGTTGGATATGCACGGCCCGGGAGCGCTCATTGTTGTTAAAGGGGACGACCTCCGCAAGGTAATCATTGACCGATTGTATCAGAATCCGTTTCCCTAACCCCTCCAGCCATATGGCACCGTTGCGGTCGACAAAACACTCTTCCGGGAAAACCTCTTGCCGGCATAGCTGAATGACCACATAATCTATCCAAACCCGATAGCGCTCAATCACATCAAAAACGAGGACCGGCCTGTTATAATCGTCCCGGTGAAAAATACCCACATAAGGGTCAATTCCTGCCTTTATCAAGGCGCCTTCCACTTTGCCATAAAGCATACCATAGCCATAATTGAGCAAAGCATTGAAGGCATCCGTAGCCGGATTTTGAGAACGCCCGGAAAACTGATAGCCCTTCGGAAGCACAGCGGATATGGCCTGAAAATAGCGGCGGGACGCGGCTCCTTCCCAACCCCTGACCGATGGCGCAATATCTGCCACTACTTCGCCTTCCAGTTGAAGGAGCTTCTGTTTGTGGTCTTCCAGCGCGTTTATCGCCCTTTGCAATAGATTTTTGCTCTCCTCCGTTTCCGGGTCCATAGCCAAAAGCAAAGCAATTTGTGTGTCCATTTTGTACGCCAGCAACTGCTTCACCCAGTCCACTGCCTTCGGATTAAAAATAAACTCCAGCTGATTCTTCCGGATGGTAGCAATAGAGCCATACTTTACGCTCCAGACCCTGCCTTTTGGTGCACCCATTCCATCTACGAACAAGAGGTCTATTTCATGCTCAATAGCCAGCAGGATCGCATCCGAACTCACTTTTGCCCCTTTGCTCATCGTTATGGTCCGCACCTGGCCAGGTATGATATAATCTTTACCATCTGATGTGAAAACCACAAAGCGCCCGCCTTCCCGCTGCAATGAAGTGCCGTATGAATTAAGTACTATGTGCATTTTTTTAAATATGAAATATGAAACTTATTAAATATGAAGTATGAAACTCGTTAAATATGAAGTATGCAATGGCTCTGTCATGGCCTGTATTTCCGGTGGATGGTTGCGAATATGGCAGTCAGCTCGTTTGCCTCCTGCCTGAGCTTTTTCAGATCTTCCAAAAGCGCCTCCGGGCAGTGCCCTCCTTCCTCCAGTATCTCCAGCCAAAACAAGCTTTCATCCGCCTCTTCCAGTACAATACCAATCTTAGACTATGTTTGGAGCTTACTCCTATTGCAAACCAAGGACTTATGAACCCCGCTGAAATGCGGGGCAGGCTCTGGCGTCATCTTTTTTAGCTTATTTGGCCCGCCAAACGCGCTAAAAAAGATTTAGCCAGAACCACAATT